>JAHQVR010000120.1 GCA_019634245.1 Gammaproteobacteria bacterium
AAATATTGATAAAGCATTGGAAGATGCACAGAAAATGAATGAAGGGGTCAAACCATTAACCCAAATGCCAGTACATCTGGCTCTGCAAGATATTAGTTACCGCTACCTTTCCGAGAAAGCCAACGAGCTGTTCACCGTTGGGCCACTTAACTTAGAATTTAATTCCTCCGAACTGGTATTTATCGTTGGTCACAACGGCGCCGGTAAAACCACATTCGCTAAATTGATTTCTGGCCTGTATCAGAGCGAACAAGGCAAGATACTATGTAACGATATTGCGATCGATAAGAATAATCTTAACAATTATCGTCAACTTTTCTCAGTTATTTTCACGGATCCTTTTGTGTTCGATGCTATTAAATTCGGCTATGAGAATTCAGCTAACTTACCAAAGCCAATTAAAATTCAATCCTTATTGGAGAAACTGCAGCTTACTCATAAGGTCACTGTTAGTGATAATAGTATTGAGCATAACGGATTATCGCACGGTCAGAAAAAACGACTGGCGTTACTAACTGCGTATATGGAGAATAGACCAATCATAATTTTTGATGAATGGGCGGAAAACCAAGACCCGGAATTTAAAGATGTTTTTTATAAAAAATTGTTACCCGAGCTCAGGGATAGCGGAAAACTGGTAATAGTTATAACACATGAATCACAGTATTTTAGTCATGCTGACAGAGTAGTGAAGCTGGGTTCTTACACCGATTAGCATGATTAAGCGCGCGTAGTGGCATCGGAATATTACTGTGCGTTTTTGAATCGAACAGCATAGCAACTAGCCAGCCTGTCCAAAATCAGCAAAATACCGCATTAAGTATTCCTGTTTCTTCAAGAACTGTGACAAGTGTGCTTTTGTTGCTTTCGCTCAGATTCTGCAGCTCACGCTGTTTTGCTAAGGGGCTTATGCATGATGCTATAAGCCCCAAGCATTGATATTTACAAATTCACTTTACCGCCATCGACGTTGATGGTCTGGCCGGTAAGAAAATCACTGTCTGGCGTACACAGAAAAAGTAGAGAACCCAGCAAATCTTCTGGAAGCATTTCTCGCTTGATCGAGCGGCTTGCAACTGTTGGGGCGCGCGCCATATCAAACCCATGATTATCTCTAATGCCTTCACTTTCTGTTAAACCCGGTGCGATGGCATTGATCTGGATATTCTTATCTCCTAGCTCGCGCGCATGTCCGCGGGTCAACGCAATAACCGCCCCCTTGGAGGCTGTGTAGTGAGATAAACCTGGCGGCCCGTAGTAGAAGGTACCCGATGCAATATTAACCACCTTGCCACCACCGGCTTTGATCATAGTAGGCGTGATGGCACGCATCACTTGATGTACTCCGCGTACGTTCACCTTCATGATCAAGTCGAACTCGTCATCGTCAATCTCAAAGAACGGTTTGGGTGTCAGTGTGGCGAAGATCGCTGCATTGTTTACCATAATATCCAAACCACCCATCTCACCAGTGGCCGTCTCCACCATCGCTTTAAGATCGTCATTCGATGTGATATCCACTTTTAAGCCTTGTGCCTTGCCTCCGGCATCGGTAATCGCTTTTACAGCGTTGGACGTGTCCTGCACATCTGTCACTAATACATTCGCGCCTTCATCAGCCATAGCTTTTGCCATCGCAGCGCCAATGCCCTGAGCGGCCCCTGTTATCACAGCCACTTTATTATCAAGCCTACCCATAGTGTTTCTCCTCAAGCCGATTAGTTAATATCAAGAATTTTAGCCACTTCTGGCCAACTCTTTGTGCCATTGCTATGCAAGTCGTTGGTTAAATCTTCTGGAACCCATTCAATCAGGTTTTTTTGAAATGTTGGCCTTTGCTGAATACGTTCAAACCAGTCTGTCACGCGAGGTAAGCGACCGTTTTCCCACATACCGCTCATATTCATCATGGCCAAACGATTGACGTAAGGGGTTAGTGCAATATCAGCGATTGTAAATTTGTTCGCAACCAACCATTCACCGTCTTTCAACGCATCTTCCATCTTAAATAGATAGCTGTCATAGAGTTTAATTTTCTCAGTAGCACCTGGAGCTTCAAAGCCATATCGTATAAAGCCATCTTTCTGAGACTTCCAATCGGAGGTAACAGAAAATTCTGGGGTGGAGGCGAGAAACTCTCTAGTGCCTTCTTCGCCAAGCTTTTTCATAACCGTATGCCGATGGGAACACACAAATGTCACGGCGCCACAGGCGGGATGTAGATCTTCATCCACAGCCTTTGTCCAGTAGCGCACCTGCGCACGCTCATAAGCATCGGTAGGGTGCAGGCTGGATTCCGGAGCTATGCTGTCAAGATATTCGCAGATAACCGTTGAGTCGGGAATCACCAAATCATCATGAACTAACGTGGGAACCACAGATTTTGGATTGATCTTGATATAGTCAGGATTAAACTGTTCGCCTGCCAGTATGTCGATGTACACACCTTGCCACTCCAGGTCTTTCTCTGCCATGGCAAAACGTACTTTGGCAGCGCAGACCGAACTTCCGTGATGATATAGAGTAAAGCTCATAGTTGCACCGTAACCCACTTTAATTCAGTCATTGCTTCTAAATCAGCATCAGTTCCTTCCCGTCCAACACCGCTTTGACCATTACCACCAAAGGGCACATGCGCCTCATCATGGATGGTGGGTCCATTGATATGACACATACCTGCGCCGATGTTTTTTGCAAAATGCAGGGCTTTGTTAATATCGTTAGTAAAAATAGCTGATGATAAACCGTACTCCGTATCGTTAGCTCTCTCCAGTCCTTCTTCATAGCTATCGATAGGATATATCGACGTCACAGGACCAAACGTTTCTTCGCGACAGAGCGTCATGTCTTCCTGTACTCCAGTCAGTAGGGTAGGTTGACAACGATTACCCTCCCATTCACCACCCACCGCTACGGTTGCGCCTTTCTGAACGGCATCGCTAATGTGATTTTTTATGCGCTCACGCTGTCGTTCCGAGATAATCGGTGCAATGACTGTATTGGGATCTCTCAAGTCACCCATGCCAACCTTCGAAGCGATCATCGAAAAGCGTTTAACAAACTCATCATAGAGTGGGCGCTCAACATAAAATCGACTCGATGCGATGCAGGCCTGACCACCAAACATAAATATGGACCGTGCGGCTAGCGGCATAACTTTTTCTAAATCAGCATCTGCCAGTATGACGGTTGGGCTCTTGCCACCGAGCTCCAGGGTGTTTGGAGTTTTGTTCTTCGCACAGATTTCGTTGATATGCTGACCCACCACGGATGATCCGGTAAAAGACACAAAACTCACATCCTCATGCCCGGTTAAATGATCACCAATTTCGTGCCCGTACCCAGTGACCACATTGAATGTCCCTTCGGGAAAACCGGCGTCATGGATGATTTTGGCGAACAAGACAGAGAGATGTGGTGCCATTTCTGACGGTAGGTGGACGACGGTGTTGCCAACCGCCAACGCGTTCGAGATCAAACGAGTCACTTTTATCAGAGGTACATTAAAGGGCGTGATAACCGCCACCACGCCTCTGGGTTCTCGGATTGACATCGAGAATTTGCCAGGAGCATCCGAAGGAATGGTTTCACCGCGTACATTTCGACACATTCCGGCCGCTGCTCGAACCATGGTGAGGCCTTTGCCAAATTCGAACATCGCCTTTTGAACCGGTGAGCCGATTTCATCGATTAGGCATCCAACGAGTTCGTCCTTACGCTCCTCCATCAACTCTGCTACTCGTAACAACCAGCGTTCACGCTCGGCGGGCAACGTGCTCTTGTAGGTTGGAAAAGCTTCCTTGGCTGCCGCTACGGCTCTGCGTATATCATCACCACTGCCTTTAGCCGCATGACAATACACGCTGTCATCAATGGGATTCAGAACCTCAAAAGTTTCACCATTGTCTGTGTCTGTCCATCCACCACCGATAAAATGTTGGATTTGAAAAACGGTTTTTGCATCCATAGTAGTCTCCAAGAATAGCGGTGTGATTTACTAATTACCCACTAATTTTTGTGGTAAGTACAAAGCGATTTGTGGTAGGAGGATAAGAAGTCCGATCATCCCCGCCATAGCAAACCAAAAAGGCCAAATGCCTGAAAATATTCTACCCATCGGCACCTCGGGTGCAATGGACTTTACAACAAAGACATTGATACCCACAGGCGGTGAAATCATCCCCATCTCCAAGGCGATGACCACGATGATTCCAAACCAGATTAAATCCCACTCGAGCCCAACGGCAATCGGAATAACCTTAACGAACCACTAGAGCGTGTTTCCAACTCTTCGCCAAACCATTTGAACATCACCGTGTTCGAATGATGTTGCGGCGGCACAAAGGTGGCCACTGATAATTCCTCGGCTGAGGCGATGGACATAGCCCATGATGCAGTGCCTATGGCAAGGGCCATGGTGATATATTTCAACGGTTGCATTAGTGTCTCCAGCGGTGAGGGAAATCCATTATGGGATCCTGAAATACTTGTTTTGACGCACATTTTGAATTCTACGCTCTAGTAAAATTGCATTCAAGTGGGTGTTTAAAGCGAATATTCAGAAAAAATCACTCAATAACAACAAAATCAATCAGGCATTTGGGATCCCAAGAGGTTGATTATTGGATCCTAAACTAGCAATATGAGCTTTCTTGACCAGGTAATACTATGAGTTCAATCGACACCGAACTGGCGAACACCATCCGACAGGACATCCTCGATGGATCCTTCGAACACGGTGCCCGCATCACCGAGGCGAAATTGTGCGATTCGCACAAAGTGTCACGTACCCCGGTCAGGCTTGCACTGAGACGGCTAGAGCAAGAGGGCATGATCCGAAAAGGCGAGGGCCGGGGGTACGTCGTTGAGGAGATCACCGTTAATGACATCAGGCAGGCCGTGCAAGTTCGAGGACATCTAGAAAGCCTGGCTGCCAGATTGATGGCACAAAAAGAATCCCAAGCACAAGACTTGGACCGCATGGCGCGGGCGATCGAACAAATCGATTCTCTGATCGAAAAAGGCAGCCTTGACGACGATACGATAAGAAAAATGCATGCTCAGAATTTCGCGTTTCACAACACGATCCTTGAATGTTGTGGAAATTCCTATGTGAAATTCACGTGCAATCAGATCAGTCACCTACCCATGTTGGCATCGGGTTCTATGGTGTTTGATCGCGATTCCATTAATAGCAAAGACATCGAAAAGACCATTCTGCGCTTGAAAATCGGAAATTCTCAGCACCGTATTATTTATAAGTCTATAGAGCAAGGCGACCCAGTGCGCGCAGAGGGGATGATGAGGGAACACTCAAACACGATGATCGAATACATTGAAGTCTTTGAACAAAGAAAAACTAAACTCACTGTGCGCGATTTGGTCAGTTACTCTGTTCAAGGAGATCCAGCTGACGACAACGCCGATGAGAGGTCGTTGGGTAAAAGCGCAGCATCGTAGTCATTGATAACGCCTATAATCGCATTGCTGGACTGCAGAGCCATCATATCAGTTACCTGATTCCTGGAACCTATTCCGTGTCCAAACTAACACCCAGTAAGCCGTGACTTTAAAGATTATCGGCACAGGCTTTGGCCGTACGGGCACTGATTCCATGCGTCATGCGTTGAACACTCTTGGGGTTGGGCCAACCCACCATATGCGAGAGCTTGGCAACCAGAATCCACTTCGCAAACACTGGCTAGAGTTAGTTGACGGCGCAGAACCCAACTGGAACAAACTGTTCGCCGGATACCATGCGTGCGTCGATTGGCCATCGGCGTACTATTGGCAATCCTTGGTGACCGAGTACCCGGACGCCAAGGTCCTTCTCACGCTGCGTTCGGCAGAAAGTTGGTGGGTCAGCTTTGAGGCCACCATTCTCAAACACATCATCGAATACCCTGATCCAACAGGGTTTGCACACCGGCTAATCGCGGAGCAGGTGTTTGATGGACGCCCAGATGATAAAAATCACGCAATAGCCGTTTACAACCAAAATGTTGATGAGGTAAAGGCCACTATTGATTCTTCTCGATTGCTTATTCATAACCTTGGCGACGGATGGGGTCCTTTGTGTCGATGGCTAAACCTTCCGACACCAGACACCGAGTATCCGAAAGGCAATTCAGCGAAGGAATTTATGACACGATTGATTAAGTAGACTCGTTATAATTGGCGAAGACCCTCAGCTCCATTAGACCTCTCCCAGCGGACCACCCTATGACCGAGTACGTTCTTTCTGAGTCAACACGCGAAAAGTTTCGACACATCTCCACTGCCTCTATTGCAACGGCATTATATAAACGGGGGCTGCGCAATCAGTTTATTCAAGGGGTATTGCCAGTCGCGACAAAAACTAACAATATGGTGGGCCAAGCATATACTTTGCGTTACATTCCGGCGCGTGAGGACCGAAACCCCATAACGGTATTCCGCAATGCAGACCATCCACAAAGGGTGGCCATGGAAGAATGTCCGGCTGGCAGTGTGCTGGTTATGGATGCACGACAAGACGCTCGCGCTGCCACCGCCGGCTCTATTTTGCTAACACGCCTGGCATTGCGTGGCGCTGCAGGTGTCGTGTCCGATGGCGGGTTCCGCGATTGTCAGGGAATCGGCGAACTGGACATGCCAGCCTATTGCGCAAAGCCCTCAGCGCCCACCAACCTGACTCTACACGAGGCCATTGAACTTAATGTTCCCATTGCGTGTGGAGGAGCAGCGATATTCCCTGGCGATCTATTGGTCGGTGATGGCGATGGCGTCATGGTTATCCCGATGCATCTTATTGATGAACTGGCCGATGAATGCGCTGATATGGAAAGTTTTGAGGCCTTTGTATTGGAGCAGGTACTCCAGGGCAGCTCCATTATCGGGCTTTATCCTGCGACTCAGGAAGAAAATATTAAACGGTTTGAAGAGTGGCGTAAGACAAAGGCACGATAATAAAGATGCTAAAACCGGGGAGTCAATTGGGCGCTCTTGGATCAATCTGTAGAAGCCCAGTCACCCGGTGATAAACGTTTCTGACAACCATGCATTGCCCTTTGACGCATAGCCTGGCGGCAGGTTACTCATTGACGATTAGTAGAGTAATATGCGTTAAGTGGTAAGCGGCGATGGTGTCGTCATGACAATGACCGACCACTAGCCCGTCGATCAACAGAGAAAGTCATTTTGATGCCCACCAAGTATTCGCTAGTGGCTTGCCACCGACAAAAGTGTCAGCACCCAGATCATCCTGAATACGCAAACACTCGTTCCACTTCACCATGCGCTCTGATCGCTGAAACGATCCTACCTTGAGTTGGCCGCAACCCAAACCCGTCACCAGATGGCTAATGGTGCTGTCCTCACTCTCTCCGGAACGAGCAGACACCACCGCGCCCCAGCCCAAACGTTTAGCAACGGTAAACGTTTCCATGGCCTCCGACACAGTGCCAATTTGATTCACCTTTATCAGTACGGCGTTGCAAGCACCTGTCTGTGCCGCCTCCGAAACCAGATCGGCGTTTGTCACTAAATAGTCGTCACCAATAATTTGGACCCGCTCTCCGAACCGCCGCGTAAATTCCACCATACCATCAGGATCATCCTCACCCAGCGGATCTTCTATCGATACGATTGGATAGGCGTCTAACCAACCACCGAGTAAGTCGATAAATTTTTCAGAATCCAGTGCACGGTCTTCCAGGTTCAAACGATAATTGCCCGATTGTCCAAACTCCGAAGCCGCGATATCCAGTGAAATTACCACTCGCTCACCGGGTTTCTCACCGGCCAATTCGATAGCTTGTACTAATGTTTCCAAAGCTTGTTCGTTACTATCGAACAGAGGCCACCAGCCACCTTCATCCGCAATGCCTGCGGCACGACCGCGTTGCGCCATCAAATCACCTGCGGCGAAATACACCTCACTGGTGATTTCCATGACCTCATCAAAACTGGCCGCACCCGGCACCATAATCATAAAATCCTGAATATCGACGCGTCGTCCAGCATGCGCACCGCCACCAAATATCTGAATTTCGGGCAAGGGTAGGGAAGGTTCTTGGCCATAGCTGTCTGCTACATAACGCCATAACGGTTTTGCCGCATCAGCAGCCGCTGCATGCAACACGGCTAGCGAAGTGGCCACCATTGCATTACCACCTATCTTCTCTTTCAATACAGATGTATCCAGGGCACAAAGCGCCAAATCCGCCCCTTCCTGATCATTTGCGTCAAGCCCAATGATCGACTCCGAAATAGGGCCGTTAACGTTGGCGAGCGCTTGCGCTACATTTTTGCCCCGCAATGCCTTGCCGCCATCGCGTAAATCTATTGCTTCGCGTTGTCCCCGAGATGCGCCTGCTGGCGCTATAGCGCGGCCAGAAACACCGTTATCAAGAACAACATCCACCTCAACAGTAGGTGCACCACGCGAATCCCAGACTCGACGGCCCTTAATCGAAGATATTTTTGTCACGCCTTTGAATTCCTTAAAAAATGGTTGATACCTTGGAGGAGCGCTTGGATAGAGGTTGTCGGATGACCGATGTATTGAAGTGCCATTTGCCGAACGATGTCACCCTCACTGGCAGACAGATACTCTACGGGAGACTTTCCATCGACTCGAGCTAACATTAGCACAGGTAGTAACTGACAAATTCTAGTCTCCAGCGCCTG
>JAHQVR010000121.1 GCA_019634245.1 Gammaproteobacteria bacterium
GAGGAATATTGCTGGGCGCGTACGATAAAAACGATCTTGATGAAAACCTACTATGCCGTTATACCGGAAAGGTAGATCGATACATTTAAAAAAATAGAGATTTGCCGAGAATATCGTTTGAATTGTTGCGGATGTATTTGTTTTACAGCGCTGAGGTGAATGAGATACTGACGCTCAGTAGGAGGCTTTGCCACCTAGTTGTTTAATCTAGGGTGGATGCTGTTGGTCTTCCAGCTTAGTTCCTTGTCTATTTCACGCACTTCCAGAGAGAGTGCAAAGTGTGGTTCATTGAGTAGTCCTTCGAACAGCTGACGACTCGTCAACATGAGTGCCTCGCCAATACTTTTTCTTTGATCTATCGATCTACCAACACCCATTCGAAGTTCCATATCGACAAATCCGTTTTTAGGATCTAGGTCAGCAATGGCGTAGTGTTCTACCGCGATACATCGAACCCTGATGCCTCCTAATGGGAAAAATCCAGCATCAGCCATCGATTGGTGCAAATTATTACAAAGCGCCTGTGCGTCAAACTGGTTCTTAAGGTTTGAAGAATACTGAATTATTAAGTGGGCCATGAGGAGTCACTCTTTCGGGCAGATGCTTCAGTGTGTGCAGTTAGAGCTATGAGTACGCCTGGGGTTGGAAGGCGTCCACTAAACCGGCCCGGCGATCGGTTAGTGTTTTTCCGGTTCCGTGCTCGGTTTTGAAGCTATTCATCAGAGCAGGCATTGCAAGTCATCCAAATAAAAAAGGCTTCTGCAGAGTATAAGCTGCAGAAGCCTTTAAAGGTAGATCTAGTGCTTTAACTACATGGCAACGCCCATCACCAACAACACAAAGTAGCCGATGAAAATCAAGGCATAAAGCCCTAAACAGATCCCACCGACAACTTTACCTAATGTCGATGTAGGTTTCGTTGCGCCGGCAAATCGATTCGGCTCAGCTTTGCCAGGCATAACAGACATATAGATACTGAATATCGCGCCAACTATTGGTATAAAATTCAGCAACATCATCCAGCCGCTCATATTGATGTCGTGTAAGCGTTTAATCGCATTGACCACCATATAAAGCATTGAGACAATCACCCCAACAGTCATGATTGCACCAGTCAGTAACATTAATACCATATTAGGTTCTGAGCCAACGCTGGAGCTCATCAGCATGCTGAATGGAACAATACTGACAACCATGGCCAGTACACCGACTGGCATTCTGGCCCAGTAGCTCAATACACCCATGCGCCCTTTTCGGGAAAAGGCTTTGTTCTCCACCGCTTCACCGGATGTACCAATCAAATCGGCTGAAGGGGCTTTATAGGCATCTTGAACGAAATCGTTCGCTAGTTGGCCATCGGCAACAATTGCAGTCATTACGTTATCTCTCCGTTAGTAAAAAGTAGGGAATAGCTGGCGAATAGCTGCCGTCTGAGTTGGCTTGCCTTCAATGCCTTGTGGGCGATGGCGATCGATTATGGATTCATCGATAGCATGCTCAATGTTTTGCTGCCCCTAAAAAATTTAGTTTTTGTTGTTGTAATTTGGATAACGGCTTCACCAGGAGTAAATCAAAGTGATGAAGAAACGTTTTTTGAACTTCGAATAAAAATCATGATTACAATGGGTGAGCTCTCACAGATAACGCAGCATTATTGACGCAGTTCCACCATTTGTTGCTCCGAAAGTGTGTTCTGGTTATCCTTGCGCACTTCTAACAATGTTCGTTCGCAGGTCCTCATGCGCTTTCAAAGCCCAATCAATCAGTCAACGCCGATCGCTCATCAGATGGCATTGCCCAGAGAAGTGGACATTGTCGTGGTGGGTGGTGGTATAGCGGGGTTGTCCACGGCGCTCCCGCTAGTTGAGCAAGGATTGTCTGTGCTCGTATGTGAGAAGGGTCGAGTGGGTGGGGAACAATCAAGCAGAAACTGGGGCTGGGTTCGGCAAACCGGTCGGGATGAAGATGAATATCCGATCATGGTGGAATCACTACGACTGTGGAACGAAATGGCGGCTCGAACTGGTGAGAACTGCCTTGCGTTCCAAGAACAAGGTGTTTTCTATGTCAGTGAAAATCAGGCGGCTGAAGAAAAATATGAGCGTGCCGTGGCTGTGGCGAAAGCTAATGGTGTGCATTCTAAAGTGCTTGGATCTAGCGAAATTCAACAGCGAGTTCCGGCAGCAAAGAAGAACTGGGTAGTGGGGTTGTCTACCCCCAGCGATGGTCGGGTGGAACCCTGGTATGCGGTACCCGCTATTTCGAGAGCGGTCGTAAGGGCAGGTGGAGTTGTTATTGAGAATTGTGCGGTGCGGTCGATTGAAAGTTCCAGTGGACAGGTTAGTGAGGTGGTGACAGAACTGGGATCGGTTCTAACTAACCGAGTACTACTCGCTGGTGGAGCTTGGTCTTCACTGTTGGCTAAAACCGTGGGGCTCTCATTGCCACAGTTGAGTGTGCAAGCAACCGTGGCTCGGTTTGATTCGGCGGTTCAACTGTACGACGGTAACATTAAGGATGATGGGCTTGCTGTTTGTAAACGACCGGATGGTGGTTACAACATGGCGTTAACCGATTACCAAAAGCACTATATCGGTCCGGCTTCTTTTCAGTATTTGAGACCATTTGCAAAAGCGATTAAAACCTCGATAAAAGACACCAGGTTCTCAATGGCATCTGCCGGGTTTCCCGATGCCTGGCGTTTTGGGAGCAACGATGACCAACAATCACCCTTTGAGCAAACTCGTATACTGGATCCTATGGTCGATAAAACATTGATAGAGCGCATGAAGCAGCGATTGGCCGAGCGATTTGCGACGGAGGATTCAGTGACGGTCACTCATGCATGGTCGGGTATGATTGATACGATGCCGGACTTTGTACCGGTTCTTGATGAATGCCCAAGCGTGACCGGTTTGTTCCTGGCAACTGGGTTCAGTGGTCACGGTTTTGGTATCGGCCCTGGTGCGGGCCAAGTTATGTCTGAATTGTTGCAAGGCAAGGCACCCGGTCACGACCTTAACCGATTTCGTTTTTCTCGCTTCACCGACTCCTCCCCCTTAAAACTCGGCCCCCTCTAACTTCGGGTCGGACCTCACCGGGTCGGACCTCAAGCCATCCAAAACAGCGTTGAGATTGCTGATTTAAGGCTTCAAAATCGAATGAAAATCCGAGAAACTCGCCGGTAAACAACGATTTGCGCTGGTCCGACCCCACAGGGATTTGCGGTGGTCTGACCCGATCGCAGATGTGTATTGGGTGGCAGGTTATGCGGCTTGGGAGGCGATGGTGCAAGCGGGTAAGGTGATGGTAACGGTAGTGCCTTTGCCCAGTTCGCTATCAATTGATATAGAGCCGTTGAGTTCTTCGATAATTCCGTGAGAGATCGACATCCCTAATCCCGTTCCCTTATCGGTTTCCTTAGTTGTAAAAAATGGTGTGAATACACTATTGAGGGTTGTTTGATCCATCCCGCAACCTGTATCAGTCACAGTGATTAGAACAAGATTATCTGATTGCTCAGAACTGATGGAAATAGACCCAGAGCTATCTTCGATCGCGTGTACTGCATTGGATAAGAGGTGTAAAAGTACTTGATCTAACTGGCCTGGGTATCCTTCTATCGTGGGATTACCCTCGAGTTTGAGCTCTATGGCAGAGTTGCATTGAAGTTGATTTTCAAGCAGTCTCAAACCCTCCTTTATGCTTGAGTTTACATCCACCGGTTCCACGTTTCCAGAATTACTGCTGGCAAATGCCTGTAGTCCTTTAACGATAGATTTCACCCTCTTCACACCATCGGTGCACTCATTAATTAGCGCACTGCTGTCCTCTAGCAGATAGTCGATATCGGACGTTTTAATGAACTCTTGGAGTGTTTCAATCTGATTTTTTCTCTTCGTTGCGGACTGTTCTTGTATTAGATCACTGACGATTTGGTGGTATTTGTTCCATTCATTTATAGTCTTTTCTAGAGCAATCAGGTTGCTGAATATATAAGCAATTGGATTGTTAATTTCATGAGCCAGGCCAGCGGACATGATGCCAAGAGAGGCTCTTTTCTCGGATTGAACCAATTGATGTTGTTTACTTTTAACTTCATCCAGAGCGTCAATTAGTTCGGCATGTGATTCATGAAGTGATTCATAGGATAAAAAAAGCTCTAGTGAGCGGCTTTCGAGAAGGGCTTCCGCCTTTTCGCGCCGAGCGATTTCTCTATCCAAAGCTCTTTGAAGAACGTTTGGGTCCATTTGGATTAGGCCATAGTTAAATGCAGGCGGCAGCGTTCAGCACCATCGTGCATACACTCATCATGGCTGAGGGAATATTCAGTGTTGAAGTGTTTCGCTGCACCAGCGATTAGGCCTTCAGCGAGCATGCAAAGTTTTCTTGGGGAGCTGTAGAACATGGTGAGTTCCTTGTCATCTTCATCGACATATTCAAATTTCGGAAGATTTGCATCGGGCTGTAGTTTACGAACTTCCACGTGTATAACCCGGCCAACTGACAATAAAAATTCTTTCAGTGTCATATCGGCAGAGAAGAAATGTGGGTTTTGTTTGTAAAAATGGGGGAACATATATTCCCCAAATAGCCTTACAAGATCGTTCGCTGGTATGCCCGACTTCTCACTAGCTATGGCGACCAAAGAAAACAACATCTCATCGGGGTAGCTTTCGGACGATACATACACGCCGTCCTGTCCAGCCTCTTGTAGTAGGCCGTCCCAAACTTCCAGGCCGAAATTTTCCTGCACTAATTCAGACAGTAGATTAAATATGACACCTTTCATCCATGAACTCTCGAGCGGTGGGGCGTCCGTCCTGGACGCATTCTCTAGAAATAGCGGCTACTGTGTCCTAGATCTTAAGCCTAAAAACGGGAAATATGGCTTAAAGCAACTGCAATTGGTGGCCGATACCAGCTTGTAGCATGAATTTGGAAGCCTGGGCTTCTTTGCGGTCGTTCATGTTTTTGACTTTGTTTGCACGATAGTTGACTGCCTAATTGACACGGAAGTCTTTAGTGGAAAAAATACTATTATTGGTCGATGACCAACGCTCAATATTACTCGCGTTGAAAAGAGTATTCCGCGGTACAGACTATCATGTGCTAACCGCGGAGGATGGTCAGAGCGCTCTAGAAATCATTCGTGAAACCCCGGTTTCAGTACTTCTGTCCGACTACAACATGCCTGGCATATCAGGTGCTGAGTTGTTGTCAGAAGCGCGTCAAATTCGCCCAGAAATGTCTCGTCTCATACTCAGTGGTAATAGCGATCAAGACTCTGTCATTAAGTCCATTAATGATGGAGGGGCCCTGAAATTTCTATGTAAACCCTGGGATTCCGAAAAGCTAATTGCCGAGATCGATGATGCGTTCAAAATCTGGGAAGAGAAGCGCTTTTCTCAGGATATATCTGTTCTGCTAAATCAGGCTAGTTTCCTAAAGGAATTACAAAATGCAGTGGACTCTAATCCACGCTCTGATTTCGCTGTGCTGAGTATGCAAATCAGAGACTACCAATCGATTCAGCAAGTTCTGAAACTACACCAAGAGAAAGAATTTCTAAACCACTATTTTTCTCTACGAAAAAATGATCAGGCAGCTGATACGGTATTAGGTCTGATGAATGATGGTCGTTTCTGTGCGATGGTATCAGTAACACCACAGCATAATGATGCGCTGCAGGCGATCAATCAACTACTAGATGGCTTTTCAGATGAAGTGTCGTATGAGGGTAAGTCCTTCCAGATGCGTTTCGATGCTGGTTATGCCTTACCATCAGATACGGATTTAGCAGCCGAAGAGCTACTGAGATGTGCATCTACCGCATTAGATCATGCTATTTCTGAAGGTAAAGAAGGTTGTAGAGCATTTGATTCTAAAATGCATGAAAGTGCCATGCGCCGAATTGAAATAGCCGAATGCCTGGCTACTGCTCTGCAAAACAATGAATTCTCCCTGTGCTATCAACCGAAAATAAATTCTAGCGAGGGAACCTTACACGGTGCTGAAGCGCTGATTCGATGGAACAATCCAAAATTGGGTGTGATTTCGCCTTTTCATTTTATTCCCTTAGCTGAAGAGAGTGATTTGATTATTGACATTGGTCAGTGGGTTATGGATACCGCGGCAGATCAATGGAAAAAGTGGGTTGAAGCTGAATCGACTCATGCGCGGGTGTCTGTGAATGTTTCGGCCCGACAGTTGAAAGACAGGAAGTTTGCTTCGCGAGTTGCGTCGGTAATCGATCGGGTGGGATTAGAGCCATCGGCGTTGGAACTCGAAATTACCGAGTCACTCATGATGCAAGATATCAACGCCGCTATCGCTGTTTTGGAAGAACTGAAGGAGCTTGGAATCAAATTGTCGATTGATGACTTTGGTACTGGATATTCTTCACTGAATTACTTACACAAGTTGCCTTTGGATGTAATGAAAATAGATCGATCCTTTATCTTGCCGATCCTTGAGCGCAAAGAAAGCCAAGCCTTGGTACGCAATCTCATTGTTATGGCGCAGGATCTAGGCATGGAAATCGTTGCTGAAGGCATAGAGGATCAGGAGCAACTCGATATGCTGCAAAAACTCGGTTGTGATGTGATCCAAGGTTACTTCTACAGTCCTCCGGTACCCGCTGAGGAGTTCGAAGTGTTGATGGGCTCTTATCCCTTGGAAATGAGTCCGGAAGTAACAATGGTGGATGCTGGCTTACGTAAGGCTGTATAGAAAGTTGGACTTGGGAGTTTCGAGCTAAACGCTTCAATTCCGTATTAAACAGTGCCTACTAACCAAGTTTTTCGAATCTATTTTTCCAAAAAAATCCTCTAGTGCAAAGACTTGGCTAGGTCCGACCCCACGCGGTCCGACCCCACGCGGTCCGACCCCACGCGGTCCGACCCCATGCGGTCCGACCCCATGGTGTGTTAGGTCCGACCCGCGAGTTCGACTCCAAGGTGATGGAGCTCGAGAGCGGCGAGGGCAGCTTCAGCGCCTTTGTTGCCCGCTTTGCTACCGCAGCGCTCGATGGCTTGCTCAATGGATTCGGTAGTGATGACGCCGAAGGTGCAGGGCACACCGGTTTCCATACTGACATTCGCAATGCCTTTACTGGCCTCGCTGGCGATCAGATCGAAATGGATCGTGCCGCCGCGAATCAGAACACCAATGCATACGATGGCATCGTACTTACCGCTCTGGGCTACTTGTTTCGTAATGAACGGAATTTCATAACTGCCAGGAACCATAACCACACTGATATCATCATCAGCAACCCCATGCCGGATCAGTGTATCAATAGCACCATCAACGAGCTTCTGTCCCATAAAGTCGTTCCACCGTGCAGCTACAATGGCAATTTTTAACCCTTCACCTGTTAATTTCCCTTCAATCATGTGTGCCATTTTTCTTACCTTTCAATGATGATGTTGTGTTGTAGAGCGATTCGGGCAAAGAGTGGCCCATGCGAGTTGCTTTGGTCTTCAGGTAGTTCGCATTTTCAAACTGCGCTGGTATCTGCAGTGGTATTAAACGCTCGATACGAATTCCCAGCGTATCCAGCGCCGAATGTTTTTCAGGATTGTTAGTGAGTAGTTGAATCGATTCAACTCCCAAATGCTGAAGAATCGCTGCCGCGGCATCGTAAGTGCGTGCATCCGCTGGGAAACCTAATTGATGGTTTGCTTCCACTGTATCCAGCCCTTCGTCTTGCAACGAATACGCACGTATTTTGTTGCCCAGCCCAATACCACGACCTTCCTGGCGTAGGTACACCAAAATCCCTCCTTCAACGGACGAGATATCGGCTAACGCTTTCTCTAGTTGTTCACCGCAATCGCAGCGCTTGGAGCCAAAGGCGTCCCCAGTTAAGCACTCAGAATGGATGCGAACCAACGGAGTTTTGCCCTTCGATAAATCCCCTGAAACCAGTGCACTGTGTTCCATACCTTGCGCATCACGGTAAATAGTGATGTCGAAGTTGCCGTGTTTGGTAGGTAGTTGGCTTTTGCCAACCACGCTCACAATCTGTTGCCAGTTCGCGTGTTCGGTGCGCTCGCCGCTGGCGGTAACTTCCTTTTCGTGTTGTTCTCTGTATTGCGCAAGATCTTCGACGCTGATCACCGGCATATCGTGCACCTGCGCGAAGGCGAGCAGGTCATCAAGACGCATCATCTCACCATCGTCTTTCATCACTTCGCAAATTACGCCAGCGGGCGTCAATCCGGCAAGCCTGGCGAGATCAACGCTGGCTTCGGTTTGGCCACGGCGTTCCAACACTCCACCGCGTTTTGCGCGCAGCGGGAATATATGTCCTGGCATAGCAATGTCGTTGGGTGTAGTGCTGGGATCGATCAACGTCTTAATGGTCTGAGCTCTGTCGGGTGCTGATATTCCAGTGCTGACGCCTGCTTTGGCTTCGACTGAGATCGTAAACCCGGTACCGAACCCGCTACTGTTCTGTGCATCGGGAACCATCATTGGAATCTTTAACCGATCGATCATTTCAGGAGCCATGGCGAGACAGACCAACCCTCGACCGTGGGTGATCATAAAGTTAACGGCAGCGCTGTCGCAAAAATCGCCGGCCATGACAAAGTCGCCCTCGTTTTCTCTATCTTCATCATCCACGACGATGACCATCTTTCCAGACTTGATCGCATTGATCGCTGTCTCTATCGTTGATAGTTTGTTTTCACTCATAACCGTGCTCGCTTAAAAACTGAGGCGTAATGGCAGAACCAGGGGAGGCGACGTTATTGAACTGGAGTAATCGTTCGACATACTTTCCCAACACATCGACTTCAATATTGACTTTGTCCCCTACTGCTTTGGTTGGCATAATGATGTGCGACTGGGTGTACGACACCAGAGTTACATTGAACCAATCGTCCTGTACGTCAACGACGGTAAGCGATGTACCATCCAGCGTTACATAGCCTTTGGTGACGATGTAACGCATCACTGAATCATCCGCGCTAATAGTCACCCACAAGGCATCTTCATCTTTTTTAAACGTTTTGATCACACCCACGGTGTCCACGTGACCTTGTACGAAATGTCCGCCCATGCGGGTGGTGGGTGTGACAGAACGCTCAAGATTGACAGGTGAGCCCGACGTCAATGCTTCTAGATTGGTGCGGCTGCGTGTTTCTGGCGCTAGTCCTGCCGTAAAGCTGCTTCCGTCCATTTTCGCCACGGTTAAACACACGCCATTGACGCAGATACTATCTCCTAGAGCCGTACCCTCTAATACAGTGCTGCAATGAATACACAGATCGAAGCCCTGACCCTGGCGGTTGCACTCTTTAACAGTGCCCATCTCCTCGACGATACCGGTAAACACTAGGCTGTTCTCCGATGTGATTCTATAGTTGCGCGAATCAACACGTCGTTGCCGATACTCTCGGCAGATAACGTTGACAACGTCAGGGCATCCTCTAACTGATCAGATCCCAGAGATCCGAAACACCCGGGTGCTTGTTCGCCACCGATAATGACAGGTGCCAAGAACGCCCAAATCTCCTGGATTAATCCTGCATCGCGAAATTCACCCAGCAGGGTTTGACCGCCTTCAACCATCAAACTTTGTATACCGGTAGAGCCCAGTTTCTGACATAGCCCATGCAGACAGACCCTTGATTTCCCGCTTGAGGTTCTCTTCGCCGGAGTTATTCGCCACACATCAACGCCGTTAGTATTGAGCGATTGCTCATGCTCGACGCTCATCGCATCCGTGGTAGCCACAACTGTGGTGCCGGGCAACTCTGTATCAAACAAGTTATTGTGCAACGGCACACGCCCAGAGGAATCAAGCACGATCCGTATCGGATGGCAAACAGCTCGACCGGCAAGCGCTTCTTCAGACAGACGCACCGTTAATGAAGGATTGTCTTGAATAGCGGTATCCGCACCCACGACAATGGCATCTACAGCTTGGCGTAACTGATGACCTCGATGCCGAGCCTCCGGCCCTGTTATCCATTGACTGTGACCATTCCGTGTAGCGGTTTTGCCATCCAGGCTGGCGGCAAATTTAGCTACTACATACGGCGTTTTCTCTTTTTGAAAATGAAAAAAGAATCGGTTGGTGTGTAGGGCTTCGCGTTTCAGAACATGCCGGACAACACGGAGTCCATGTGCTTCCAAAGCAGCTCCACCACCGGCGGCTTGCGGGTTGGGATCATCAACAGCATAGACAACGGTACTCACCCCAGCTTTGATGATCGCTTCGGTGCAGGGAGGAGTTCGACCAAAGTGAGAGCAAGGTTCCAACGTTACATATAAGGTGCTGCCAGCGCTTTTGCCGCCCGCGTTTTCGAGCGCGTGCACTTCGGCGTGCGCGGTACCGGCCGATTGGTGCCAACCTTCTCCAACGATAGCTCCGTTTTGCACGACTACCGCGCCCACCAACGGATTGGGAGTAACGCACCCAGTGGCACGCTGGGCCAGTTCCAGTGCTCGATGCATATATTGATCGTGATCGGCCAAAGCCAATGCCCCTTATTAAAAACTCGGGGCGCTTTAGCACGAAAGAGAGAAGGGATAACCGAGAGGTCAGCCCAGGCCTGCGTATCCAACGCAGGCTTTTATCCGCAGAGCGAGCGCCTAAAAGATGCTCGTCACAGAGTCTTCTATCGTGTTCAGCTCTTCTCCCATCCGGACTATCACCGTCGGCTCTGGATTTTGACCAGATCAACCACCAAAGACACCATGGTGGCTCACGGGCTTAATACCTATCTAAGGTATTCTACCGCCGGTGGGGAATTACACCCCGCCCCGAAGACTGAATTCAGTGTCGAAAATACTGCAAAAGGTCGACGAATGCAACGCATTTACATCGGTTTTTAGCTCGATTGAGTCAATGAATGACTCAATCGCGAAGCAGTGTCTCGGGTACTGGTTCTAGGACGAGCCCCGATCCGGTGAAACGAAGGCTCAACTGGCCTTGGCTCAGCCCTAGCAGTTCATCCCCAATCAGCGCTGTACGCCATCCGCTCAATGCGCTGGCATCGCCGCTGGTGACCAATTGCTCTAATAATTTGGGCGGGGCTAGAATCGCGGAGTTGATGTTTAGCTCTATAGCCCGCTGTTGAACCCACGCCGACATTAACTGAATCAGCGCTTGTTTGGCCGGGCTGAGTTTGGTCTTCTTTTTAAACGGTGGCAGTGGGTGTGGCTCGGTTTGGCGAGCGGTGTCGATCAATGAGAGTAACTCGCTATGGTGACGTTCGCGAGTCTTTCTATCCAGTCCACGAATGTGCTCTAACTCTTTCACTGAATCTGGTTGCTGCTGAGCCAGGCTGATTAGCACATCGTCTTTCATTATCCAATTGCGAGGTTTGTTGAGTTCGCGTGCTTTAATCTCACGCCATTCGCACAAGGACTGAATGATACTCAGGGTGCTGCCTTTGAATCGCTGAATATTTCGAACCTTTAACCATCGATCTCCTGCCGGTTGATCGTATTTATCAGCCTGCTCCCACGCTCGAAATTCAGGTTCTAACCAACTTAATCTATTTTGCTGAGTGAGCGTGTCCATCATCGACAAATACAGCTGTTCTAGATAGATAACATCATCTAACGCATACATAATTTGTTGGTCAGTAAGCGGGCGGCGTGTCCAATCGGCACGTGTTTGAGATTTCGATAGCTCAATACCCAGATGCTCTTTGACCAAATTGCCGTAGCCGATTTGCTCGTTATAACCTAGTAACGGGGCGGCGATCTGAGTATCGAATAACGGAGCAGGCGCTTTTTTTGATAACAAATAGAATATTTCACAGTCTTGGGAGGCGGCATGAAAGACTTTTGTGACTGAGGCATTGTTCATCAAATCAATCAGAGGTCCGAGCTCGGTGATAGCTTGAGTATCGACACAGGCCAGAATTTCTTCCTGTTTGATTTGAACCAAGCACAGCTCCGGTCGGTAGGTTCGTTCACGCAAAAATTCTGTATCAATGGCGATGTAGGGTTTGGTGCTTAGTGACTGGCATAACTGCGCAAGAGCTTCATTGGAGTCGATATAGTCGTATTCTTGGTTTGATGCACTCATAGTGCTAAGGATAAACCCTATTGAGCTACTAAAACGAAAACGAGTAGAAAAGATCTACGGCTTGTTCCACACCCTGCGCGGCTTCCAGATAGAGCTGTCGCGTAATGTCATAGCGTAAATACAGCGTCGACTCCGGCTGAAAGACTGAGCGCCCATAGCGCAGTAGCAGACGCTCGTTCAGCCGACCACTGACAACGACCTCTGTGTCATCACCTTGGCCTCTTGCATCCAGCGCAAAATCTTCAATACCGATCCTTTCTGCAACATTGCCTGCAACCCCACGTGAGCCTTTTAGTGTCAATGCCAATGCAGCCGAGGCTAGCAGATTGGATTCTTGATCGGAGGCTTCGCTCAAATCACGTCCCAGAACAATATAGGACAGTATCGATTCTTGGGGCTTGTCAGCAGGTTCGGTGAACAGCGTGACTTCAGGTTCAGCTATCTGGCCTTGCAGAGATAACCCAGCAATACGTTCTTCAGTTTCAATCTCTCGCACAGCATCCATGTTCAATCGAGTTTGATCGATAGGCCCCACAAACAGAATTTGGCCGTCGGTGACCTTGAGATCCTGTCCATACTGTTGATAGATCCCTTCAACGACAGTGATCTCTCCAGTAAGTTGAGGAGGGTTCGGGGATTCAATGGAAACCTTAATATCGCCGGTGAGATTAGCGTCGAGTCCGTAGGCACTTAGCTCAACCTCATCACCCAAAGTTACTGTGACAGCAACTTCTAGATCGGTACCCGGACCGGATGTCTCGACCGATTTAAACGCATCGGCTTCGTACTGATCTTCGATAACAACAATGTCGCTCGATAGTGTGGCCGCACCCTGGGGTAGGTCCCGCACATTGATCACTGCCTTCGGAATTTCCACGGTGCCGTTGACTTTAATCGCACCAGGTTGGGCACGTATGACGAGCTTTGGGAACACTTCTGAACTTTCGATTGGCGCTTGGACGATGGCTAGCTGTTCGCCACTGACATCCATTCGCACGCGCCAGGGAGATCTTGCCCAGTTAGCGTTACCAGTGAGCGTGATGTCACCGTCGCCGCTATCGAGTGCACCCTGGATGAAGGCCCGCTTGCCATTGATTTTTGCAGTGACTCTGCCGCCATCGATGCCCAGAGGTAAATCGGTGGACTGCACAACGGGGTCGTTGAGCGATACTTCACCATTGAACTTCGGGTCGCTTAAACTTCCCGATAGAGAGCCAGTGGCGTTGACTTTACCAGCGATCATTTCAAACCCTGGTAAGAAGGCTTGAACAAAACCAATATCAAAGCCTTGTAGGTTGACATTACCGTCGATGGGCATCTCGGCTTCTTTGGGTAGCAAATCAACAACAATTTCAGCGTTGCCCAAATTTGTTGAGTTAACCAATAATTTGCTGCTCACACGATTCCCGTCAGCCGTCACGTCCAGATTTAGGGATTCGTAATCGAAATCCACATCATCAAAAGTGTCATCAGAGACTGTGAAACCGCCGTTTTTAACGCCACTTGTTAAAGAGGCAACAAACCCGCCCGGATGATTCTCACCCCAGCGTACGGTGCTGTTCGCAGATAAGATGCCCTTCACACTTGAGTTCGCCGGCAGAAAGGGATCTATACGGTTCATTGGGTAATTCGCAATCGATAATTCTGCTAGTCCATCGGCCGCAGCCACTACATCGTTATCCAAACACAATCGAGCCTGCAAACTGGTCCAGCAGTGCTTGGCAACCGATGCGCTTTTATCTTCGTTATTCCAGCTGATCGCAGTCGGCCTGTCCAGAAGCAAATCATGGGCTGGGAGTTCAATTTCGGCTTGGCGCAATTGACCAATCCAGTCAAACGTTTCACTTAAACCACCAGCGGCGCTAAATTTTAAGGCTGTTTGTGAGGGGCCGTCGGTGAAGAAATCCAGCGTATGTTCCTGTTGAGTGCCTGCCAGCGCCAGTGTGGTGTTACGCAACACGGAGCCGTTGAGGTTGATACTCGTGAGGGCCAAATCAACCTGGCTTTGAAGGGTGGCATCGCTTTTAATATCAGCGGTGAGTTTTGCTCCCTGAACCAGTACATTGTCAAACTTAAATACGTTGGAATCGGCGCTTAAACTCACATCGGGTTTTAGCTTGTCACCACCGATTTTTGCATCAATGCTAAAGCCGCCAGCAAGCCCAGGTAGGAAGTTTTGTAGTTCGGGTAGTTGGATTAGTGCGTCCACATCCCATTGATCAGTCAATATGCCGTTGGCGACGACTGTGTTGTTGCCGTTCTGAAGCTCAAACAGTGGAACATTCCAAACATCATCCAGTGTTTTACTGATTCGTGTTTGAAGTTGTAGAGGATAGCCGCTGAGATCTCCCTCCACTTTAGCTCTCTCTACATCCAGCGACCATTGACCATCGGCAATCGCACCATTCGCTTTTAGCAGCGCGTTTAAGTTACCGTTGATATTGGCCAAATGTATTGATGGATCTATATCTTTGGCAATCAACTCAGCAAACCAGGTGATCTGTTCTGACCAAGATAGGGCAGTGGAGCCGGTGGCAAACCCACCGAGAGTCAGCACCGTGGTGTTGGGCAACAGTAGTCTCTGCGTGTTCACAAACCCATCCAACTTCAGCGTCGACTCTGGAATACTGGCACCGGACACTTTGGACTCTAGTGACACAGCATAGTCATCCATGTCGCCTTCAATCTTCAAGCTAAATTCTTCGGCTTTAGCCATCTCTAGTGTATCCAGCGGCCAGCCGATTTGATCTGATTGAACATGAAGATTCGCTGGTAGTTGTTTTTCCAGTGGTTTTAGTGTGCCCGTTACGGTTAACTCGGCTGCGTTTGAGATGTGTGCCTCGAGACTTAATTCGTCCAGTGAACCTAGCAGCTTGGTGCTCAGCGCCACATCGTAGTCTTCGAATACATCGGTTGCTACCACGTCCACCGTGGCATCCATCGGATAATTGCCTTTGAGTTCAAAGTCTCCGTGGACAGTCGCGGTAACATTGTTGTAGCTGGCTGTCAGTGTTTGCAACTGTACTTTGCTGTCGCGCGTCTTCGCTTGCAGTTTGATGTCCGTGAGAACCTGATCAGTATCGGTATTGGGCAAACGAAGTCTCAATGTTTTTATAAAAATCTCCTCAGCGTTCAGCGCTAGAGGCAGTTTTACCGTGGGTAGCGTGATGCGTTCAGCCGGCTCAGTAGCTTTTGCTTCGGTGGTGGCTTGTGGTTCTAAGTACAGCTCCTCTATAAATACTTTATCTAGGCAAAATTCGCGGTCCAGTAGGCAGCCGCTGCGCCATTGTGTATCCACATTTTGAGCCTTGATCACGATCGCTGAGTCGGTGTAACTCAGTGACTCAGCAGAGATCCCTTCAGTAAGATTCCCGGAGGAACCTTCTACTTCCAACCCTTCGATGCGGGACACCACCTCTTTGGTGGTGTATTGAAAACCTTGGTCTGTGCCGGCGAAATAGTAGGCGACACCGACAGCAATGAGCAGCAGCAGCAACACGATCAAAAACAGAATCAACAGCCACTTAAAGAGACGCTTGATCACAGTTCTGGTCCCAGAGAAATGTGCAGCCGCACATCGTTAAACCGTTCATCGTCTATCGGCTCTGCTAAATCGAGCCTGAATGGGCCAACGGGTGATTGCCAGCGAATGCCAAACCCTCCACCTACGCTATAAGCGGTATCAAAATTGTTAAAGGCTCGGCCAGCATCCAGGAAAGCGGCCACGCTCCAGCGTTCGGCAAAGCGGTAGTTGTACTCCAAGCTGGTTACTTCCAGATAACGGCCACCGACGGCATCTCCGTCGGGATTAGTGGGTGATATAGAATTGTATTTGTATCCCCGAATGGTGGTGTCGCCACCGGCAAAAAACCGTTGAGACGTCGGTACCAGCGTGAAGTCATTTGATTCAATAGCGCCATACTGGAGTCGAAACAGGTAACTATTACGCTCATCAAGAGCCTTGATATATTTAAACCTCAAATTGAGTTTTAGAAAATCGATTGTTGAGCCAATATTTCGGTCACCATACATCGCAGTGAATGAGGTTGATTGTCCCCAGGTTAAAAAGGGTTTGCCTTTGCTGCGTGAACGAGCGTACACAAAACCCGGCAGGATTAAATCGGTGTTGAGTTCATCATCAGCGATGATCGACCTTTCCCGCTCCCAACGAAGGAATAAGGTTTCTGTCCAATCGGAATCCATGAGCCGAGTATGGCCAAACTCCAATGTGCTTAGAAAACTTTCGGTATCTTCGTTTTCTTCGTTCTGCAGGCCGTACTGAACGCCCCAATAGTTGTGTAGTGGGTTGTTTGATCTGGGAATACGATAGGAAAAGCTTACGTTTTGCCGCACCGCGGAAATACCCAATTCAGATTCAAGCGAATGTCCATGACGATTAATCAGTGGTTTTGCCCAAGTAAGTTTGGTTCGCACGCCAGTATCTGTGGCGTAACCGATGCCGACACCCACCTGATTGTTATCCTTGGTAATGACTCTGACTGTGACTGGTACGGTTTTGCCATATCGACGATCACGTTGCGGGGTAACTCTGACGCTTTGAAAGTAGCCACTGTTTTGTAGGTTTTGAGTCAGTTCAGCGATCTTACTGGATTCATAGGGATCGCCCTCGGCGAAGGTTGCCCAGCGGCGTAGGAATGACTCGGTGAATATGGTGTTGTTAAAGCGAATCTGCCCGAATGTATAGCGTACGCCGCTTTCGGCCTTTAGTTCTATATCCGCGGTTAAATTGTTACGGCTGACGCGAACTTTACTGGTAGTAAATTCAAAGTCGAAATAGCCTGTGTCCTGAGCGGCATCGAGCAGAATAGACTTACTCGCTTCGTAGTTACTCGATTCGAACACAGCGTTTTTTTGGAATTGCAACTTACCCATGATGGGCATAAATTGGGGATCAAGTCTGGCCGGGCCATCAACGAATAAATCAATTTTATTGATTCGCACCGGATCACCAGGTTCGATGTTCATGGTTACGATCGTAGTGTCCTCAGCAACGTCCCGACTCACCTGGATTCTTGGACTGAAATACCCCAACGCTGCCAGGTTGTTTTTAGCGACCTTGGGAATCTCATCGAGGTAGCGATTCAGAGCCCGCTCAGAATCGTTAACCGGAGGGATCACGCTCAAACTGATGCTCTCGGCGAGTTCTTCGCTGACACCGGTGACGTTTAAGGTGACTTCTGCAATTGCTTCGGAAAAAGCCAATGCCCACAACAGAGCGAGCGTGAGCAGGACGCGCACGCGCAGACGGTGCCGATTCTTCCTGCTCGGCGAGATGAGGTTAACAATTTCTCCAATCACGTTCAGTAGCTAGCTGATGTCTCCATAGGAACTCAAGGTCATTCGACCAGGGCGCGCAATCGTGCCATGTCTGTAGTTATCATGGGGTTTTAAAGTACGGATTTCGTAACAGTTTGTGTCTTAAATTAGGCCAACCTACGAGGCACCGATTAACCCACGGGCGGCGGCTTTGAACCTTATTCAAACATACAGCTCAAACCAGGCCAGAGCGGGTTAAACAAAGGTTACGGCTTGTCATATTGAGCCTAGTTCTGCCGATTCGGGCAACAGTGCACGGATAAGCGCTCTAATTCTACTTTTCTCCGTGGTGAGACAATGGCTATGGCACTTATTTTGAGCGTCTTGCACCACTGGATTTTGAGGTTAATTGATTATGCTTGGAACCCCTTTGTGCCAGAAATTGGCAAGAAAATTGCCCGGCATCGCCGCTCTGATGGGCGTACTCGGATTATTACTGCTTCCCTTAGTAGGACATGCCGATACCGCAAATCCTACCGAGGCTGAGATTCAGGAACCGAATCGGCCATTCAATGATTTAGTGGATATGTCTGGTCGCGATGCCACGCTGGCCGTGGGGCAGGGCAAGTGGACACTGGTAATGGTTTGGGCAACCGATTGTCCCATCTGTCAGCAACAGAAGCCACAAATCTCAAAGTTTCACGACGCCTACAAAGACCTCAATGCCGAGGTCGTGGGCATAGCGTTGGATGGTCGTGATGCGCTGGATGCGGTGCAGAGCTATCTCGACAATCACGTAGTAACTTTTCCAAATTACGTTGGCGAACTGGCTATTTTGTCTGAGAATATTCTCAGAATTGCTGAAGAACCACTGCGTGGTACGCCCACCTATTTACTGTTCGATCCCAAAGGGAACATAAAGGGGATCAATCCCGGGCCTTTGTCTGAAGGAGCTATAGAGCGTTTTATTGAGAACAATTCCTGAGCTAGACACGACTTTTTCTCACTCTGCACTAGGATTCATCTGAAGCTTTGCTAACTTCATTACAGGCATAGTCAACGGCAAATTTCTTTATGGGTGTGAAGAGGGTGGTGGGTATATTCGCAGCGCTTCTAGCGCTGAGTGCTTGCGATTCAGATTCGTCTCGCGCTGAGCCTGATATCGAAGATCCGGAAATAATTTCCAGCTGTCAGACGATTGATGCCACGAGTAGCAGTGAGTCATTGTCTCTACAACTCCCTGTGTCACTGGCCATGGGCCAAACGATCGTATTAGAAGACGCACCGGAATTGAGTGTTGAGTTCTTTGACAACACATCGGGCGTTTTAACGCTGCTTACACCACGTTCGCATGCGCCGTTGTCAATCCGATATTCGGTGGTCGATGCTAATAATACTGTGCTTTTCGAACACACTCATTGGGTGGTGTTCCAACCTCTTAGAGTGATGCCTTACGGCGATTCGATCACCTCTGGTGTTGAGTATTTTGACGGTACAGATCTGCCTGAATTGCCTGTGCGTGTTGGTTATCGAAAGGCTTTGTATGACAGCTTGACAATGAACGGATACCTGGTTGATTTTCTCGGTCAAGCCGGTCAGCGTGCGGGTCAGGATGCAGGGCTCATCGATCCAGACAACAATGGGTTTTCGGGTGTTGACATTGGTTTCTTGCGGGCCAAGCTCAACGAAGTGTTGTTAGAGAACCCACCTGACGTTTTGCTGATACATATCGGCACGAACAACACACCCACAACGGCAGACGAGCTGATGCTGCTTCTGGATGATATTGATGTATGGGAGCAGCAACATCATCCGGTGACCGTGCATCTAGCGACCATAGTTCCGACACGCAATGCCTCAGAAAACCTCATTGTTGAACAATACAATGAAGATATACGTACCCGAGTGCAGAACCGGGTCGGAGATCGATTGGTGTTGGTTGAACAGAATCTGGCAGTGTCGCCAGATGACATCAGCGATGAACCTATAGGTAAACACCCTACGGCAGCTGGGTATGAAAAAATGGCGACCGCCTGGTATGAATCGATGCTGGCTTACGATACCGTTGCCCGCTGCTTGCCTTGAAACAGCGGCTTCAGGTTGATGACTGTTCGCAATCTTCAGGGTACTTTTCTACCCATTCGGTAAATCCGCCATCAAGGCTGTAGACTTCATCGAAACCTTGCTCCACAAAATATTGGCTTGCCTGTTGGCTGGAATGGCCGTGATAACAACAGACGATGAGCGGTGCATCAGGATCTGTGTCTTGAATAAAATTGGCCACTCGAGTGTTGTCCAGATGAACGGCGTTGCGAATGTGTCCAGCAGCAAAGCTTTGTTCATCTCGAATATCCACGATATTCAGCTGCGCATTGTCGAGCATTTTTTTCGCATCGACACAGGACAATCGGGAGAAGGTATCCATAGAACTGAGCTTGAACCTGGGTTTTGATAAGTGACGATGGGGAGTGTACCAATAGACAGCGCTTTGATCGATAGACTGTTGCGCACATCGCTTGTGCAGCCCAGAGCCGCAGAAGATCGGACGATGATCAAAGGTCATTACAAGGCAGCGTGCTCTGATTTTATCGTCGAAGAGGAGCTTGGCTTTGAACCGAACGGTTCTGGTGAACATCTCTTTGTTTATGTGGAAAAAGAAGGCCTGACGACGTTAGAGGCGGCTGATTTGCTGGCTCGGGCCGCCAGCGTTTCATCGCGTGGCATTGGTTACTCGGGAATGAAAGACAAGCAGGCCATCACCCGTCAGTGGTTCAGTCTCCCAACCAATGACGACCCCGATGTTTCTCAACTGGCGTCTTCTTTGGTGCACTCGAAACGGCTTGAGATTTTAACCACTACGCGCAATAGCAAGAAGCTAAGAATAGGATCGCATAAGCAAAACCACTTTCAAATCACCTTGCGCAAATTACAACGAGAGGAAGATGGCGAAGGTGCGGCAACGTCGGCCAGCACAGCGGAGGTCATCGAATCCCGACTCGACGTGCTGTCGCGTTCGGGTTTTCCCAATTATTTTGGGCCACAGCGCTTTGGCTATCAGGGACGCAATGTATATAAAGCCGTTGAGCACCTTAACAATCCCCGCAAACGCTTAAAACCGAAACAACGTGGACTGTACATCTCGTCGTTACGAAGTGCTTTGTTCAATCATGTGTTATCAGAGCGCGTTGCCAATCAAACTTGGTTAAACCCGATGCTGGGCGAAGCCTTAATGTTGTCGGGCTCTCACAGTGTGTTCGGGTATGCCGGAGAGAACGCTGATGACATCCATCACAGATTGGCCTCTTTTGATATTTCGACAACCGGTCCCTTGGTTGGAGCCGGCGATTCCCCTATTGAAGGCGATTGCCAACAATTCGAATCCGAGGTGCTGACCCCATACCAATCGGTTTGTGAGGCGTTAGTCATCGATAACATTTTGGCTAGCCGTCGAGCGCTCAGAGTTGCCGTACAGTCGTTGGACTATCGCTGGTTAACCCAGGATGACTTGCTGTTGAGTTTTAAACTACCACCTGGCAGTTACGCATCGATGTTAATACACCATCTATCTGATGGCATCATCGCTGCGGAATCGAACTGTTTTTCTGATAACAAGGCAGGTGCTGGACATCAGTAGCAGTAAGAACCAGTCGATTGCCATTTTGTGTGGTTTTTCTGAGACTGTCCCAGATACCACTGAACAACCAAAACTTTGGTTGCCTCGGGTTATCGAGCCGTCTAAGGCGGGGCTCAGTTGGGGAATGGGTAGTTCATCACCGCTCGTAAACTCGATGGCATTGACGACGGATTCATATGCATCGAGTAGCCCCCAGCCACAGGTACGATCGGTACAGCCTGAACCGGAGATTGTGTTATGGGGTCGGACCGAGCGATACAGCAGGCCTTCCAGTTCATAGTTAGTTAGGCTTGGATTGGCCGCTTGCATTAGCGCCAGAACACCACTGACGTGCGGAGCCGCGATACTGGTGCCTGTTACTTGCCGATACGTTTGTTGGCTACTGGGTGCGCGTTCACCAGCATTACTAGCGACCAAAATAGCAAAGCTGGAATCGGGTACTCGGCCACCGGGTGCGGCGATGTCGGCATCTGCGCCGTAACTGCTGTAGTTGGTTCGATGACCGTTGTGATCGGTGGCCAGTACACCAATGACATTGTCACACTGAGAAGGCGATGTGGGGTTGGCGTCCGCATTCCGCGACCCATTGCCGATGGCTGCGACCACTATACTGCCTGCGGCGACAGCGTCGTTGATGGCGCGTTGGTCGCTCAGCGTACAGACGTCGTCAACACCCAGGCTTAGGTTAATAATGTCAGCGGGGTAGAGGTTTTCTGTGATGGCTGGGTCGCCGACTCCAGCGGCCCAACGAATGGCATCGATTAAATCAGAGCGTCTTCCTCCGCAGCGTCCCATGGAGCGCACGGGTAAAATTTTTGTGTGTTGTGCCAGACCTGCCATTCCAAAACCATCGTTCGAGTTTGCTGCGATGACCGAAGCGACAGCTGTGCCATGCCAGGTACTTGCGGTTGCCGGGCAATTCACTCCATAGGTGTTCATTTCAACCGTTGTAGAGAACTCCACACCATCACCCGGATCGGTCGGATCTGGGTCGCGGCCATCACCGTCGTTGGCGCGCAGGTATTCGTACTGGAGCGGTATGGGTACATCGCCCTCAATATTTAAATTCATTCCTGAAACAAAGTCATAGCCTGGCAGCAGTCGACCTTGTAGATCAGGATGCTCGCTACGAATGCCAGTATCGATAACAGCTATGACCGTTGATGCATCGCCACTGACCAAATCCCAGGCGGCTTCCGCATTAATCGCTCCTGCGGATTGGTCTGAGCTTCCCAGTTGCCACTGCTCGCCATAGAGTTCGTCGTTGGGTACAGCGGCAGGCCAAACCAGTGCATCTATATCAACAGACTCAACGTAATCCAGAGCCGATAGACGTTGGCGAATCTCATGGAGGGTTTGGCCGTCATCCACGGCTACCACCGCTGCATTTCCGGACATGTTTCTAACCCAGCGCGTCGAATTTCCCAGCTGGGTTGAAAAATCCTCTAGCGTCCGTTTCTGGCGTTCAAAGAGTCTGGCTTTGGTGATCTCTGCGGGGATGTCCGGTGTCGACGCTCGTGTCACTGGTTCGCGGTAATTCACGATCAGCTGCATCTGGGCAGAGACTGGCAGGGAAAGACCCCACAGACACACGCCAACCCCAGCCAGCAGGACGGAATGGAAGGTTCGAGAAGTTGAATTTGCACGACTCACACACCACTGAATGCAAGAAGCGTGTCATACGGCCGTCACGGCGGTAGACTCGACCATTCCACACCCAATAGATCATCTGAGATGAGTATTAACGACAATCTGGAATCTAGCGCTGAAAGGGCCACAGCACACGACGCTGAAGACGATCCGCGCAACGAACACTTACTGATTTATGTGAATGGTGAGCTGGTGCCGCGGCAGCAGGCGGTGGTCTCTGTCTACGACTCAGGTTTTATGCTGGGAGACGGAATGTGGGAGGGGTTGCGGCTGTACAACGGTCGCTGGGCCTTTTTGGAAGAACATCTCGATCGGCTCTATGGGTCCTGCAAGGCAGTGGATCTGGACATTGGATTGTCTCGCCAGGAGATGGTGTCCGCATTAGAAAAAACCGCGCAAGCGAATAAGATGATTACCGATGTTCATTGTCGATTGATGGTTACTCGTGGCGTCAAGATTAAACCGTTTCAGCATCCGAGCTTATCGCGCACGGGTCCGACGATTGTGATCATTATGGAACACTCGAAACCGCTGTCGACGATGCAAATTAAAGGTATGTCGTTGGCCACGGTGCCTCAGGTGCGTGGGTTGCCCATGTCCCAGGATGCTAAGTACAACTCTCACTCAAAATTAAATTGTGTGATTGCCTGTTTACAAGCTGAGCATGCGGGTGCGGATGAAGCATTGATGCTCGACCCGCATGGGTTTGTGAATACAACCAATAGCTGCAACTTTTTCATTGTACGTACCGGTGAGGTGTGGACCTCCACCGGTGACTACTGCATGAATGGGGTAACTCGGCAAAAAATTATTGACCTGTGCAAGACTCACCAAGTGCCGGTCTATGAGCGCAACTACTCACTATTCGACACATACAGCGCTGATGAAGCATTTATGACTGGCACGTTCGGGGCACAAACACCGGTTACCATGATCGATAACAAGCCCATTGGAAACGCTGAAGGGGCAGGTCCACTGACGCTTCAACTGAGACAGTGGTACAAAGAATTAGTGGCTGAGAATACGGCTGCATGAGCCTCTTTAGTAAACCGTTATAACCATTGGCAGAGTTACTCCTGCAGCCTGGGCATCAGCATCACAAGATTGCAGGGTCGAGTACGATTGTCTAACTGCGCCGAGATCAGCTTATCCCAGGCAAACTGGCAGGCACTTGAAGAGCCGGGTAGCACGAAGATGAAGGTGCGATTAGCAACGCCAGCGAGTGCTCGGGATTGTAGTGTCGAGGTTTTTATATCTTCGTAGGACAGCACTCGGAACATTTCACCAAAGCCTTCAATTTCTTTATCGAGCAGTGGTTTTACCGCTTCTGGAGTTCCGTCACGACCGGTGATACCGGTCCCGCCGGTCGTAATCACTGCATCAACTTCCGGCTGCGCAATCCAACCAGAGAGCACTGCGCGGATTTGGTAGAGGTCATCTTTGACAATGGTCCGATCAGCCAGCGCGTGCCCACCCCCCTGGATGGCAGCGGCCAACTTATCCCCAGAAACATCATCAGCCAGGGTGCGAGAATCTGAAATGGTTAATACAGCGATATTGAGAGATTTAAACTCGGGATCTGCCACGGTGAAGACCTTTGCATAAGTGACTGTCCTGCATGGTATCAGACCCCGAGTGTGGGTCTGCTAACATCGACGCCATGGGCGAACGATTGCAGAAGGTATTGGCCAACACAGGATTCGGCTCCAGGCGCGAACTGGAGACGTGGATTAGTGCCGGCGAAATACGATTGAATGGTCGTACGGCGAAGTTGGGGGATCGGGCTGAGCTGAACGACGATCTTGTCGTTCGAGGGCGAAATTATCGAGTGGTCTCTGATGTTAGCGATACCAGGCGGGTACTGATTTATTACAAACCGGCCGGTGAGGTCACCACGCGCTCTGACCCCGAGAACCGCCGAACCGTTTTTGAGGCGTTACCAAAGACCGTCAAAGGGCGATGGATTGTGATCGGAAGGCTCGATTTGAACACGCAGGGAATGTTGATGGTGACCAACGATGGGCAGCTGGCGAATCTGTTCATGCACCCATCATCGAACATCGATAGGGAGTATGCGGTGCGAGTCAATGGAGCGATAACCCCAGAAGTTTTAGAGCGGCTGCGCACGGGAGTTGAGCTTGACGATGGCATGGCGCACTTCAATCGGTTGGTGGAAGAAGGGGGAGATGGTCGCAACCAGTGGTTTCGGGTCACAGTGACAGAAGGTCGCAACCGTCTGGTGAGGAGATTATGGGAGTCTCAAGAATTGACGGTGAGCCGCTTGATAAGAACCCGTTTCGGCACGGTGATTCTGCCCAAATGGATGAAGCGTGGGGATGTGCACGAAATGCCCCCCCAAGAAGTGCAAAAGCTTGCCAAATCGGTGGGGTTAAAAGAGACCAGTTCGGATACACTACGAATCGTCCCCGTACACCCTCGGCACAAGCGCCGTAGCAAGCGTCGGCGCTAACTCAACAATAACCATTGGTTCGAACACTTATGACAGACGAACACCTGTATCGCGTTCGGTTTTTTAGTCAGGATAAAATCTACGAAGTGTATGCTCGGGACGTATTCCAGGGCGAAATGTACGGATTCGTCGTGCTTGAAGACCTTGTGTTTGACAATAATTCGACTGTCGTTGTGGATCCCTCGGAAGAGAAGCTGAAAACCGAATTTGAAGGTGTAAAACAAACCATTATTCCCATGCATTCGGTGATTCGTATAGATGAAGTAGAAAAACGTGGCCAGGCGAAAATTCGTGAGATAGAGGGAAATGTTGCGCATTTCCCATCCCCGGTGTATACACCCGGGCGTTCTGAGTCCTGACGCGCTACACTATTAGCTTCAGCCGGAGGCAATAGCGACGAGCCCGGGGTGATCAAGACGGAGAGGTGGCCGAGTGGTCGAAGGCGCCAGCCTGGAAAGTTGGTATACGGGGTAACTCGTATCGAGGGTTCGAATCCCTCTCTCTCCGCCAATAAAACTGCGCAGCAGTTTTTGGGCAACCAATGATGAGAAACGTGTTCGAAAAAATCGCGTGGAGCGATTTTTCACAAGCACCGACAGGTGCGCAGCCCCGCAGGGGTGAGCCCCAGGAAGGGGCGAATAATCCCACTTTTTCTGCCAATAAAATCATCCGATGACTGCTGAGTTATCAAACGAATGTGAACGCTTGCTTGGCCCGAACGGTTGGCTCACCGATGAAGACACCCAACCATACACCAGTGATTGGCTGTCCCGTTATCACTCAACACCCATCGGAGTTGCGCGTCCCGCATCCGCCGATCAAGTCAGTCAGCTTGTACAACTGTGTCAGCAGCACGGAGCCACTGTCACACCACAAGGGGGCAATACCGGAATGGTTGGTGGTTCGGTTCCCAGTACCAGCGATCACCGGCCGAGCATAATCCTACAAATGGGCCGTATGAATGCGATTGAACATATTGATTCGGTGGCTAGGTCGGTGACCGTGCAGCCTGGCGTCGTTCTCCAGCAACTGCATGAAGAATTAGAGAATGCATCCTGCCAGCTTCCTATGCACCTAGGCTCACAGGGCTCGGCGCAAATCGGTGGTCTGCTCTCAACGAACGCCGGTGGAAGCCATGTACTTCGTTACGGCATGATGCAAGAGTTGCTTTTGGGCTTAGAAGTGGTGTTACCGGATGGCAAAATCTGGTCTGGCGATCGAGGTCTACTCAAAGACAATACGTGTTACCCGCTCAAGAAACTTTTTTGTGGAGCTGAGGGTACGCTGGGCATCATTACCAAAGCCGTGTTACGCGTATACCCACAACCGCGTGCGCGAGTAACCGCTTTGTTGGGTTGTGAGTCTTTAGACAGTGCTTTATTGGTTGCAGAAACTGTCCGGCGGGATGCGGGTGATTTGGTGAGTGCACTGGAGTTCCTGACATCAATGAGCTGCCATTATCTGCAAACCTATATACCCGCGATAGACATTCCTCTTGATCCCATTCCACCAGTAGCACTGTTAGTGGAGTTGGATACCAGTAGCCCGTATATTAATCTCGATGAGATGTTTGAAAAGATACTAGAAAATCTTTTGAATAAGTCTTTTTTAACCGACGGAGCTCTTGCTTCGAACGAAGCTCAAAGAGAATCGTTTTGGCGTATTCGTGAAGAGATTCCCGAAGCGCAGCGACTTGCGGGTGCACAGCTTAAGCATGACGTTGCGGTTCCTGTGGGCGATTTAGGTAGGTTTATATCTGCAGCCACTGAAGCCGTAACCGCAGTCCAACCTGGTGTTCGTGTGAATGCTTTCGGTCATTTGGGCGATGGTAATGTCCATTTTAATATATCCCCACCCGATGGCGAACGCGATTTTGGAACTCTCGCAAGCGCGCATCGTACCGCTGTGTATGACGCCGCCATTGCCCAAAATGGGACGATTTCCGCCGAGCACGGCCTCGGTCAGGATAAAGTGGCTCTGGCAGATCACTATAATGATGCAACGGAGCGTGCATTGATGCGAGCGCTGAAAAACTCCTTAGATCCAAACAATGTAATGAATCCCGGTAAAGTGGTTTAATGTCGTCGGTATCAGCCTTTAATAATAGGTAAAGGAATATGAAGTACACACTGCACTGTTTTGCTGAATCTGGAAATGCTTACAAAGCAGCCTTGATGCTAAACCTCTGTGGCGCGGATTGGGAAGCCCAGTTTGTGGATTTTTTTAATGGAGGTAGCAAAACAGAAGAATACTTGGCGCTTAATGAGCTTGGGGAAGTGCCTGTGCTTGAAGCGGGCGATTTGGTACTGAGCCAATCGGGCGTGATTCTGGATTATCTGGCCGATACCTTTGAGATGTTTGATTCAGAGAGTGTTCCTGAACATCGAGAAATTATGCGCTGGATGTTCTTTGACAATCACAAGCTCACTGGAAATCTTTCAACGCTTCGATATTTAAGGGCGTTTACGGAAAATGGTGACGGAGAGGTCGCGAATTTTTTAGTTGGCCGAGTAAATAATGCACTTAAGATTGTCGATAACCGTTTGGCCGACAAAGAATTTATCATCGGTGAACGGCCTACCATTGCTGATGTATCCATGTGTGGGTACATGTTTTTCCTGGACGAGGCAAAAGTCGATACATCCCTCTACCCAAATGTGATGGCATGGTTAGATAGAATCAAAGCGCTACCTAACTGGAGTCACCCGTACGATCTCATGCCCAAACGCGACGCGGAGTAAAGCTACCGTATTACTGGGTAAAATTACCTATCAGCTCGACCCACTGGGTGATAACTTCTCTGGCTTAATCCGCGCAGCACTATGGGTGCCCTCAGCACGTTAACCTGGAACGATTTAGGGGTGGTTTTGTCCCACCTCAACAGGGGGTGAAACCACCAATGTGACGGATGTAACGCCCTGATAGCACCTTTTCTGTGATTACGTAGTTGAAAATTCACACTGATAGTAATGCGTTTCACAGCTTACTCGGGCACTCTGTCATTTTTTGACAAAGGCGCCGATAGCTAAATTTAACGCCAAAGCTACACAACTACAATAACAATTATGGCAACTCGAACTGTGACGAATGGGGTAGGCAAGTTGATCTGCTTTAACAAACACCAAACCTTCTTGAAAGGCTTTATTGGAGTGGTCACCGCCGCTCTGATTGGCGGTTCGAGCTGGGTTAACGCGGATTCTGCCGTGCCTGACGACGGCGTCGTTGATGACACCGTTCGCATTATTGGTGGTAGCAAAGCCCCTGCGGGTAAATGGCCATCCATGGTGGCTTTGGTTAATGCCAGCGGAACATCCCTGTTCAATCGTCAGTTTTGTGGTGGTACAAAAGTCGCCGAGCGATGGGTGCTAACAGCGGCCCATTGTATGTTTGATTTTAATGGCACTTTACGATCGGCTGACTCGATGAATGTTGTTGGGGATATCATCGATCTGGCCGATGCCAGCGCCACGGAAGTTGTAGTGAGTAATATTTACGTTCATCCGCAATACAACAATTCAGCGCAAAACCCCATTAATGATATTGCTCTGTTAGAACTTGGTTCTGATATAGACATTGATTCCGTTGCCCTCTATACCCAACCTCAGGCAACTCTAGTGAATATCAATGCAGCCATTGTTGGTTGGGGGGCTGTTGACCTTACCAATGGTCAGGCATCATATCCCACAATGCTTCAAGAGGCGGTTGTTCCAGTCGTGTCGCAGGCCACCTGTAACGCACCTGAGTCGTACAATGGTTTCATTGAAGAAGGGCAAGTATGCGCTGGATTTAAAAACGGTGGAATCGATAGCTGTTCGGGTGACAGCGGCGGTCCGTTATTCGTATCAGTTGATGGGGTCACTCATCAGGCAGGCATCACCAGTTTTGGTAATGGATGCGCTGAGCCTAATTTTTATGGTGTGTATTCTGAGGTGGCTCATTTCACCGATTGGCTGGCACAGTATCTTCCCGAAGGCAGTATCGATGGGAGTGACCCGGCAAGTAATACTGGGGGTATTCAGCAGCAAGTGGCTGGCTTCTCTCCTTCAGAGCGAAGCTCTTCAGGGGCTGCCTGGGCCTTGCTGGTCTTGGTACTCGCTGGATTCGTTGGTCGTCGACGCACCGTTTGAAACAATCCCAACGAAGTAACCCGTTGGGTAGCTCTGTCCTCTGTGGTCGGGCTCATTTGATCAGCGCTAAAAAATATAAAAAGAGAATCGCGTGAAAGTAAAAACTCTGTTTTCTGTTGTCTGTGTGTCCTTGGGTCTGCTTGGCTGCGTAACTCCCACAGTGGGTTTAGGATTAAGCGATAATGCCGGACGAATGGGTATAGGAGATGCCCGACTGGGAGATCAGCGCGGTAGCGTGCTGACAGCTGCATCCGCTGAGTTTGGAACTGCGCCCAAGTGTGAAACTAAAAAGGTGTTAGTTAAAAACTCACGTCGAGCTTATGCCTTGGAGACTTGTACGTTCAGCGACATTCAAGCTGAGCTAGCAGACATTAAAGTCAACAATTTAGACTACTACTTTATCGACGATTTACTACAACGCATCGATCTTCTTGCGGATGGCGACAGCGTAGATATGGAAGTCATCAAATCCCATTTGGATAAACGATTTGGTCGCATAGCAACGGTATCGGACAGCGATCAAGGCCTCTATCTATGGCAGAACTCTCAAGACCAGGCACAGCTACAGCCCATTACTGATAGTGCACAATTTCAACTGAAAGTTATCGACACGAACGCAGCGGTAAAAGCGTTTTAGTTCTTTGCAAACTCGCGTTGAATTTGGTCGAAGCTAGTATGGCGGATATCGCGGCCTTTAACCAGGTACACCACATACTCGCAGATGTTCTCTGAGTGATCTCCGATGCGCTCCAGAGCGCGAGCACACCAAGTGATCCGCAGTAGTTTGCGTACCTGACTGGAATCTTCCATTACGTGGGTCGTCAGCGCTCTAAGTAAAGTGTCGTACTCGGAGTCTACTTCCACGTCCCGAGCTGCAATCTTGATCGCCGCATCGGCATCGAGGCGGGCAAACGCATCAAGCGATTCGCGCAACATTGAGCGAACTAGTTCGCCCAAATGTCGCAATTCTTTTCGATACGCTGGGGTGTCCCCCGATGCTGCAAGCTCGACAGAAAAACGTCCCAGTTTCTCTGCCTCGTCTCCAATTCGTTCAAGGTCAGTTATGACTTTAATCACCGCTACTATCAGCCGAAGATCACTGGCTGCCGGCTGTCGGCGGGCTAACACTTGCGTGCATTCCTCATCAATTTCCACTTCGAGTTTATTCACCTCGAAGTCTCGTTCCACTACCGATTGTGCCAGTTCGACATCGCCTTCGAGTAGTGCTGCGAGTCCGTTGGTCACTTGTTCTTCTACGAGTCCGCCCATGGTCAACACCTTATTACGGATGTCTTCCAGCTCCAAATTGAACTGTTGAGAGATGTGTTGATCGAGATGCAATTTATCCATGGTGATTCTCTATGTATCAGGTTGTGACGCCGGCCTACAACTTCTATAAGACCAGCATGGACTAACCAAATCGTCCTGTAATGTAATTTTCAGTCAGTTCGTGACCAGGGTTCGTGAATATGTGGTTAGTGGAACCCACTTCAACCAATTTCCCTAGATGAAAGTAGGCAGTGCGTTGAGAGACTCGAGCGGCCTGCTGCATCGAGTGGGTCACGATCGCAATCGCATAGTTCGCACGCAATTCATCGATCAATTCTTCAATACGTGCGGTTGCGATAGGATCCAGTGCCGAGCAAGGTTCATCCATTAAAATCACTTCAGGGCTTACCGCAATCGTGCGTGCGATGCACAGCCTTTGCTGCTGTCCACCGGATAGGCTGGTGCCTTTAGCCGTCAGTCGATCTTTGACTTCTTCGTAAAGCCCAGCTTTTTGTAGGCTCTCCACAACGATATCTTCCAGTTCATTGCGGTTGCCCGCAAGCCCATGGATACGGGGTCCATAAGCCACATTGTCGAAGATACTTTTTGCAAACGGATTAGGCTTTTGAAACACCATGCCCACTCGGGCTCTTAGCAGCACAGGATCCAACCCAGCACCATACAAATCTTCGCCATCCAATGACATAGAGCCCGACACTCGGCAGCTGGGAATCGTATCGTTCATCCGATTTAAGCAGCGTAAAAACGTCGATTTACCGCACCCGGACGGCCCAATCATCGCGATCACTTCGTTTTTAGCAATGTCCAGACTGACATCGTAGATGGCTTGCTTGTCGTCGTAGAACACATCGACATTACGCAGCTCCATCTTCGGATCGTCCACCGTAAAGTCGCCCATGGTGGGCGCCTTTAGCAGATTCTCCAGACTGTTGTCTGAGCTGATACTTGCAGTAGCGCTGACATTCATGATTAAGGTTCCACTATAGCCATTGGTTTACCAACGACGTTCAAAACGTTTTCGCAAAATTACGGCCAGTGCATTCATCACGACCAGAAAGCCGAGTAGCACCATGATGGCCGCCGAAGTGCGTTCGACGAATGCGCGCTCCGGACTATCGGCCCACAGAAAAACCTGCACAGGCAGTGCGGTCGCTGGATCTGTGACTGAGGCTGGAATGTCCACAATGAAGGCCACCATGCCGATCATCAGCAACGGAGCAGATTCGCCAAGTGCTTGCGCAAGACCAATGATCGTGCCGGTGAGTATTCCAGGCATGGCCAGCGGCAGCACATGATGAAATACCACTTGCAGAGGGGAGGCGCCTAACCCACGCGCAGCTTCTCTAATAGACGGCGGCACGGATTTTAACGCCGCTCGACTGGATATGATAATCGTGGGAAGCGTCATAAGACTGAGCACAATACCTCCGACCAACGGCGCTGATCTGGGTAACCCAAAAAAGTTTATAAACACCGCCAAACCCAGCAGACCAAACACGATCGATGGTACCGCCGCCAGGTTATTGATATTGACCTCAACCAGATCTGTCCACTTGTTTTGTGGGGCAAATTCCTCCAGGTAAATCGCAGCGGCTACCGCCACGGGAAAAGACAGAAGGAATGTGATTAACAGGGTGTAGGCTGAACCAATTAAGGCTGCCCGGACACCGGCTTGTTCCGGTTCGCGGGAATCACCATTGGTAAAGAAGGTACGGTTGAATCGAGAGTCGGTTGCCC
>JAHQVR010000122.1 GCA_019634245.1 Gammaproteobacteria bacterium
GAAGCAGCGGCCACTTCATGGGACGGTTACCCACTGACGCAGCAGGGTAAAGGCGAGAAAGCTTTACGTATGGCACTTTACAGTTCAGTGGCGGGAGATTTTTTATCAACGGTGGTGTTGATCATAATTGCCGCTCCCCTAGCAGCCATTGCATTATTTATGGGGCCAGCCGAGATATTTGCTCTGATAACAGTTGCGTTAACCGTAATTGCTGGTATTGGCACCAGTTCAATCGGTCGGGGTTTGGTAGCTGCAGCCTTCGGGATATTAGTCGGGCTGATCGGTACCGAGCCTGTAACCGCATTACCCAGACTTACGTTTGACATTTACCAATTGGGTAGTGGGTTGTCGTTGATACCTGTGGCTATAGGTTTATTGGCGTTTTCAGAAATTATAATTCAACTTGAGCGTTACACGCTGAAAGGCGGTGGTGAACAGTCCGCATACGGATTCTCTTCTAAACCTGAAGATCGCTTTATTAAATTCAAAGAATTTTTTTCCAGTTTCAAAACGCTGTTGCGCGGGAGTTTAATAGGCATCGGCGTCGGGGCAATGCCGGGCTTAGGCGCTCCGGTAGCATCGTTCATGTCCTATGACCAGGCGATGAAGAGATCCAATAAAAGTGAGGAATTTGGTAAAGGACAGTTGGAGGGTATTGCAGCCTCTGAGTCGGCCAATAGCTCGGTAGTTGCATCGAGTCTAATTCCCTTATTTGTACTAGGCATACCAGGGAATCTTGCAGCTGCCATGTTGATGGGAGCATTCATGATTCATGGTATGCAACCGGGCCCGCTTTTGTTTAAGGAAAATGCTCAGTTGATGTATGGCATATACGGAAGTTTGCTTCTGGCCAGCCTATTTCTGTTGATTATTGGTCGACTTGGGCTTCGGTTGTTCTGTAAGGCCATCGACATCCCGGCAATGATTTTATATCCGATCGTCATTTTTACCTGCGTGATGGGGGCTTATCTAGGAAAATCCTCATTGTTTGATGTAGGCCTGATGCTCACTTTCGGTTGTTTGGGTTACTTCATGCGCAAGTTTGATTATTCCTATGTGGCTTTTTTGATCGGATTTATTTTGGCGCCAGAATGGGAGCGGGCGCTACAACAGGTAGTCATAATTTCACAGAACAACACCTTTATGTTTTTTACTCGGCCAGTGGCTATGGCTTTGATGGGGTTAGCGTTATATGTCGTAATAAGAACGTTTATGCGTAGTTTCAATAACTCCAAAAATACTACAGATGCAGACCCAGCGGTGTAGCTAGCCTGGATTGCTAATTGTGCATTAGTGGTTCGTTTCTGCCTGATTAAACCAGTATAGCGTTGCAAGTGCCGAATAATTAAATATGGATTTGATATCAGCGAGGATAAAATGATGGATAAAATGACAGATGATGAGCTGAAAAAGAAATTGGGTGATTCATATTTCGCGCCTACTGGCTTGTATCAGAAAACCAAAGACATGCCATTTCTTGGCCAGGTCACTTGCAATATTGATGAAATGGATGCCGGATCATGGCAAGAAATTATCATTGATTACGAGGTGGGACAGTCAGGGCTTGCCGATGGATCGTGGTTCAAAGCAACTTTTCGGTTTTATTCCGATTGGGAGCTTTTTCAAACCTCAGATCCACAAGCACCTAACTATGTCTCTGCGGAATATCACGCTGGTCCCACGGTTCCGGGGCAAAGTCCTGCATCGGTACAAAAACTATCCGTTCGGTTTGATCAGAAAGGCCACGAACGACCCTTTCAGAAGGCCATTATCGTCGATACGTTTGATGGTTATGTGAAGGCCGGTGATCACATTGTGATCCGAATGGGAGATCGCCGTTTTGGTGGCCCAGGTACTCGAGTTCAAACGTTCACCGAGCAGGATTTTAAATTTAGATGTTATGTAGATCCATTGGGCTCTTCTCGTTTTGCGGCGGTGAAACCCGATCTAGTGGTAAACATCAAACCTGGAGCTCCCGCACTGTTGCAATGGGCGGGCTCACGCATTGTTAGACAAGGTGAAAAATTACCTCTGCGGTTAAGGGCAGAAGATGCATGGGGAAATACTTGTTGGGACAAGCCGCTGATCTTTGATGTCCAAGCTTCATTAAATGGCACTGTCTGCTATGAAAAAGAAATCACTGCACCACAGACCGGTTGGAGCGTAGCGCTTATGGAAGATCTACCCACGGACAAAGCTGGTGAGCTGGTAATTCGAGCAAGCTTGAGTAGTCATACTGCTGTTAAGGATCAATTGTTTTATGTGACTGTTCAAGAAAATTTGTCTTACCCGCGGATTTTCTATACGGATTTACACGTTCATTCTAACGATACTATTGGAACTAACTCGACAGAATATAATTTGACCTATGGTAGGGATGTAACAGGCCTTGATGTGCTTGCCTTTGCACATAATGATTTTAATATCACAACAGAGCGGTGGAAAAGCACGGTCAAACTCATCAAGGAAATTTGTACAGATGGTGAGTTCATTGCCTACCCCGGTACAGAGTGGTGTGGTAGTTCGTGCGCTGGTGGCGATCACAACGTCGTGTTTTTACACGATGATGAGCCTGAATTCCCTTATTTAAAGGACGGCACGCATGTGCGGTCTGTTGACTGGAATGAAGATTCAGGTACAACTGAAGCAGAACCTGGCGCTTGGCCGTTGGAAGAGTTATGGGCAGCCTATATTCACGACCCTGAGGGCCATCTATTGATTCCTCACGTGGGTGGGCGGCGTTGCATTCTCGATTGGCACCACCCTGAGTTGGAAAAATTGGTGGAAATAGGCTCTGCCTGGGGGCATTTTGGCTGGCTATATCAAGAGGCGATGGAACGCGGATATAAAATCGGTGCCAGTATGGCGGGCGATGAACACCGCGGTCGCTGTGGCGGTGGTGTTCCAGGTACCGCTGTCTTTGGTACCAAAGGAGGTATTTCCGGAGTAATCGCACCCGAGCTGACCCGTGAAGCTATTGCAAAGGCGTTGCGGGCCAGACACACCTTTGCCTCTACCGGAGAAAGGACCTTTGGGGTGATTTCCTGTAAAGATCATATTATGGGTGATGCCTTTGATCACAGTGGTAAGGCAATGATCGACTATCGGTTCTTAGGGGATCGTGGTTGGGATAAGGTGATTGCCTATGATCACACAGGTGAGATTTGGCGTCGGAATCTTCAAGAGGAGCTTGGCTACAGCGACCGAAAAATTCGATTCCGATGGGGTGGGGCGCGAATAAAGGACCGTTATCGTTGGGCTGTTTGGAAAGGTACTGTGACCATTACAAATGCGGTAGTCAATGAATTTATTGGCCTGGGATTTGAACATCTTGAGGAAACGTGTTGGAGAGAAAATGCTACGACAATAGGTTTTAAGAGTGATACCTATGGCGATGTTGACGCCCTAGAGCTTGATGTCAGTCAGCTCGAATCTGCTCATATCAAAATAGAAGGAACTATCGATGGTTATGTAAAGGTTGGCGATCCTTTAAAAGGCAATCCGTTTGTACATTGCCCAACGTTTACGTGGGAAGTGACTGGAAAAGAATTGCTCGAATCAGCAACGCTAAAGAAAGATTTACCAGGTGTGGATATGTTCCTTGCGCTGGATCGATTATCTGAAAATGAACCGCCTCGAGAAATTACTGGTAGCATTGAACTTGATCCAGTGAATGGACCGCACGGTCATCGACCGGTATACATGGTTGCGCATCAGGGGGACGATGCAAAGGTTTGGACGTCTGCGCTTTTTATAAATTTTGATTAACAGATGACTATTCTAAAGTATTGATGAGAGAAACGGCGCTTTAGAAATCAGATTCAATAGTTACACACTGCCAATTATTGATTTATGGCCTTAGTGCCGCCGATGTGCATGCCTACTATCGGTAGAGTGAGCTGTTGTTTTTAATTTTGCGCTAGACCGTGATGAGTATAAATATCTTTTGCATCTTCACTTAGAAAGAAACTATAAAGTTCTTCTGCGCTGGCAGAACCTTGATTAGTGATGCCGACCGCATAGTGTGTGGAGATTTTCTGGCCGATGCCGGGTAGTGGTATTTGTTCGAAATGATCTGGGAATATCCTGGTGTAGCGAAGCGCCAGATGATGGTAAACGATCGCTACATCAGCTATTCCGTTAACAATGGATTGCGGCGCTTCTCTGTGGTGAATCAGCTCTCCATAGACCACTCCGCGTTTTTTTTTCAACCATGCACTAATCGTTCCTTCTTCCATTTTCTTTTCCCTGCAACGTGCTTCCAACGCATCTCGGTATACGCAGTGGCTAGCTTTTTCTGTTACTGGATTGGATAAAAATACTTGCACATCTTGCTTGAGAATGTCCTCGACATCAAAAATGCTTTTGGGGTTATTTTTTGCGACTATCAGGCTGATACCACGGCTTTTGGCAAAAATGCTGGATTTAAGAACTACTCCATCCTTGGTTAATTTATCCATGATGTCATCGGGACCTATCACCACGTCAGGTTTGCTGCTGATTCGCAGATTGCCAATTTCGATCGAGCCAGCATTTATCCAATCGAGATAAACTTTTGGAGGAGTTGTGCAATAAAAGATAGATTGAAACTTTTTTTGCGACCGAAATTGTTCCAGTGCTTGTTCTAGTGCCATATGGTGATTTCCATCGGAAAAAACCGTCAGTTCTGAAGTAACAGGATCGCCGTGAAAATCGAGGCAGTAGTTGCTGGAGGGGTGGAACCAGCGATTGCTGGCGGAGTCCTTATCGACCGCATTTTCGCGAGGCCAATCTAAGATCATTATTTGTCACCCTCTTAACCTAAGACTATTATACGCCAACGAAAAAATATAGATTATGTCCCTTAAAGGAACGAATTTCCAGATAAATCGAATCCTGTAACATGTGGATTATTAACGCTAAAGAAAGGCGACATGGCATCGATGACATCTCAAGAGACCACTGATTTTTTAACACTTCACGAGTTGGTGCTCGCAGCGCGCGAGAAACTGCCTGAGAGTGCTTGGGCTTACATAATTGGCGGGACGGAAACAGAAACAACAGTGCGCCGCAATCGCCTGGCACTC
>JAHQVR010000123.1 GCA_019634245.1 Gammaproteobacteria bacterium
AATCTATTTAGGTCGATTGTAGCTGGCTTTGGTTGATACTCACTAGCTGATTCGCTCTCGTTGTTTTGATTAAATCCAGTGAGCCAGCTAGGAGGAAGTCTGCGCCGACAATGCATCATACACAGTGGGGCCTTTGATCCTTTCACATAAATCTGATAACGAGTATGTGAGGCCCAAACGCAAATGACCCTCGGATACCGTGCGATCTTTAATCAATTAACTAAACGCACGGCATCGCGATTTTTGGCACTTGTAGTTGAAAGGCAGGATGATAAAGCTGTGGGCGTACTCAAAGTGCGCGAACAGAATGGCAAAGCCAGCGTAACATGGGCACTGTTGGCTAAAGCTACTGGGCCTTGGTTGTCAGAATTAGACAAAAAAAAAGGCGACCCTATAGGTCGCCTTTTTCTGCAGAAAAGTAGTTCGTCAACTAATTACCATAGGATGACGTACCTTGGTATGCATCTCGTTGGTATACACGGATGTAATCAATTTCGTATTGCAATGGAAACAGATCGGGGTCATTAACGTCCGGGGTTGGCGCCCAACCGCTTCCTGCCACTAGGTAGGTAACAATGTTCATCGGCTGACGACCAACCATTGGGCCTGTCATTCGTTTAATTTCAACACCATCGATGTACCAGATAACCAGTTGCGGTTCCCAAAGCACACCATAGGTGTGGTATCCGTCGCTATACAAGCTACCATCGGGGTTTTTAAAGTTCATAGTGGGAGCTGACCGAATCGTATCGTAGGTAACGTCGGCAAAGTGATGCGTTTGAAAGGCATCTTCATCTCCAAACGGATTTTCACCCAGGTATTCGACGATATCGATCTCGGGTGCGTGTCTCAGTACACCTTCACCGGGGTATCGATGGTAGAGATAAAAGCTCGACAATGCACCAGCGCCACTGCTCACTTTCATTCGGCCTTCTACATAGCCGTAGATAAAACCGTATTTATCATGACTAGACAGGGCGCCTGACAAGAATTCGCAACGATCTACACCAAACGGATCTTCTTCATCACACACCGGAGGCAGATTTTGTCGTAAGTCGTCAGGTACTGGGACGGATTCGATCACCAACGATGAGCCTGTGAAGCGAAATGGGTCGTAACCAAACTCTGTGTCGTTGAGAGCATCTACAAAATACTGTTGCTCACCGTTGATAATGCGGTTGTCAGCCCAAACCAGTTCGGTGTTCCACTTTGAACTGTCGATGCTGTCGCCATCGAATTCATCGGCGAACATTAGGTCAAATTCATCTAGAAACCACTCAGATTGAGTGAAGTTGTTGCGCTGAGCGAAGTCGTCGCTGGGATCTAAATAGAAATCTTCGTAACGCGGAATTGGCGCATTCTGTTCCAGGTGATAGGTGATCGTAACGCTATTTGAGCGTAGCGACTCATTACCTTCGTCATCAACAGCGGTGACCTGATAGCTGTAGGTGTTTCCTGGAGTGGGGCCATTGTCGGCACACACATGCAAGCGATCGAGGAAACGTGTGTAATTGCAATCAATAAATGAAGTGGTTTGCCAGATCTTGTCAATTTCGGCTTGCGTGCCACCTACTGGGTCGGTTTGATCGCGACCAACCGTATATACATGACCGTCGCTGCGGTAGATATTGTATTCGACTACCTCACCATCATCGTTTGAAGGCGCCCAGTTAATTTCCGCCCAATCATTGGACACGAGATCAACTCGTAAATTTTTCGGCGCAGTCGGAATTCCGCCAGTAGCCGATTCATCATCTGCCTCTAATAGTGAGCCAAACGGATCTGAAGAACTCGGACCTGGAATCGCGTCAGCAAACGGATCAGGCAATTCTGGTGGCACCTCACCATCACTCAAACCTGGAGGGGTAGAGCTTCCATCGGTTGAGCCATCGGTGCCAGCATCTGTAGAGGAGCCGTCGGTCGTGCCCGTGCCGTCAGTACCACTGTCTGTAGAGTTTCCGTCGGTGCCAGTGCCATCAGTACCGGAGTCAGTAGCCGTGCCGTCAGTGCCGGCATCTGTAGCAGAACTATCGGTGGTGCCAGTACCGTCAGTACCGGTGTCAGTGGCCGTACCGTCGGTGCCGGCATCTGTTGAAGCACCATCGGTGGTGCCAGTGCCATCGGTACCACTATCAGTAGCCGTGCCATCGGTAGTGCCAGTGCCATCAGTACCGGAGTCAGTAGCCGAGCCGTCGGTATTATCTCCAGTGGTCGCACTGCCATCCGTATCAGAACCGGCATCGCTGTTGGCCGTTGTGCCGGGATCGTTTTGTGGATCTGTGTTGTTGCCGTTATTGTCATCCGAGCAAGCGGCAAGCGTGGCCGTGATGAGGGATAAAGCCAGTAATTTTGCAGGTGTCTTCATTGATTACTCTACGGAAGTTGCTAAATAGCTGCGCGCAAGCACTTTTGTGCATGAAGCCGCATTTTAGGATATAGATGTTATTGAGCACGGATGATATCACCCCGTGCTTTCCTAGCCTTGAGACAGTGGTCATAAATCGGGTGTGATCAGTGACACATAAGCAATCTACGCGATTGTTGCGTGATCCGCCGCCTATTCGACCGCTGAAAAATCGGTTTTATTGCCTTGATTGTTCGCCCATCGGCATGAGCCTCCAATGAGTTGATCTCACCGGCGCGGCCTTGGGCACCCTAAATCTGGGCAATTGGCCCTGCTAAACCGAAGGCATCTTGCTACCATTGCGCGGTCGTAACATCAGCTAATCTACTCAACCTAACTGTAACGTCGGCCCCAGGGCTGACCAAAACAACCCAAATCAGAATCTAATATGACAGCAACTACTGTGGACGGTGGGCTCAAGGTAGCCCAAGTGCTAAAAGAATTTGTAGAACAGGAAGCCTTACCAGGTACCGGGGTAGAGGCAGCCGTATTTTGGACTGCTCTGTCTGACATTGTTAAAGACATTGGTACGCGCAATTCAGAGTTGTTAGCCAAACGCGATGATATTCAGGAAAAGATCGATGCATGGCACCAAGCCAATCCCGGACCAATTGATCCAGGGGCCTACAAAGACTTTTTGAAACAAATTGGATACTTGGCTGAAGAGGTGCCTGATTTTACAGTCAGTGTCGATGGTGCGGATCCTGAAATGTCGTCTATCGCAGGACCTCAGTTGGTAGTGCCAGTGAACAACGCCCGCTATGCATTAAACGCTGCGAATGCCCGATGGGGAAGTTACTACGACGCGTTGTATGGAACGGACGCGATATCTGAAGCAAATGGTGCTGAGCGCAGCGGCGCTTACAACCCTGTACGAGGACAACGGGTTGTTGCAGAGGCCATGGCTTTTTTGGATAAACACATGCCACTTACACAGGGTAGCTATGCGGATGTGGCAGCGTTCAATATCCGCGACAAAGCTCTACATGTGGAATTGGTATCTGGCAGTGACATTGGACTAAAAGATCCTTCTCAGTGTATTGGTTTTACCGGTGACGCAGCTGCTCCTACGTCAGTGTTGCTTGTTCGCAATGGCTTACATGCTGAAATACAAATCGACCGCTCCCACCCGATTGGTAAGGACAGTGCGGCCGGTATTAAAGATGTTGTCTTGGAATCCGCGCTTACGACCATTCAAGATTGTGAGGACTCGGTGGCAGCCGTCGATGCAGACGATAAAGTGCTGGTCTATCGAAACTGGCTCGGGCTTATGAAGGGCGATCTGAAAGAATCGTTCTCTAAAGGTGGCCAGGAAGTCGTTCGTGCACTTAATTCTGATCGGCATTACACCGGGCTCGATGGCAATACCGTGGTATTGCCTGGGCGAAGTGTGCAGCTCGTAAGAAATGTTGGTGCCCACATGAAAACCGACTGTGTTTTAGATGAGAACGGTGAAGAGATCGCTGAGACCCTGGTGGACGCTATGGTGACCTCGCTGTGTGCGATGCATGATCTGCAAAAACCAGCAGATGCTGAGAAAAATTCCAGAACTGGTAGCGTGTACATCGTGAAGCCGAAACAGCATGGTCCCGAAGAAGTGGCGCTTTCCTGTGAGTTGTTTGCCAGGGTTGAAACCGCTCTAGGGCTCAAACAGGGCACACTCAAAATTGGCATCATGGATGAAGAGCGTCGAACCAGTGCGAATCTTCGGGCTTGCATTTATGAAGCGCGAGAGCGAGTAATTTTTATCAATACCGGTTTCCTTGATCGCACGGGTGATGAAATACATACCAGCATGCAAGCTGGAGTTATGGTGCCTAAAGGTGAAATGAAATCCAGCAAATGGCTGAGCGCCTATGAAGACAACAACGTTGACGCTGGGTTGGCGGCCGGTATGCGAGGACAGGGTCAGATTGGAAAAGGCATGTGGGCGATGCCCGATGCGATGGCTGAAATGTTAGCCACCAAGCAGGGGCATCCCATGGCTGGAGCCAATACTGCGTGGGTGCCTTCACCGACGGCGGCTACGCTTCATGCCACCCACTATCACGATGTCGATGTACAGAGCCGTCAAGCGGAAATCATAGAGCGCACTCCGGCCAGTGTCGATGACATGCTGGAAGTGCCTCTGGCTGAAACGGGCCGTAATTTCAGTGCAGAAGAAATTCAGCGTGAGCTCGATAACAATGCTCAGAGTATTCTGGGTTACGTCGTCAGATGGGTAAATCAGGGTGTTGGCTGTTCCAAAGTTCCGGATATCAATAATGTAGGACTTATGGAAGACCGAGCTACATTAAGAATCTCTAGCCAACTACTAGCTAATTGGCTGAGTCATGAAATCGTCACTGAAGGCCAGATCGTTGAGACGATGGAGAGGATGGCACTAGTGGTTGATCAGCAGAATTCGGGAGATCCGGAATACACCAATATGGCTCCAGGTTTCAAAGAGAGCGTAGCGTTTCAAGCCGCTTTGGACCTAGTGCTTAAGGGCACCGAACAGCCCAACGGCTACACGGAGTTTGTGCTCACTGAGCGTCGGCGAATGCGAAAAAGCCAAATTAGCTGAGGAAATTTACGCCTTTTGGGGAATTTTCCAAACATTCCTGTGTCGTAATTGTTGGATGCCCACTGGTGCATGACACTAGTGAGCGGTTCCCTAATTCACGTATTTTTAATGCGGTTGTCTATACTTGTGTCCAAGTGAGCAGTGCAAACGCATTAGTTAATTAATCCTTGGAGATCTTGATGAGTAGAATCAAATGGCAAACGGCTCTGGCTGTGTTGGGAGCGAGTGCTCTTGTGGTCAGTTGCGCCAGTCTAAATCCGTTCGCTTCCGCAGATGAGCGTTGGGCGGATTATAAATCGTGGACCAAGATCACTGAAGGCAAGCCAGGTACCGGAGATCCGACTGGGTTTATTGGAAACGTTCACAATGGTCCAGATGGTTACCGAGAAGTGTATGTAAATGACATTGGAGCAGCAGCGATTGCCGGTAGTGCCCCCTATAACTACCCGGAAGGCACGATTGTCGTCAAAGAGCAGTTTAAGGACAAAGCGGCTTTTGATGCTGGCAAGGTCGCGGCTGTTACCGTGAGTGTGAAGGCTACAGGCGGAGATGCACTGTCTAAAGATAATTGGATTTGGGCGGATAGCTACAAAGGCAAAGCAAAGGCTAGCGACTTTTGTGCGGGTTGCCACTCGATTGCTGCCGCGAACGACTTTGTGTTCACCAATGGCGACTTTCTAAAAACTCAATAGCATTTTAAGCAACTACACCGAGATGGGAGAGGCGCAGACCTCTCCCATCTCCTTCTTTGCCCACCAGCGGTTCTGATCGATCATCCGAGCTTATCGGGTAAAAGCCTTACTTTGTCTTCCGGTACGGTCAGAACATGCTCATCTGAGCGTCGGTTATGGTGCTGAAGCTCGTATCTAAAAATTGCAATATACCGTCAGCCGCTGGTGCCAGCTGTTTTTCCATGTAGTGCTGGTAATCAATGGGTGATTCGATGTTATCTGCAGGTTCGGGTCCATTTCGAGTTATCACATAACGGATCCAATGCCCTGGGTTCGATGCTTTACGCGCCGCTTGCACATGAGGCGGTACATTTTTTTGGTAATCGCTGAGTTTTCGACGTAACCGTTTACGATACACCAATTCATCATCAAATCGACCTGCCTGCAAATCATTGGCGGTATCTCTTACCAAATCTTCAAATGGCTCATCGTGGAACACTCGATTGAACAACTGTTTTTGAAAATCTCGCGCTAAGGGTGTCCAATCCGTTCGGGCTGCTTCCAATCCCTTTACAATTAGATCAGGATCAGAATCTGGTCGAGTGACCAGTCCTGCATAGCGTTTTTTACTGCCTGTCGGCATTCCTCTAACGGTGGGCATAAAGAACCGGGAATAGTGGGTTTCAAATTCCACCTCTAGATGAGAGTCCAATCGATAAGCTGACTTGAGGTGTTCAGTCCACCACTGGTTTAAGCTTTCCATCAGTCTCACACCCACTTGATTAGAAGATTCACTGGTATGGGAATCTCCAAGGAGTACAAAAAGGGAATCTGTATCGCCATAGATCACTTCATAGCCCTGAGTCTCTATCCATTCTTTGGATTGAGTAATAATTTCATGACCGCGACGAGTGATGCTACTTGCCAATTGTGGACTGTAAAAACGACAGCCATTCGAACCGAGTACACCATAAAAGGAGTTCATAATAATCTTTATCGCTTGTGACAAAGGAGCGTTTTGATTCTTCTTTGCCAGATCCCGTGCCTCCCACAATTCTTCAATCAATCCAGGCAAAATATGAGTATCGCGAGAGAAGTTTGCTTCCAAAAATCCGGGGACTGGGTCTTCGCCCGGGTTGGCCATACCCAGAGGGTCTACAAAAAAGGTGCGAATAATGCTGGGATACAGACTTTTAAAATCCAGTACTAGTACGTTGTTATACAAACCGGGTTTGGAATCGAGTACATAACCACCTGGGCTTCCGAGTCCGTTTGTATCACTGCCAACATCAGTAGCCACATACCCTTGGCGATGTAAACGCGGTAGGTATAAATTATCGAATGCAGCCACTGAACCACCCAACCTGTCGATGGGCAGTCCGGTGAGGCTGGCACGTTCTACGGCAAATGCCATCAAATCGGCTTTCGCAAAAATTTGGTTGACCAACTGACAGTCGCGTATGTTGTAGTCAGCAAGCATTGGCTTGTCTTCCCTGAATTGCCGATTAATTTCGGCCACTTTGTTTTGGTCCGATGAGATCAGCTTGCCAGTGCCTAATAACTCGTGGGCGACTGAATCGAGTGACATGCTTTCAAAGGTCCAAAAGCCAGCGCGTAGTAGATCGATTCCGTCAAGCACGGCGCGACCCGGCACGCGAGCAATTTTGGGTTGACCGGCGCTACCAGGTTGCAATACCGCTGAACGCTCTTGGTTACGACCCAGTGCAAACGGGATGTTTAACGCTCGGCATTTTTTGTCTAAAAAATCCAAGTCAAAGTTGATGACGCTCCAACCCGTGATTACATCCGGATCCAGGCGCTGAACATAGTCCAGAAAACGCAGCATCAATACTTTTTCACTGTCGCAATAGGTCAGTTCATAGCCATCTCGTTGTTCGGTATCCGTTCTGGAGTCATCCAGCATAAACACCACGTCACCCGGTCTATATAGATGCTCTTCAACGCCATCGCAGGACGGGATACTACCCGTGCAGTCGAACACATGATTCGCCACACCGATGGAATAAAGCATCGTCGAATTGGCCCGCATCTCAATATCTAGCGACATGGCAAGTAGTTTTGGTTTGTAGGTGCTGGGCGCGAGTTTGGGATGAATAAATTGGCTAAAATTTTCCAATGTATTTGGTATTCCAGTGATCGAAACACCGGCTCGAACAAATCGTTCCATTAAATATCGATCATTGGGCTTCACATCGGATTCGCACAGGCTGGGTGCTCGACTTCGAAGTTCTGTCAATTGTTTTTGTTGTGAGAAGTACAGCCCATCGACGTGGTCGCCACCGAGTTTGCGTAATTCCAGAGGACGACGTTGGGCACCCAACGGCAAATCGATAGGCTGGCTGCGCTCCACAAAGCAAACCGATTCTTGCTGCGGCACTGCAATCAGAACCGGTCCGTTGTCACAGGTAGCCCAAAAACGCAGCTCAACTCCGTTGCGCGTGTCCTGCCAGTGGCGAGTCAGTAAAAATGCGTCAAACGTCTCCGACATATTGGATTGGATGTTAATTAGGTGCGGTAGACTTGAACCTTAAGTCTACACCCAGCCCAAGCTATGTTGAGATATTTACCTGGAATCCTTGTTGTACAACTCGTCACAGTGGCGATTTTTTGGGCTAATCAGGATCGATCTGTCAATGATCTCTTGGTCAGTGCCGTGTTGCCAGCGGCGTTGATTGCGCTGGTGACCGCGTTTTGGTTTGCCAGTATCTCCCGTGCTGATGGAGAACGATTGCTGGGCAAAATTCGCCACCAACACGCTAAAGAAAGAGAAAAACTACAGATTGATGCAGAAAAAGATAAAGCGAAGGTGCTTAAGGAAACCCATAAAACCATTCGTAGAGAAGAGCGTCGAGTCGGTCGAAAAGCCAATTTAAAGGTCGGGCTTGCGTTCATGGGCGCAGCTATGGCTGGGGTGGTCATGATAATCACCGAGCTGTTGACATTGGGGTTAATAACGATCACGACCGCTGGTGGAGCGATGGGTGGCTATTTGTTACGTTGGAGGCAGGCTAGTCAACCGGTAAATAACGAGCTAGCAGACAACCAATACGAGGTGGTTTCTGTGCAAGATTCCAATGAGGAGTCCAATACCCGTCCAAGCCCGTCGACTAGCAAACAACTACCAGAAAAGCTTTAACATGTGTTGGAGCCTATATAAGGATAGTGGAAGATGACAGATACAACCCCACTGTGGCAGTGGAACGTCGTGGAGATCACAAAGGCCACGCGCGATGGCGCTCTGTCAGCCCGAGAAGTTACTGAAGCGGCAATTTCGAGAATGGATGAGATCAATCCAGAATTGAATGCGGTAGTGGAGGCCCTTACAGCAGAGGCGAAAAACCAAGCCGATGTACTCGATCGTTGTGACGCTCCCAAGGGGCCACTGCATGGCGTTCCTGTGACTATCAAGATCAACGTAGATCAGGAAGGGCACGCCACAAGCAACGGTGTACCTGCGTTTAAAACTTTGATAGCACCTGATGATGCACCTGTCGTTCGTCAATTAAAGGCCGCAGGGGCTGTTGTTATTGGTCGCACAAACACCCCAGAATTTTCCTTTCGGGCAGACACGGATAATCCTCTTTACGGCCGGACTCACAATCCATGGGGAAAACATGTTTCAGCTGGAGGCTCTTCCGGCGGTGCGGCCTCGGCGGTCATGGCGGGTATCGGCGCGTTAGCTCATGGCAACGATATTGGTGGTTCTCTGCGTTTTCCGGCTTCAGCCAATGGAGCGGTCACGGTTAAACCGGGCCTGGGCCGAGTACCTGCCTGGAATCCAAGCCAACACGCTGAACGTGGTTTGTTAGCGCAATCAATGTCGGTACAAGGACTAATTGCACGAAACGCGTCTGATTTGCAGGCATCGATGCCGGTGATGATAAACACCGACGCTCGCGATCCTTTTCATGTGCCGTTACCTTGGCAAGGAGAACCACCCAAATCACCTATTCGCGTAGCCATGTCACGCGATGATTTCGGTTTCGGATTGCATCCTGCAGTGGTCACTGCGCTAGACAACGCAGCCGGTGCATTGTCGAAGGCAGGCTATATTGTAGAGGAGGTGGATCCGCCTGCGGTTCAAGAAGCTGCAGAAGTGGGTTACCGATTATTGCTCGGTGAAGTGAAAGCGCTGTTGGGCGATGATATCAACCGTTATGGTTCCGAGAAACTGAATTCCATTTTTGATCAATACTACAAGCGGTTCCCACCCTTTACCGGTGTCGAGGCAATTCAAAAATTAGCGCAGCGAACGCATTACGCCCGACAATGGTCGTTGTTTCTTGAGCAGTATCCTTTGGTTCTAACTCCGTTTTTACTCCAGCCGTTTTTTGCCCCCGGCCGTGACGCAGAAGGACCAGAAGGTGTTCATGATGCGTTAGGTTGCGCCCATTGGTCATTCATCATGAATTTTCTCGGATTGCCTGCTGGAAATTTACCCACGTATATCGCGAAATTACCTCAAGGCCCGCAGCCCATTGGAGTTCAGATAGTTGGTCAGCGATGGCGGGAGGA
>JAHQVR010000124.1 GCA_019634245.1 Gammaproteobacteria bacterium
CGTCTTCAGCACGTGCGCTAACATCGATACCACCGTACTTTTACCGTTCGATCCTGTCACGGCAATCACCGGCTGCTCGACAACACCGGCGAAGAGTTCAATATCGCCCACCACTGGTTTCTCTAAGCTAATGGCAGCGGCTATCGCAGGATGGGCACGAGGCACACCAGGACTAAGAACAAGCACATCGTAATTGGCGGTTAATTCAGAATCTAACACTGTGAAGTGTTGTAGATCGGGCACAACGCGAAGCATCTCATCAGGCAACACGGCTCGTTCATCGGCTACGTCAAAGTTAATGCCTCGAGCAGATAAAAACTTAGCCACCGAGACACCAGTAACACCAGCACCGACAATCAATATTTTCTTGTGCGTCAGAGCGTCGGTTTTCATCGCTATCGAATCTTCAACGTTGACAAGCCAATCAGCACAAGAATGACTGTAATAATCCAAAAACGCACGATGATGCGAGGCTCTGGCCAACCCTTCAATTCAAAATGATGATGTATGGGCGCCATACGAAAAATGCGCTTGCCCGTGAGCTTGTAGGAAGCCACTTGCAAAATCACCGACACAGCTTCCATCACAAATACACCGCCCATGATGAACAGCACCAACTCCTGACGAACCATAATGGCCACCACACCCAAAGCGGCACCGATCGACAATGCGCCTACGTCGCCCATAAAAACCTGCGCCGGATAGGTGTTAAACCACAGAAACCCTAAACCCGCACCCATCAGCGCACTGCAAAATACGGTGAGTTCACCTGAACCTTTTATGTTGGGTATATGCAGGTACTCGGCAAATACCGCATGACCGGCCAAATACGCAATAAGTCCCAATCCTGCAGCCACCAACACAGACGGCAAAATGGCCAACCCATCCAAACCATCGGTTAAGTTCACAGCATTACTGCTACCTATTACCACTAAAAAGGCGAACGGGATAAACACCCATCCCAAGTCGACGATCACTGTTTTAAAAAACGGCACGATCAATTCCAGATCCGCAGGGCTTGATGCGGTGAAATACAAAGCCAGCACAGCCAAGGCTGACACCAAAGATTGCCAGAACAGTTTTTGCCTTGCGGTGATGCCTTTAGAGTTCGATTGCAACACTTTGCGGTAGTCATCGACCCAGCCGATGGCAGCAAAGCCCATCGTTACGAATAACACGACCCACACCTGTTTAACGGCTAAATCAGACCACAACATCGTGCTCAGGCAAACAGCCACAACAATCATGGCACCACCCATGGTCGGTGTACCCGCTTTCACATGATGAGTCTGTGGACCATCGTCACGAATAGATTGGCCAATCTTTGCAGCCGTTAGCCAGCGTATAAGAACGGGTCCATACAACAAGCAGATTAACAAGGCTGTTAGTGCTGCAAAGATGGCACGCAAAGTTATATACCGGACGACATCGAAACCGGTATCCACCATGGATAACCATTCGCCTATCAACAACATCATGACGGCGTTCCAGCGACGTGTGCAACAGGCTGAGTCAGTGCCATTTTCTTCAGGCCCTGAACAATCTTCTCCATACGACTGCCTCGTGAACCTTTAACCAGCAGCGTAGTAGCCTCCCCAACAGTGAGCTGTTGTTGCAGTTGTTCCAGACAAGCTTCGTGAGAATCAAAATGTTCCCCACGTCCATGCGCGTCTGAAGCTAAGCGACAAAATTTACCACCCACAGAAAACAGCTTATCGATGTCGGCGGCTGCCCCGTGACCCACGGCCTGGTGCAACTTTTCCGCCTCTGGACCTAGCTCCAACATATCTCCCAATATCAAGATCCGCTGAGAAGGGAATTGTTTGAGAACGTCAATAGCCATGGCCGTTGAGGCTGGATTGGCGTTGTAACTGTCGTCAATCACGGTGATACCTTCTGCAATCTGAGTCGCCTCCAAACGACCCGGAACAGCAGGCACCTGCTCGAGCGCTGATACGATCGTATTGAATTCGACACCCAGAATATCGGCCACCGCCGCAGCGGCTGCGGCATTAAACGCGTTGTGTCGTCCCAACAACTGGAGCGTGAGCGGAACCTTGCGATCACCTATTTGAAGTTCCGTCCCATCCTCAGAGACAGACACGGAACAGTGCGATTGGTTACCAAACGTGCGGATATGGGCATGATTGGCTTTTTCTTTTAAGAAGTCCTTGAAATGATCATTGTCATTTATAACCGCATACCCTGCCGAGGTTAACCCTTGAAAAATCTCGGCCTTTGCTGCAGCTACTCGATCGATGCTACCAAAGCCTTCAATATGCGCAGGCCCTATGTTGCTGATCAACGCAACCTTGGGCTCAACCAGCTCCGTGAGTCCCGCAATTTCACCCACGTGATTTGCTCCCATCTCAACGACCGCAAATTGATGCTCAGCGCGCAAACGAAGTAAGGTCAACGGCACGCCAATATCATTGTTGAGGTTTCCTTGGGTGTACAAAACCGGTCCTACTTTGGATAGGATTGCACTGATCATTTCTTTGATCGTTGTTTTGCCGTTACTGCCTGTGATGGCAACCGTGGGCACCGGATACACGCCCGCCCAAAACTTCGCCAATTGAGTCAATGCCCGGCGAGTATCTTTCACAATCAGTTGCGGCAGATCACTAGCAACGGTGTGTTCAACCAGCAGGGCTGATGCACCCTGGCTCTGTGCAGCTTCGATAAAATCATGACCATCGAATCGATCACCACGAATTGCGATGTACATATCGCCTGTGACCAACGTACGGGTGTCGATACTGAAGCCGGAAAGCGCAACATCCTCGCCGGTGACAGAGGCCTGTATCGCAGCTGCTGCCTCACTTAACCGAGGAGGGCTCATCAACACGCCTCCTCCAATAATTCTTGAACAGCGATGCGATCGCTAAAGATTAGGCGCTGCTCCCCTACAATCTGATAATCCTCATGGCCTTTACCGGCGACCAGAATGAGATCTTGCGCCTGCGCGTTGTCAATGGCGTGTCGAATAGCTTGGTGCCGATCCCCGATTTCAATAGCGCGATCCGGCTCCGACATACCGGCAATGATTTGTGCGCGAATGTGTGCAGGCTGTTCGGTTCGAGGGTTATCATCGGTAACGACAACGTTGTCAGCAATCTCAGCCACTGACCCCATAGATGCACGTTTACCCGGGTCGCGATCTCCTCCACAACCGAACACCACCCAAAGCTGTCCAGAACAATGTTCTTTTACCGCTCGCAACGCCGCACCCAGAGCCTGCGGTGTGTGTGCATAGTCAACTACCACGAGCGGCCGAACATCACCGGTGAAGGTTTCCATCCGACCCAACACAGGGGAAACTTGCTCAACAGCTCGAATAGCATCGTTAGCGGCCTGCCCCAATACAGTCAGCACAGCATGACAAGCCAACAAATTGTCGACATTAAACCGACCCATCAACTGGCTTTGCACGGCTTGAGTGTGGGTATCATCCACTAGATCAAATGCGATACCAGCGGCATTGAGCTGAATATTTCTAGCCATCACGTTCGCAGCGACAGAATCATCCGTGCTGAACGTCACCCGCCGCACAGTTGCATCGATCCCACAGTCGCCAACTGCGATGCGTTGCCCCAATGAATCATTGATGTTTACAACAGCGCAGCCAAGATTCGCTTTTTGAAACAGCTTTAGCTTGGCGGCCGCATAGGCTTCTACGCTACCGTGATAATCCAGATGATCACGCCCCAGATTGGTCAGTACGGCAATTTCGACGTGAACAGCATCCAATCGTCCTTCTGCTATACCGTGTGACGACGCTTCCAGAGCAACAACATGCACGCCTTCGTCCACCATGCTCGCCAACATGCGCTGTAGGGAGACTGCATCTGGGGTGGTCAATGCTGAAGGTTTCAAAGCATTAGTGACTCCCCAACCCAATGTACCGATATAGCCACAGCTGACATTCAATTCGACCAGCGCATCCGCTACAAACCGACACACTGACGTTTTTCCATCAGTGCCAGTGACCGCAACTACGGACAGGCACCGACTCGGATCATCATAAAATCGCGCGGCAAGTGCTCCCACGGATTGCTTCAGATCAGGAACTTCCACAGTGGGTATTTGGTGGCGACTTAATAGATCAGCAGCGTACGGATGTTTTTGTAGCGACCCACTATCAGTAGCCACCGCAACGGCACCGTTAGCCAGCGCTTGTTCTACAAATTCAAGCCCATGCGTCGAATAGCCGCTGATGCATAAATACAGATCTCCGCTCTGCACTAAACGGCTATCCAAGCAGACACCGAAGACCTCGATATCGGGCACAGTGGATGTATCGATATCGCGAAATAAATCACTTACGAACTTCCGCCGCGCTGTCATGAGCGATCTCCAGCGGCACTACCTAAATCAACTCTTAGCTCGCCAATATCATCAGGCTCTACACCCTGAAGACGTAACGCGTGTGCCATAACCTCTGCAAACACCGGCGCTGCCACAACGCTTCCGAAGTGCTCTCCTGCCTGCGGAGTATGGATAACCACAACCGCAGCGAGTTCAGGGTTTGATACCGGAGCAAATCCAGCAAATAGAGACAGATAACGATCTTCAGCATAGCCTCCACCCTGCGACTGATGTGATGTTCCGGTTTTACCCGCAACACGATAACCGCGAATGGATGCTCTAGTGCCGGTGCCGTCTGCAACCGCCCCTTCCAACATTCTGGCCAATTCCAGTGCGATTGATTCGTTAATTACTCGCTTACCTTGCTCTGGTTCGTCGGCAGCGACAAAGGACACGGGTGGCATAACACCTTTATTCGCTATCGCACTATAGGCCCGCACTAATTGCAGAGCAGACACCGATATGCCGTAGCCATAGGACACACTGGCTTGCTCCACATAGTGCCAAAGCGTCGGATGATTAAAATACCCGGCCACTTCTCCAGGAAACTCACTCCCAGTTGGGCGACCAAAACCAAATGCATCAAACACCGACCACATCTGATCAGGCTCAAGCTGTCGGGCAACTTTACTTACACCGACGTTACTGGACTTTTTAACGATGCCAGCAAGATCGAGCCAACCGTGGTCGCGTGCATCGCTAATGCGATATTCACCAATGTCGTAATGACCAGGCGAGGTATAGACAATATCTTCGGGCTGAAATTTCCCCGACTCCAAAGCCGCCGCGATCGTAAAGGGTTTTAAGGTAGAACCGGGTTCGAACACATCGGTTATTGAGCGATTGCGTTGTTTCCCGCCACTACGATCGCTAATGTCGTTTGGGTTATAAGTGGGATAATTGGTCATGGCGAGAATTTCGCCGGTTCGCACATTCATCACCACCAGGTTTGCCGACTCAGCTCGATGCTTTGCTACTGCATCACCAAGAGCGCGGTCCGCAAAATACTGTAGTTGCTTATCTATGCTTAAACGAAGGTCTTTGCCTGGCACTGCCGGTTTGTCGATGGCGATATCCGCAATTTCATGGCCATTTAGATCTCTGACCACCTTTCGCAAACCCGGGCTGCCCTGCAGCCAACCATCGTAGGCCATCTCCAGGCCTTCGCGACCAACGTCATCGATATCCGTAAAACCAATAACATGAGCCGCAGCTTTACCGCTGGGATAGTAACGGCGAAATTCTCGCTGCAGAGACACGCCAGCGACTTCAAGCTCCATCACTTGGTTGGCCAGCGCAGGCGGAATATGGCGTTTGACATACATGAACTCGCGCCCCTGATCTGTCATACGTTGCGCGGTTTTATAAGCTTGAGCGAAATCCAGATCTAATAGTTCGCTGAGTTTTTGAAACTCCTCTGGATGCTCAACAATCTCGTCAGGCACCGCCCATACGCTTTGAATCGGCGTGCTGACGGCTAAGGGTTCGCCATGCCGATCCAGCAACATACCTCGAGTGGCTACGATCGGTGTGGTGCGTAGCTGACGCGCATGACCTTGTGATTGATAAAAATCGTGCTCAAGGACTTGCAAATAAAATGCTCGCAGAACCAACCACAGCGCAAGCAGTATGAATCCCATAAGCAACTGTGAACGTCGCCGTAACCAGGCCCCATTTTTTATGCTTGTTCGTGTCACGCTCATTGATCAGGCAACTACCGTGTAATCATGATCGAATCATCGATACTAGGTAGAACCATACCGAGCCTTTCTCTGGCAGTTTCTTCCACTCTGCCATGCTCGGAAAATGTGCCTTCTTCTATTTGCAATTGACTCCACTGTACGGCCAGTTCATCCATTTGTTTTTGACTCTGGCTGATATCTGAATGCATTTGACGATTCAAATGTTTCATATAAACCACAGCGATCGCAGAGCCAAACGAAAGCCCCGCTAAGGTCGCAACCATCAGCAATTGATGCTTCATATCACGCGCTCGGCAACGCGCAACACGGCACTGCGCGAGCGTGGGTTAGCCTCAATTTCAGCGGCCTCAGGCCGAACCCGTTTTACGACCAAGCGCCACGGATGCTGAGCCTCGGGCACCGGTAACCCTCGCGGCATAGCTGGGTCTGGCACTGGTTTTCTAAACGCACGCTTAACGATTCGGTCTTCCAAGGAATGAAAACTGATAATCGCAACGCGCCCGCCAACAGCTATAGCGTTTTGAATTTGAAGTAACAGTGATTCAAGCGACTCTAACTCTCGGTTGATCGCAATTCGTATCGCTTGAAAGGTGCGCGTGGCAGGATGATGGTGCTTTTCCCATCGAGGATGAGCAGCTTTGACGATGTCTGCCAACTGACCAGTGCGCTCAATGGCAGATTCGCTACGGGCAGACACAATAGCTTTCGCTATTCGACGCGCATAACGCTCTTCACCATAATTCTTTATTACCGCAATCAAATCTTTCTCACCCACAGTTGCGAGCCATTCGGCCGCTGATTGACCTTGGGTGGTGTCCATGCGCATATCCAGCTTTCCATCTTTGGAAAAACTAAAACCGCGATCCGCCACATCCAATTGCGGCGAAGACACACCCAAATCAACCAATACCCCAGTTACTGATCCAATTAACTTGCGTTGTCGCAACACTGTTTCGAGCTCTGCAAAATTGGCTTGCACCATCTCGAAACGCTGATCCTGGGCAAAAAGCGCCTGCCCATGCGATACCGCCGTTGGATCTCGATCAAGCGCCAGCAACCGACCCGCGGTTCCCAATCGCTTGAGTATCTGAGCACTATGACCACCCCGACCGAATGTCGCGTCGACGTAACAACCATCACTGCGAATACTCAATGCCTCGATGGCCGCATGTAGCAGCACCGGCACATGAGTGTTCGTTGACATCAAATCGACAGTGTTGCCAAAGACTCAGGTACTTCACTTGGGTCGAGCGATAAAATTTGCTCAGCCCATTGCGGTGACGTTTCTGCGAACGTTTCAGCCGCCCATAATTCCAACTTATTGCCTTGGCCGATCAGTACGGCCTTACGATCAATACCGACTCGCTCCCTCAATTCCTGTGGCAGCAGTAAGCGACCACTGCCATCAAGCTCGATCTCAGTGGCGTGCCCTAGATACGTTCGCTGGTAGGCGCGTATCGCCGGCTGCGTATTGGGTAACGCCACAAGCTTGGGCTCAATCTCTTCCCACTGCGACAGCGGGAAAATCACTAAGCAATCATCTGGACAGCCGGTAACCACCACGGTATTGCTCCCGGTGCTACTAATCTGTTCACGGCGCTGCTTGGGCAGTGCGAATCGACCTTTCGGGTCGACACTGACCTTGGTAATGCCTTTGAAGAACATGAATAAGCGCGTGGAAGTTCCACCAGACGACACTTGCTGCCACGGGATGCCACTATAACTACCGCAATATGACGGGTCAATGAAAAAAGATGGTTGAAAACTGACTTTTTACGTTGAAAGACAACGGCTTACGCGGTGGGTTACAAGTTAGTGATTAAAAATCGTACATAGAAATATCAATTAGTTAAGGGCACTACATAATAATCAAAGCTAGCTTGAGACGCTAAAGCATTCAACTGATATCTCATACCTTCAGACAGGTTAAAGAAGTGTTACAAAAAGTTTGCAATTCAATGAGGGTGGGTGGTGAGGTAGGAGTTGGCCATAAGCCGGGTTCTGTCGAGGACCATCATTCATCTGGATGATGCGTCACCGCATCACTCTAGCGACCTACCCGGAAACGATGCGGACCACACCCATGTTTCCCTATTTGGTCTTGCTCCAGGTGGGGTTTACCTTGCCGTCGAATGTTGCCACCGACGCGGTGCGCTCTTACCGCACCCTTTCACCCTTGCCGGCGCTATGCGCTTAGGCGGTTTGCTCTCTGCTGCACTTTCCGTAGGCTCACGCCCCCCAGGAGTTACCTGGCACCTTGTCCTATGGAGCCCGGACTTTCCTCTGCAATAAAATTGCAGCGATGGCCTGGCCAACTCCAACACCAGTGTATCACCGCTGCTTCAGTTCTAGAATGCGATCGTAGGCTGACTGTCGAGAGACTCCCGCCAGTTCGCTTGCGCAACGGGCCACTGTTTTAGGCGGTAGATGGGGAAGCAAACATTCCAGCACTTGATCGAGTGCGAGCGATTCTGCACTGGTCGGATGTTCACATCCTCCAATAACCACCACAAACTCTCCACGACGTTGATCCGAATCCGCCACCACCGAGGCCAACACACTATCTAGACGGCCATGGAGTATCGTTTCAAAACGCTTGGTTAATTCGCGCAGTAACGTGATAGGACGATCAGCGCCAAGGGTGTCCACACACTCTTCCAGACAGCTGAGAATACGATGTGGGGTTTCATACATCACCAGAGTGTGTGCCTTATTAGCGTGGGTTTTGAGCCAAGGTATTCGCGCACTCGATTTGGCGGGTGCAAACCCAATGAATTCAAATTGGTTTGTCGGTAGACCAGCCACGCTGAGCGCAGCGATTAGCGCGCAGGGTCCGGGGATGGGGGACACGGTAACATTCGCCTCCAAGCACGCTCTCACCAAGCGATAACCCGGATCGCAGATCAACGGTGTACCGGCATCGCTGATAAGCGCTGCAGATTCACCGCCCTGAAGCCGACCCAACACTGCGTCAGTCAATGCTTGTTCGTTGTGCTCATGGAGTGCTTGCAGAGGCGTTCGAACACCGACGTGTTGCAGCAACCCACTGCTTGAGCGAGTATCTTCTGCATAAATCCTGTCAACGCCTTGCAATGTTGCAATGGCTCTTTGTGACAGATCGTCACGATGTCCGATTGGCGTGGCAACGATGTAAAGAGTATGCTTTGCAACCATGAAGATTCAGACTCAACTTACTCAACTAGTATTTATTATTCTGACGTTGATTGGTATCAGCGCGTGTGCAAAACCGCCGACAGCGCTGCCGGATGATCCGACGCTGTCGAGCATAACAGACCCCTCAGCACGTCGGGAGCTACTACGTGGTCGCCCCTTGGCCGCCTCCGATATCTATACCCGACGCGCCGGAAAAACCAGTGACACTGCGGAGCGCGAAGACTTCCTGCTCATCGCGGCAGAAATTCTGTTTGATCGAGCCATGTATGAAGAAGGTGCGATTAAATTAGTGGCTGTCCCCGAACCCTTGATCGACACCGAAAACCAAGCTCGTCGGGATATTTTGGTGGCCAAAGAACTACTACATGGGGGTGACGCAGAAGCTGCGCTGCTCGCCTTACCAGAACCCGAAAACATCCTCTCCGCCTTACACCGAGCACGGACGTTTGAAACTCAGGCCATGAGCTATCGCAAACTGGAAGATCCCGACAATGAACTGAACGCACGCATACAGCTTGAAGATCAATTGGAAAGCCCTGCGATCATCGAAAAAAATCACTTGGCCATTTGGCAGCGACTCACCACTTTGCCTATGTCGACACTAAACGGCATGACTACCAATGTTCGAGGCGATACCTATCAGGGCTGGATAGAGCTGGCGTTGTCAAATGCTCAGTCGGCGGCAAACCCTCAACAACGATCTGACTCACTCAGGCTGTGGCAGGAGCGATTCCCCGACCATCCGGCGAATCGAGAATTTATCGCGAGCCTGTACGATCCCAACACCCCGATAGACGCCGACTTTGATCGGGGCCCAATCAATCAGGTGGCTGTGCTATTACCTATCTCAGATCCACGCACTGCTCGAGTAGCAGCTGCCATACGCGATGGCATGGTGGCTGCACATCAAGCCGACACCGATCCGAGCGCACCAACATTGCGTTTTTATGACATCGGTGAAAACCCTGGCTACGTCAGAACAGCCTATACCGCAGCGCTTGCCGATGGCGCAGACGCGGTGATCGGACCATTGCGCAAAGAAGCGGTAGCCGCAGTGGTGACACAAAGATCCATTCCTGTCCCCACCATCACATTAAATACCGTGGACACCGGATTACTGCAGGGCGACAACAGCAGTAACGTTATTCAGTTTGGCCTAGCACCCGAGGACGAAGCGCGCGCAGCCGCATCTCGAGCAATTGCATTGTCGCTTCGGAACGCTGTCGTACTGCAGGCCGATGATTCACGAGGTGATCGCGAAACTCGTGCCTTTCAAGACGCGATGTTCAACTACGGTGGCGACGTTGTCCACGTTGCCGTGTTGCCCAGCGACAAGTATGACTACTCGGCAGAAATCCGAGACGCTCTACGAATCACACAGAGCGACCAGCGTTTTCGAAGCCTGAGCAATGCCATCGGCGAGAAATTATTTTTTGAACCCTCGATTCGCAACGATGTCGACGTGATATTCCTGGCGGTGTCCTCTGAGCAAGCACGATCGTTGAGACCTCAGCTGGATTTTTTCCACGCAACTCATATACCCAGGTTAGGAACCTCCCGGGTAGCCTCTATATCCAGCGATCTTAAAATTACCAAAGATCTAAACAGTATTTTCTATCCCGACGCTCCATGGGTGCTACGTAAGTCGTTAAAGAGTGATCCTTTGCGTCAATCGATCATTAAAAATTTCCCTGGAGCTGACAGCGTATTTGCCAAAATCTATGCGCTGGGACTGGACGCTTATTCAATCACCACAAACCTGGATCGATTAGCGACGGGCGAAAGACTAGCCGGTTACACGGGCGATCTTGAACTCACAGGCGATGGCCGGATTCAACGACATTTGGATTGGGCTCAATACCAAGAAGGCGAGTCTGTGGGTGTTGAAGCAGTAGAAGCCGATCCATTACCAACGATTCAACCAGAGTTGTAAACATCGGTTGTTAAGCGTTATTTAATGCACAAGACATGGAGGTCTTGATGAAACACCTGGATAAATACGCCGCTTACTCTACTCGCACCTTCGGATCACACATTGAATCATTGATCAAACGACATCTTGAGCACCAGGGGCTGTCGTTTCTATGTGCTAACTACACAAAAAAGTGTGGCGAGATCGACTTGGTTTTTGAAGAAGACTGCGGATTTATTGTCTTTGTGGAGGTGCGCTACCGACGTAACCAACGCTACGGCGGTGCAAGAACCAGCGTCAATCGACGCAAGCTTATTAAACTGAATCGAACGGCTCAAGCGTTCTTGCAACAATACAAACTCCTGAACCGGCCGGCGCGCATCGATATCGTCGCGGTCTCGCCGAAAAAACCCAGGCAGTGCTCTGGGCATGGGCCGCTACCGAGCTTAAGTGACTTGGATATCGAGTGGATTAAAAACGCGATTGAGAATAATTAAAGTCGAACTCATGCGAACCCGTTGGATCGCATTATTTGACGATTTTCAGACTCGGTCGCTTACCACCGGCTCCCTCAGGAGATGCCAGAGCAGGGGTTTTTTCGGGCGTCTTTTTATCATCAGGCTCAGGCGGTGTGTCTTCCTGATCACCGAACATCATACCTTGGCCATTTTCCTTGGCGTAGATTGCCAGCACGCTAGCAATGGGCACATTGACATCCATGGCTGCACCACTGAATCGTGCATTAAAGGTAATCGCACCATTGCCCAGCACCAAACTGTGCGTAGCTTCTGGGCTGATATTCAGAATGATTCGGCCGTTTTCAACGAAATCTCGAGGTACTTCAACATCATCGACCGCAGAATCGACCAGTAGGTACGGCGTCAAATTGTTGTCCACAATCCACTCGTACAAAGCCCGAATTAGATAAGGCCTACTGGAATTCATTAAGCTTAAGTCTCTTGCCAAAGAAGCGTACCCCCGATTTTGTGGTCGGCGGCAATCACCCATCGATTCACTTGTCAAAATGACACATTACGGGCCCAGACTTCAAGTGTTTCTTTTCCGATTATTAGGCCCAGAGCGCATCCTTGCACAGATTTTTGACTGGAAGATTAGTGTTCGATATCTTTCCAGTATTCCTGTTTCAACAAGTACGCGATACCGGTCAAAAAGAGCAGGAAGATCATCACGTACATGCCGATGCGGTGCCGTTGATGCTTACCCGGATCGGCCACGTAGGCCAGAAAATTGGTTAGATCGGTAATGAGCTGATCGTATTCATCCGTTGTGTGAGTGCCGGGCGTGAGTTGCTCAAATTTGTCAAATTCTTTGTGCATCTCGCCATCGCGCTCTACTTCCTTATACACCGCCTTCTGCCAACCCTGTTGTTCCCACAGAACATGCGGCATTGCCGCACCAGGGTAGACGGTGTTGTTGACACCAACACCGGCTCGCTCCGGATCAAGATAAAAGCTCTTCATATAGCTGTAGATCCAGTCCACGCCGCGCGATCGCGCAGTGAGCGTTAGATTGGGGGGAACCACTCCAAAAGCTTGCTTACCATAGTCCTCGGTCATGTTGTTTGTCATCAACGCTCCAACCTTGGTTCGCTCGCCCGACTCGTCTGTGGTAAGAATCAGGTTTTCCACAACATCGGCCTCGGACAAACCCAAATCAGCCGCTAACCGGTTGTACCGGTGATAGCCCGCTGAATGACAGCCCATGCAATAGTTGACAAAAGTCTGTGCACCGCGTTGCAACGACTTTTGATTCGAGGTATCGATCCTGGGCGATTCTAAATCTGCGCCGCCGCCGCCGGCTGCGTACAGCACTGACGAGACCATGAGCGTAGCAGCCACCACAACCGCTGATAGAGCTCGGGCAGACCCGATGCTTTTCCGGCGCTTCATCGCGCAGAGACCAGATGGAGTCGTAATCATGATGTGACCCTCTCAGGTACCGGTTTGGTTTTTTCAGATCGACTTAACATGAATAGACCAACAAAATAACCAAAATATAAAAAGGTACAGATCCGCGCTAGCAATGTTCTGCCATCGGTGGGTTGCTTGATACCTAGATAGCCCAAAATAATGAAGGACACGACAAACATAACCAGCAGAACTTTAAACCAAGGTGAACGGTAGCGAATTGACCGCACACGCCCACGATCAATCCAGGGCAGAAAGAACAGCACCACGATTGCAGCGCCCATCAACAAAACACCCATCAATTTATCGGGCACGGCACGCAGAATGGCGTAGAACGGTGTGAAATACCAAACTGGCGCTATATGCTCTGGCGTTTTCAATGGATCCGCAGGGACAAAGTTGGGTGGCTCTAAAAAGTACCCGCCCATTTCAGGAGCAAAGAAAACGATAGCAAAAAACACGATAAGGAAAATACAAGCGATAAAGAAATCTTTGACGGTGTAGTACGGATGGAACGGTATACCGTCTTTGGGAATTCCGTCGCTGTTTTTATGCTTCTTGATGTCCACACCGTCGGGGTTGTTCGAACCGACTTCGTGAAGTGCAATGATATGCGCCACGACAAGAAAGATAAGAACCAGCGGTACGGCAATAACATGCAACGCAAAAAAGCGGTTCAATGTGGCATCGGAGACAATGTAGTCGCCCTTCAACCAGAGTGTCAGTGCATAACCAATACCGAACGGAATGGCACCGAACAATGAAATGATTACCTGGGCACCCCAGTAACTCATCTGCCCCCATGGCAGCAGGTACCCCATAAACGCTTCGGCCATCAGACACACGTAAATCAGCATGCCAAAGATCCAGATCAGCTCACGGGGTTTTTGATAAGAGCCGTACATCAACCCGCGAAACATATGTAGATACACAACGACGAAGAACATCGAGGCACCCGTGGAGTGCATGTATCGGATGATGGAACCGAAGTTCACATCACGCATGATGTACTCAACAGACGCAAAGGCCAATTCGCCGTCTGGCTTATAGTTCATAGTTAAAAATATGCCGGTAACCACTTGTATGACCAACACCAGCAGGGCCAGCGCACCAAATGCATACCAAACATTGAAGTTCTTCGGCGCGTAATATTTAGTCACGTGCTCTTCAAGAAGTTTGGTTAACGGAAAGCGCTCATCGATCCACGCTAATGCCTTGTTACCGTTACTCATGCCTGTGCTCCAGAATCGACACCGACGACAATCAAATTGTCGTTAACGAAGTTGTACGGTGGAACCTCTAGGTTGGTTGGAGCGGGCACCCCTTTTACCACCCGGCCAGCCATATCAAATTTTGATCCGTGACATGGACAAAAGAAACCGCCTTGCCAATCACTACCCAGGTCCGCCGGTGCAATTTCTGGTCGGTAGGTGGGCGAGCAGCCCAAGTGTGTGCAGATGCCCACTACGACGAATATTTCGGGTTTGATCGATCTCTGAGGGTTCTGAGCGTAGTTAGGCTGCATATCCTCTTCGGAGTTTGGATCGCGTAGGGCTTCGGTATCGGCTTCGAGTCGCATCAGCACGTCTTCGGTCCGTTTGACAATCCAGACAGGCTTACCACGCCATTCCACGGTGAGCTGCTGACCTGGAGTCAATTTACTGATATCGGCTTCGACAGGTGCTCCAGCCGCCTTCGCTCTAGCACTGGGAGACATCGACCCAAGCATAGGCACCACCAAGGCAGCGGCTCCCAAACCACCCACCACAGAGGCACTACCGACCAATAATCGCCGACGACCAGGATCTGCGGGTTCTGTATTAAACGAGATCTCCGGCTGTGTACCGGGACTCGAGTCTGACTTCTTCTTCGACATGGAAGACTCCAACACCAATTTCAAATTCGAATCATCGTGACTTCACACGTCGCCCAATGTTGGCTGCCTGCGCAGCGGAAAATGGCTGTGCCTGCAGCTACCATGAACGACTTTTGAAGACAGCGACTTTTAGATAAGTGCTCTGTGAGCGCAGCTCACTCGCCACGGCGAAGGATCACGACAGCCGAACACTCAGATAAAAGTCGATTCTGATCTACGAGAATAGTACGTTTGAGCAAAGTTATCGCCGAGGCAGACAACCCGCTCATGCGCGCGCAAGATTAACATATTGGCGCTTTTCAGGCCGGGTTATCCACGTCTATAAACCGATGTTCAAGGGCAAATTGCTGTGACAGATGTTCGCCCAACGCCTGGACCCCATAGCGTTCCGTCGCGTGATGCCCCGCCGCTGCATAGAACACCTGACGCTCCCGAGCCTCATGAGTCGTCTGTTCACTGATTTCGCCACTAACAAAGGCATCCAGACCTAAATCGGCCGCCATCGAGATATATCGCTGAGCACCTCCTGTGCAACAACCCACTCGGCCAATCGGCCGACCCATGTCGCCTGCCACAGTTGGCGAGCGACCCAATGCAGTGTCAATCCGCTCGATCCAGCTTTCGGCTGAAATCGGCTTCTCCAACTCACCGCTCCAGAAAAGATTCTCCACCCCATCGACCGAATGCTGCTGCAGATTCTGCAGATCAAGTCGCCGAGCCAATTGAGCATTATTGCCAAATTCTAGATGGGTATCCAAAGGCAAGTGATACGCCAGAAGGGATATATCGTGCGTGATCAACTGTTTTACCCTTGCATACTTCATTCCGATCAGCGCTGCTGGCTCGCCCCGCCAAAAGTAACCGTGATGTACCAATACCGCGTCGGCATCCGCCTCAATAGCCCGCTCGAGGAACTCCAGGCTAGCCGTGACACCCGTCACCAAACGCCGAACCTCAGTTCGGCCCTGAACCTGCAACCCATTCGGGCAATAGTCGCTGATTCTATCCACGTCAAGAGTTCGGTTAACATAGTCAACTATGGTCGATAGTAATTCCATTCAAAGGTCACCAACTGGTTTGAAAAGAGGTCTCACACAGCCACTGGGGGCACTAGGTTGAAAACCTCCATCATCATAGCGAGTGTTCTCTCCGGCGTGTTGATCGGCCTATCGGTCTACTCTTTATTGCCCGGTGAAAACCATCGAGCGGTTACTTCACCAGAAACACTACCGACCACAAACCCATCTGTGCCAGAGTTACCCAGCGAGCAGACGAGCCAGCTGAAACCAAACACCTCTTTCACAGAGTCATCGCCATCGATCCCTGAGAGCTCAATGGCCAACGTCTTTTCTAGACACTCTTTTCATGATGGGATACTGCAAGTCGCACCCTCTGTCGTAAGCCTATACGCCAGTGAGCCTGTTCTCAATGAAACCTCCGCAGAGCGTCAGGATGGATCACTGAATCCAACCATTGCCTCAGCGGAGCAGCGTCGATCAAATCAGGGCTCCGGTGTGATCGTTGATAGCAATGGACTCATACTCACCAATACACATCTTATTGATGGTGCCGACGACATCAATGTCGTTCTCAGTGATGGCTCGTTACATCAAGCTACTGTGGTAGGTATCGATCGTGAAACCGACTTGGCTGTCGTCAGCATTCCTGCACAAAACCTCGTACCCGTTGATATCAACAGCAATACGCGGCTGCGCGTTGGCGATATCGTATTGGCTATTGGCAACCCGTTTGGTGTGGGTCAGACCGTTACGATGGGTATTGTCTCGGCGACACGCAGGCAAATATCCGGTGGAAGTGCCTGGCAAAATTTCGTTCAAATTGACGCGGCGATTAATCCCGGAAATTCCGGCGGCGCTCTTATCAACCCCGACGGTGAATTAGTTGGAATAAACACCGGCGCATTCTTACGCGACACCGGAGCTGAAGGTATTGGGTTTGCCATACCCATCGAGCTCGTGGCACACGTTGTTCCGCAATTGGTTCAGGAGGGCAGGGTCAGTCGAGGCTGGCTGGGCATAGGTGCCGATGATCTGCCGATGTACCCAGCGATCAATCGCGTGGTTAAAGAAGGTGTGGTAATCACCGGCATCGTTCCTAACAGCCCTGCGTCCATGTACGGCTTGTCGGCCTTTGATGTGGTGACCTCTATTAATGATTCAAAGGTTCAAAGTGCGAAAGAGATGTTGCTCCAAATATCGTCACTGCCACCCGGCGAAGAAGTGAAATTGGGCATCAATCGCGCTGGTGCTCTCGCCTCGCTATTTATTACACTCGGCGAACGACCCACTGCAGCGCGTAACTGAGTCACCACAACGAAACTGAATTGAAAATGAATTGGAAAGTTGTAATGAAGGGTTAAGTAAGTTTTTAAGGCGATGGCAGTCGCTTACGCTAACGGTTCGCAGAGCCGCAGTTCACCTACTCCATAGTCTGTTGTTGTTCAAAATCAGTCCTATCACCCACCTAAATTTGCCAGGAATTACGCCTCAGCGTTAGGCAGGGAATTCTTGAACCACGTCTCAAATGGGTTAAAACCTTGGCTATCCTTAAGTCAACTCCGTATACTCGGAGTTGTTTCTATTCTCGTTTTCAACCTTTTCTGAATCGCTTGGACATGATTGCAAAGCTCAGCCAATTAGCCAACAAAGCGACTGTGGTGCGTAACATCAAGCGGATTCGCAGCCGCGACTTCTCCATTATTTCGAGTAACTGTACCGGCACGCTACCGTATCGTTTTTTAGATGTTCCCTATCTCTCGCCAACCGTCAATTTGTTTTTCTTTGCACCTTGCTATCTCAAATTCGCACAGCATTTGGATCACTATTTGAGTCAGGAGATGCAATTCATCTCTGATTCGCGCTATCTGCAAGGGCGTATAACCCATGCAAAATTTAACCGCTACCCAATTGGTCTTCTCGATGATATCGAAGTGCATTTTATGCATTACACCTCAGAACGAGATGCGAAAACCAAATGGCATAAACGCGCTGATCGAGTCAACCGAAATAACCTGGTGTTTTCATTCACCGACAAAGATTTGTGTACCCCTGAGTTGATGGAAGAATTTGATCGGTTGCCGGGTAAGAAACTGTTGCTTACTGCGAAGCACTACCCGTGGATATCTAGCGCAGTTCAGGTACCCGCGTATCGTGATGAAACTGAAATTGGTGTCGCTTACACACACTACGACACTTTAGCTCACATCGACTTCCAACGAATCTACGATGGTCCAGTGGTACAGATGGAACCTCAGGCTCTGCCCTATCCTATACAGGCAAAGTACTAATAGGCCTTCTTCGCTTGGCAATGAATGCTAGGCCAGTTAGCAGTAGCATGCACCATCCAAACGCACCCGAGGCGGCACCGGTAGTCGTCGGCTGCTGTTGATCGTTAGCCGTGACAGTCAATTGAGGGGTTACGATACTCGCTGGAATCTCAGGATTGTTTGCACTGTTGAACAGCAAATGAGTGGATATAACATTGTTCGCCATCGAAGGATCGAGAAACTCTCCAGGTGAGACGTGTGCGGTGACCATACTGGCGTTGTCCACATGGTCCGCACCAACGGGAAATTGAACATCCAGTTTTCCAGACGCCGCCACTGTCAAGTTGCGACAACTAGCTCGAGTCGGTGTCTCTTCGGTACAACTGGCAGGCCACAGCAACTGATTCGGCGCAGTTGTTTCCAAAGTCAAATCGGCATGCACCACCACCGAGGTGTCGGGATTGTTTAGCGTGAAAGTCACCGTTGATCCGTCTGTATCTGCCGCAAGTGTCATATCAACGGCATTCATCAAACAAGCTCTAGATCGAGCACTCATCACCGATTCACTGCTGCAGCTGCTGAAGTCTAATGGGGTTCGAGAACTAATGTTTGGCCACATCAAATACCCCGCATCATCCGAACAACTGGTATCGGTATCGTGGGCAGACCCTAAAGAATGTCCAAGTTCATGAGCCAACAGAACATCACCAAAGCTGCTGGGTGTGGCAACGCCCACATCGTAGCCATCGGTTCTGCACGCGGTGTCTATCCAGGCCAGACCGATGGTGGCATCCGTACGCGGATTGCCGCTGAATAAATAGACCAGAGCGCTGTCATTAAACAGGGTCGCACGACCTCGTCGGTAGTCGCGGAATGTTCGCAGCACCGTTTCTAGCGTGGTAGCTCCCAGAGCCATTGGATCATCACCCTCAGACAACACCAAAGTTTCATCCAACACCAGTGCCAACCCAGATTCTCGAAAGAAGCCATCGGTTACATTGAGATGATTTAGCGCGGCGGTTAATCCTTCTCCACTATGATATCGATCGTATTGGCTATCGATCACAATAGAGATGGGCACTATTCGCAAGTCGGTTAGCGAGCTCTGATTACGCAGCAATTTTGCATCGATTCCCTGCGGTGGCGGAATGAGTACATCACCTTCCACCCGCACCGAGCCGTCACTACTTCTCACGACAGTACTGGACCGGGATGCGGGTTGGTAATAGTCGATCGTACCCATCAGATTCTCTGGTTGTAGATAGTGTTGCTCCCCCTCTACAAACACCACACCACTGAGCGTAGATTCACTAAATACAATACGCGCCCAGGAAGCTGATTGTCCTTTTACCACGCCAGCAAACACACCCACTGCGGGGGGCTCAATGTCTTCAAGACTGCCATCACGCCATGACGTACCTCGAGTAAGCGGGCTCGGTGTTAACACCAAATCATAATCAACCCCGGCAATGTTGATCGACAGTTCCAAAATACCACCTGCGGTAATCCGTTGAGTTTTAATGGCACTGGCAGATTTAAGTTGTAGATTCAAAATCTCAAGCCGCCCATTGGCCCGCTCATACCAATAGCGAGACATGACATTGCCTTTGGGCCATCTATACCCAAACGGTAAAGCTAAGGCGGTATGCTTGTCTCGTAGGCTCATAAAGGCCAACTGAGCCTGGCGGGTGTGTCCCATTTGTTCCAATGAAATCGCTTCCAGATAGTCCCCTGCATCTGCATAAGAACCACTGGGGTGCTGCTGTTTAAGCATCTCTAGTAGCTTAAGTGCCGCCGCAAAATCGTACCGATCCAGAACTTGTATATAAGCACTGAGATACAGTGCATCATCAACTAATGTACTGTTCGGATAGTCGGCAATTAAGCGGCGTAAGGATTCAATCGCATGTAGAGGTTCCCCACGATCACGCTGATCCAACGCTTGCAGGTAGGGCACCAATGCAGCACCGGCATCCACAGCCTCCGACAACACGCTTATGCGAGTGCGAGCTTTACTGATATCGGAAAAGTTCGGATAGTGACGCACCAACAAACGCAATGTCTGTAGGGCTTGTGAATAGTTACCTTCCGCCATGGAGGATTGCGCTTTTACATACTCAAGTTGCGCGGCGTCCTCACCGGACAAGGCGTCTACACTGGAAACCGATTCAGCATAGGTAATGGAGCTTGCCAGCAGGGCCAACCATAAGGTCGCTGTGGCAATACCCCATCGTAGCCGGCCATTGGCGTCAGGCCGACGTTTCCACAGCATGCGCATGGGAGAAGGAGTGCAGCGCAGGCTTACTGATTTACATCGCCATTTGCAGCAGATCTATTTCGATCGATATTGCTTTGGCTCTCTTCGAAGTAACTTAATACGTTCTGACATTTGGCCAGAGCCTGCTGCATATCCTGACTATTTGGACCTGGCTGCTGATCGAGCGCTTCTGCAATGCGAGTCACCTGACGAGCTTCCTCGATCTTTTCTTGAATAGTTTCGGTCGCACGGTTTAGTGCATGACACAGTTCGCTAAACTCTTTCGAGTCAGACTCACGCAGTCGAACGTTTAGGTTTCCGGCACCAATGTCTCGCAGTGCGCGATGCATTGCCATGATTGGGTTGCCGAGCTTACGCATGATGTATACACCCAATACCAACATCGCTGCCGCATTGATCAGTAACATCACACCCAGCCAGCGCATCATGATGGCGCTGATACTCGGAATTCTGTCGTCAATCAGCGCCAGATCTTCGGACGCGAACAGCAGCGGTGACTGCCCTTCCACGAGATTGCCGAGTAGAAAATAATAGAATATCCCAAGCACAATCGTCGATTGCACAATAAAAAAGAGTGTCAGAAACAACACACGACGGATCTGCCGTAATTGAAAGGTTTTATCCTTAAAAACGGACATCGGGAATGCAGAATCGGACGAGCGCGCCATGGCACACCTTTGTTTTAAAGCCAAGTATGACTATAAAATCGGCCTACGCGGGCGTTACTTGAAGAGCAGTTTCCAATCGAGAAGCCCGCCAGGGCCCTGTGTTGAATCAAATGTGAGCGACTTCACAACCGCCGCTATCCGCCTATCCGCGTCTAGTGCGTACAGCTTGAGCCAAGCTTTCCAGCAAAGGCACAGTCTCATCCCAGGCGATACAGGCATCCGTCACACTCATTCCCCGGACGAGCGGCTCAGCCTCTGGGCTCTGATTCCCGGCAATCAAATTACTTTCGATCATTACTCCCATTATGCGCGTATCTCCATCGCTTATTTGCGCGCAAATATCCCGGCAAACGTAGCTTTGGCGTTGATGTAACTTCCGAGAATTTGCATGACTGCAGTCAATCATGACTCTCTCAGGAAGTTGGGCTTTTTGAAGCAGCGCGCAGGCATCATCAACACTAGCGGCGTCATAGTTCGTATGAGATTTACCGCCTCTAAGAATCAAATGGCAATCTGGGTTACCCGCCGTTTGGAAGATAGCGGAACCACCCTCTTTGGTAACTGATAAAAATTGATGGGGATGGAGACTGGCACCGATGGCATCTACCGCAATTTGTACACTACCCGCAGTGCCGTTTTTAAAACCAACCGGACAAGACAAACCCGAGGCTAGTTCACGGTGGCCCTGACTCTCCGTAGTACGGGCACCAATAGCCCCCCATCCCACCAGGTCAGCGATGTACTGTGGCGAAATCAAATCCAAGTATTCAACGCCGGCGGGAACACCCTGATCATTGATTTTGGACAACAGTGTCCGGGCTGTTTTAAGTCCACGATTAATATGAAAACTGCCATCCATCGCCGGATCATTGATCAACCCCTTCCATCCCACAGTGGTTCTCGGTTTCTCAAAGTAGACCCGCATGATGATGCACAGATCATCAATCAAGTGATTACGAATGTTGGCTAATCTTTCGGCATACTCCAACGCGGCATCGGGGTCATGTATCGAACAAGGTCCGACGACCACCGCCAGCCGAGTATCGTCGCCTGCCAATATGTTGTGTACATCTCTTCGCGCCTGAGTCACCGTCTTCGCAGCCCCTTCCGTGACCGGTATTTCGGATATCAGCTGCGTCGGTGCGAGCAACTCTTTGGTGGCGGTGATTCGTAAATCGTCGGTCGAAGTATTCATTAATTTAATGGTTGTTAGTGAGAGATAGCTTGTTGAATGGCATCGACAATGGGGGTGATGGTTGCATGTCGAGTTTTCATGGACACTCGGTTAACGACAAGCCGTGAACTGATGTCCGCAATGTGCTCCAATGGACTGAGACCATTGGCCTTCAGAGTGGCTCCGGTATCCACAACGTCGACAATCAAATCGCTGACTCCCACCAACGGTGCGAGTTCCATGGAACCATAGAGTTTAATCACTTCCACCTGTTCGGCTCGAGCAGCAAAGTAGCGCCTGGCACAATTAGGATATTTGGTTGCTACTCGGCGCCGATAGCCTGGCTTATCGATGCTATCCGGGTCGCCTGCCACCATTAAACGACATTTTGCGATCTGCAAATCCAGACACTCCAGTAAACCAGCACCACCATGCTCCATCAATACATCCTTGCCAACAACGCCAATGTCTGCCCCACCCAATTGAACATAGCTGGGCACATCAGACGCACGTACAATCAAGAACTCGACAGTCCCGGATGTGGCAGGGATGATGAGCTTCCGAGAGGCTTCAGGGTCTTCTGAAGGTTCGATGCCAGCGCTTTTCAACAGTGGCAAAGTTTCGTTAAAAATGCGCCCTTTAGACAGCGCAATGCGCAAAGTAGTCATTTGTCTTGGGCACGTCTAACATCCGCTCCGAGCTGATGAAATTTCTCTTCAATTCGCTCGTAGCCTCGATCAATGTGGTACACCCGGCGAACAGTTGTTTCACCGTCAGCTACCAGAGCGGCCAAAATTAAGCTGGCAGAGGCTCGCAAGTCGGTGGCCATAACGGGGGCGCCCGTGAGCCTCTCAACACCTCGGATGGTAACCGAATTGCCCTCTATGGTCATATCCGCCCCCATACGTTGGAGTTCGTTGATGTGCATGAATCGATTCTCAAAGACATTCTCGGTCACCTTGGCAGTGCCCTCAGCCACGGCATTAAGAACGCAGAACTGTGCTTGCATATCGGTGGGAAAATCCGGATAAGGGGCGGTATTAATGCTGACTGACGTCGGTCGCTGTCCTTGCATATCCAAAGAGATCCAGTCCTCGCCCGTTTCAATCACAGCACCAGCTTCACGTAGTTTATCCAATACCGAAGTGAGAATATCCGGCACGGTTTGACGAACCTTTATGGCACCTCGCGTCACTGCGGCACCGACCAGGAACGTGCCTGTTTCGATGCGGTCAGGCACGACACTGTAGGTGGTTCCTTGAAGCTGATCCACACCTTGAATATGGATCGTGCTAGTGCCTGCACCTTCAATCTGTGCACCCATGGCAATTAAATAATTAGCCAGATCGACAACTTCGGGTTCGCGCGCTGCGTTCTCAATAACGGTTTCGCCTTTGGCAAGGGTCGCTGCCATCAATAGATTTTCGGTCCCTGTGACCGTCACAGTCTCCAACGACAGCCGGGCACCCTGTAAGCGGCCAGCCCGCGCCCGGATGTAGCCACTGTCGATATCGATTGAAGCACCTAACTTGCGCAAACCCTCGATATGCAAGTTAACAGGCCGCGCACCAATGGCACAGCCTCCTGGCAACGACACTTCAGCTTGCCCATAACGTGCGACCAACGGACCCAGCACCAAGATGGACGCCCGCATGGTTCGCACCAATTCATACGCGGCCGTGTAGTCACTCATGGTCGATGGGTCGACAGCCACTTCCATGTTGTCACCCACCGTTATTTGGCAACCCATACGAGCCAACAGCGACATTGTGGTGGTCACATCGTTTAAGTGAGGGACATTTTTTATCGTCGAGGTATTACTGCCCAGTAGCGTCGCGGCTAAAATCGGCAGCACGGCATTTTTCGCACCGGATATTGTGACGTCCCCTTTGAGAGGGCCATTGCTTTCAATCAGCAGTTTGTCCATCGACACCTGAAACCGTATGTGGGTATAGGTATGTAGAGTCGTTCAGACACTACACATGGTAGGAGCCAGGTCGATTGCCAGACGCCGTGGAGGATTATATCAGGGTGTCCACCTGACAAACCGACGCCAGCTGCTTTAGCGAATCAGGCACGCTTTTAAAGGTGATTTGATGGTTCAATCGATGCGCCTCACCCAACCATTCCATCATCAACGCCAACCCAGCGCTATTCGACGCAGTGACCCCAGATAAGTCAATCTGAAGTTTCTCACTACGACGAATGGCATCGCGAACCGGTTCAAGTACGCTCACAGCTGAGTCGAAGTTGAGGGATCCGGCGAGCTCGATGTGTCCATTAGGCTCTACCACTACGCTGGCCGTACCATCGCTCAACTCAGGATTCGGCATTGTTCTCCCGCATGGTGTTCAGCAACCCAGCAATTCCACCACGTTTGATTTCATCGGCGAAAGCAGGCCGGTAGCTAGTCACAAGGCTAAGACTCTCGACGACTATGTCGTATATTTTCCAGCCGTTTTTTTCTCTTAGTTTGTAGACAACGGGCACTTTGGATCCATTGGCTTGATTGAAGGTGGAGCGTACAACGGCTCGATCC
>JAHQVR010000125.1 GCA_019634245.1 Gammaproteobacteria bacterium
GTAGAGCATCTGACTTTTAATCAGGTGGTCGCAGGTTCGAATCCTGCACGCCCCACCATCATTGACACGTTCCAAATTTCTATACTGCGAACGTAAATGGTCGCAGGCCTACGTGGCCCCACCTGAGCGGTCCGAACGAGTCCCGCACACCCACCAGTCTGCACACGTTTTATTTCAAGATACACTTAACATTCATAGTCGCAAGCCTACGCGGCCCACCGGTTCGGCCCCACCTGGGCGGTCCCACCTAGGCGGCCCCACCTAGGCGGTCCCGAACCAATTCTGCACATACAAATTATATGCATTTTTGGAGCTTTCGATGCCAGTTGAGATTCGCCAACTTACTCCCAAAGATGCCGCTGTGATGACGGCCCTGTCGACATGTTTCGGCGAAGCTTACAAGGACATGTCCACCTATATTGATAAACGCCCGAGTGCCGATTATTTGAAAGGGTTGCTCGGCGGCGATTCATTTATAGCGTTGGCAGCGCTGGAAGGTATAGTTGTTGTTGGTGGGCTTGTAGCATACGAATTGAAAAAATTCGAACAGGAGCGCAGTGAGATTTACATTTACGACCTAGCAGTGTCTTCGGGGCATCGAAGGAGTGGTATAGCTACGGCTTTGATTGAGAGGCTGAAAGTTATAGCGACACATCGAGGTGCGCATGTAATTTTTGTTCAAGCTGATACGGGTGTTGAAGACGAACCGGCAATCGAGCTTTATACCAAGCTTGGTCTGCGACAAGAGGTCCTTCACTTTGACATTACAGTCGAGTCCAGTGATGAAAATGCATAACAAACGCGTATTATTCGTACCTGTCGGCGTAGGATGTCAGCTTCGCTATCCTTGATATACAGGGTGTTATGTGGACACGTTCCCTTGTGCAAGAATTAGGTGGCATGTGCGGGCATCGATCGGTCCATTGCAAGAGAAAACCAGCTCAGCCATTTTGGAATCCACCGAAATGAAAACTAGATAGTTGAACATAGTGGCATTAAGTGGGAGTTTTTGCAGTGGTTGGATGTAGACGTCGTAGAATTACAACCTAAAAAAATCTATTTCACAGATCATGAAACCGATAGATATAAAATCCGCTGAGCATTACCACTGGGGTAACGGTTGCGACGGTTGGCATTTAGTCAAGAACGAAAGTCTAAGTGTAATAGAAGAAAATGTGCCAGCCGGAGAAGAGGAGGTCAGACACTATCATGTCACTGCACAGCAATTCTTTTATGTTTTAAGTGGTTCCGTTGTGATTGAGCTTGATGGTGATAGGCATGTATTAGAGAAAGGCATGGGGCTGCATGTGCCAAAAGGATTGCCCCACTTGCTAAAAAACGTGGATACCGAAGATGTTCGGTTTCTGGTTGTTTCGCAACCAATGAGTCATGGTGATCGAGTTGAAGTGTCGCCACAATCGAACGACTGACATCTTACATTTAGCCAGCGAACTTGGTGTCTCTTTGAGCCCATCCAATATTTAATGAGTTTGAAGAAAGCACAATGGAACTTAGAGCGGCAAATAAGAATGATTTTTCGGCTGTAAATGCTCTGATGAGAACTTCGCGTAATGATGTTAGATAAAGAGAACGCTGTCATCAAATTAGATGCATTCTCAGGAATAGTCTGGCGGATATTATTTGCAGATCTATCAAAGCAAACTAGTGAGCCTGTCCGCTCTCCCGTTGGTCGCTTTCACCACAGCGGACAAGTTGCTCTTTATTCCTCCTGTACTGAAGAGGGTGCAGGCGTTGCGATAAAACGCTATGTGAAATCGAATGACCCGGAGCGCATTATTGTTCCTTTGCAAGTTGTAGCTGATCGTATCTACGACATTCGAAGAACTAGCTTTTCAAAAAGCGCATCAATCGTTTGGCAGAACTGTGTTGAAAAAGGCGAGCCTGCGCCTACATGGCGTTTTTCAGACTCTGCTCGGAATGCCGGAGCTCAGGGTATGCTCTATGCATCTCGTTCCAGGCCTGACTTAACGCATTTGGTGTTGTTCGATGTATCCTACGGCATTGTTAAGCAGGCCGGTGATGTAAAGGCATGGCCTACAGGCACTGTGGATTTTTTAAATAGCCCAACTAAAAAAGGGCTGGAGAGCTAACCTAGAGCATCCTAGCTCACTAAACCGACCGTAGTGATGGCGAATAAGTAGCCCTAAAGATGAAAATATAATGCTTCGAGAGCAGGGAGTAATTGCTAGCGTCTACCTATCGCTGTTGCATCAAAACACGGGAAATATAATCTGACTTAAGCTCTGCATAGATGCCTCGCCCTTCGGGATGTTTCTCAGAGATTTCGGTTTTGAGTTTTGCGTATTCTTCAGAGAGTAGTTTGTTTGCTCTCAAGGCATCCCGAAAGTGGAGGTAGTCAGTCCATCGTTGGCTGTCGTGTTCTACAACATGAACCAGAAAAAGGCGGAATCCAGGGTCTCGTCCAAAAATTCGGTCGCCCGGTATTCCGATATTACCTGGGTAATCATATCCAATGGATTCCATGCCAGGTACCATCTGCTCGGCAATACCCAAATCCGACACCCCCACTAGGATGTCCACTATCGGTTTGGCTGTTAGTCCGGGGACAGCGGTGCTGCCAACATGTTCAATCGCCAAAAAGAAACTTCCACACACGTCGATAATCCTGTTAGCTTCAGATCTAAATTGATTGGGCCAATCATCTGAATACAAACAGAGACGATTCTCTCCGTGTTTAAGTCCGAGACTCATGAGTAATGTTTATCACTTCCCGGTACGACTGTAAACTAAAGAATAATTTCTTTGCCAACCAGAGATTCTAGCGACGTTGAATGTATATGCTGATCTATACCGATAGGTTAAGTCTCAGAACATTTACATCTTCAGACTACAAGTCTATGAATCGACTGCTCGGAAGCCGAGCAGTTATGAAGTCGAGCGTCGAAGGGCCTCTTACTGCATCTCAGATAAAAGAGTGGTTGGAGAAGCAAATCAACGTCTATAGAGCGGACCAAGGGCTCGGAGCGCTCGCTGTTATACACAAAGAGCATCAAATTCTAATTGGTTACTGTGGGCTGTTTCGCGCACCTTGCATGGTCGGTTTAAATGAAATAGCGATTGGATATCGATTTATCCAGAACCATTGGGGCAAGGGCTTTGCTACGGAAGCCTCAATTGCGGTCCGAGAATATGCTTTCATAACACTCGGACTACCCAGATTGGTTGCATTGATCGAACCATCAAACCCTCGATCGATACGAGTGGCAGAAAAGATAGGTATGACTTTCGAGAAAGAAGTTATGCTAGAAACATACGATCATCCTGACTATTTATATTCACTGGAAAATCCGTATAAGTGAGTGCACTAATGTCTGCTATGGTGTGCACTAACCCTAGAGGGTCTATGGTATTGGATGCTTGCTAACGACAGCCGTCTTACCACTGGTAGTTGATCATGGCCAAACTGAGAAAAAAGTTAATTACTGAACTCGAGAAGATCTCAGGAGTTGATATTCATCTTTGGAGACCAGATCGAGATTTTATGGTCATTGATTATAAAGGTAAGGAAATAGCGCATTTTCACGGAAACAATGAAATAGATATTCGACTCTCTCCAGAGTTTGTTAAAAAGGAAGGGCTAGTTCAGGCGCCCAATAGAATTGGACATCTGAATCGCAAAAATGGTGGCACTTGGTTGGTCTGTCGATTTACTCGAGAAAGCCATCTGGCGGAGGTGAAACGCCTAGTCAATGTAGCTATCGAATTGAGATAGAATCATGCAATGTAGTAGAAAGCGACCTTGCAGTCAGCTGTGTCAATCTGAGGCAATATGTTCTAATGTATGTGTGGATAAAACACACAAAAAGAATTTCCAAAGGAACTAGTGACTATGTCTCTTCTTGCAAACATCGTTGTGGCATTACTTGCACTACTTCACGTGTACATACTCATTCTGGAGATGTTCCTTTGGGGGTCACCAACAAGTCTTAGAGCGTTTGGGCTTACGCCTGAACTGGCCAGTCAGACCACTGCGTTGGCTGCGAATCAGGGGCTATATAATGGTTTCTTGGCCGCCGGGTTGATATGGGGGTTAGTGTTAGGGGAGAAGGGGAGATCGGTAAAAATATTTTTCCTCTTGTGCATACTGGTGGCAGGTGTTTTTGGCGCAGTTACTGTAAACCCTAAAATATTACTCATACAGGCTATTCCCGCCGTAATAGGATTGATCTTAATTTATCTTTCACCTCGAACTTCATAATTAATGGATTGCCATGGACTGGAAGTTAAAAGAAACTTTCAAGTTTAAGGGGTCGAACGTAAAGTTCGATGTTCGAGATTCTGGACCACCGGTGATCGTTGTGCACGGTACTCCGTGGTCGTCATTTAACATGAGACACCTTGTTAAAAATAATCATTTCCTTTTATTGGCTGATGAGAGTGCTTAATCTATCTAAGAACGTTTAATGGGCTAGGAATTCGCCCTTGATATACCACTTTTTATAACAAAGTAAGCTGAGATGAAAGATATTGACATACGCCCCTACGAGGCATCGTTTCGAGCGGAATTGCTACAGCTCGTGGTATCTGCATGGGCACCAGTTTTCGATAAAACACAAAAACAGGCACCAACATTTATCTACGACAATTTTTATCCTCACGGCTGGGAAACGAGGCAGGTGGATGAAGTGAAAGAGCTACTAGATCAGGATGCCAGTAATATTTATGTGGCTTTATCTGGACGTAAATTAGTAGGCTTTGTGGGTATTAAAATTCATCCTGAAGACAACATGGGTGAAATATACATAATTGCGGTGGCGCCGAGTTTCCAAAGAAGAGGTATCGGCAGAGCATTAATGCTGTATGCAGAACAACAAATTCGTGAATGTGGAATGGCTATGGTTATGGTGGAAACCGTAGGTGATTCAGGGCATGAGCCAGCCCGTCGCACCTATGAAGCACAGGGGTACCAAAGGTGGCCTGTGGCGCGATACTTTAAATCACTATGATGAATGATAGACTGCGCTGCGAAGACGACATTGAGTACTATCAGTAATTATTGTCTCGGAGTCCAATTATAAAACGGCCAATCGGAATCAATCCCAAGAACCAGAACAGTTAAAGCGTTATTGAGTAGTATATGGCTATTGAACCGTTTATAAAATGTAGTGATATCAAAGAATCTTTAGATTTCTATACCAGATTGATGGACTTTGAGGTGGTACAGGCACCCGACAAAGACCCGAATTCTTTTATGTCTATGTATGCCTTTCTTAAAAGAGAAGAAAGTTTTGTTCATCTATCACAGCACGCTGGTGACGGCGTATTCGGTAGTGTCCTGTATGTGCGCGTTAACGATATCGATCAGATCTACAAATCCTTGATAAACAACGGTCTAACGTTACAATCACCCTCTGGAATTACCATGGAGCCAGTGGTGCAGACATGGAAAATGAAAGAGTTCTCGGTGGCTGATCCTGATGGTAACCGGATTACCTTTGGTCAGAGCTGCAATTAAAACATTGGACACCATGGTGCGTTTTTCCAGAAGACTCTGACGTGTAATCGGTTTCTACTAGTTTGCTAATTTTATGATCTCAGGGCTTAATCACATTACTCTAGCCGTTACTGGAATTGACCAGTCCGTGCATTTTTATCAGAAATTACTGGGCTTCGACGTCCATGTTATTTGGGATCAAGGCGCTTATCTGACTCTTGGGTCGCTCTGGCTCTGCCTATCGTTGGATAATGTTTGTAGCAAGTCGGATTACACACATTTCGCTTTTGGCGTATCAGATGAAGAGTTTTCGATTTGTAAGAAGATTCTTGTTGCCGAGGGCGTACAGCAATGGAAGGAAAACAGCAGTGAGGGTGATTCGTTTTATTTTCTGGATCCCGATGGCCACAAACTTGAATTGCACGTTGGATCATTGCAAACGCGATTGGATACTCTTAAAGAAAACCCCTACGCCGGTATGCGTTGGTTTTAGCCCCATTTGGCCTTAGTGTGTTAGTGGCACATCGTTAGAGTGCCGTTCCCAACTATCAGAAGAACAGGCCTGTACCTGTGTGTATGGTAGCTCCGAAAGCACGTCTTACAAATGAATAGTAAAGGTGTCGTCGGAAGGAGCTTCAAATCTATTGCCTATTCTCGGTTTTTCATGTTAACTGGTCCTGTTGAGCGCTGGTTGCTAGTTGTGTAACAGGAGTAGATTGATGAAAAACTCAAATGTTATCTGGGAATATGTTGACAATCATAGCGATGCTTTTGTTGGCCTGTCTGATCGTGTATTCGATATTCCTGAGACTCTCTACAACGAGTACCAATCCGTTGCAGAGCACAAAGCGATGTTGGACACACAGGGCTTCCGTGTTTCTGAAGGGGTGGCGGGAATTCCCACCGCCGTATTGGGTGAGGCAGGCGAAGAAGGACCAGTGATTGCCATCCTGGGCGAATACGATGCACTGCCTTATCTGAGTCAAGAACCTGGAGTTGCGGAACCGAAACCACTGGAAGCCGGTGGTAACGGACATGGGTGTGGTCATAATCTTTTAGGCTCGGCAGCACTGTTGGCGGCAACGGCTGTAAAAGATTGGATTGAAGAAAAAGGGATTAAGGCACGCGTTCGATACTATGGATGTCCGGCAGAAGAAGGTGGAGCTGCTAAAGGGTTTATGGTTAGAGATGGGCTATTCGATGATGTAGATTTGGCTATATCTTGGCACCCGGCTACGTTTACGTGTGTTAACAAAGCAAACTCACTGGCCAATTCACGAATCGATTTCACCTTTCATGGCAAGGCCGCTCACGCAGCTGCCGCACCGGAGCTGGGTCGCAGCGCACTGGATGCTGTCGAGTTGATGAATGTGGGTGTTAACTATATGCGTGAACATATGCCAGATGATGCGCGAGTGCACTATGCGTATCTTGATGCCGGAGGTGTTGCACCAAATGTAGTGCAGCACAGCGCCACCGTAAGGCAGTTGATTCGGGCGCGTGACCTACCCGGTATGAGATCATTAGTCGAGCGAGTGAAAAAAATAGCCGAGGGTGCGGCTCTAATGACTGAGACCACTGTCGAGGCTAAAGTATTTTCGGGTGTGTCGAATCTTTTGGGCAACCGGCCTCTAGAGGAAGCTATGCAGGATGAACTGGAACGCTTGGGTCCAGTGGAGTTCGACGACAATGATCGAGCCTTTGCCCGGGAAATTCAGAAAACGCTCACTGATGAAGATATTGAAGTGTCATTCCGACGGTGTGGTATGCCGCCGCCCGAGAAAGAGCTTGCACTCTGTGATTTTATTGCACCCTTGGATCTACCTGGTGCTGGTGGTGAGGGTTCAACTGATGTTGGTGACACCAGTTGGGCCGTGCCCACTGTTCAGGCTCGTATCGCTACTTGTGCTGTGGGCACGCCGTTTCACACCTGGCAAACGGTGGCGCAAGGGAAGGCGCCGGCTGCACATAAAGGGATGATCTATGCAGCTAAAGTGATGGCCGCTACGGCCAAAAGGACCATTGAAGATCAGACGCTGCGCAACGCGGCCTGGGCTGAACATCGGGCACATCTTGAAAAAACACCCTATGTATCGCCTTTACCTGACGATGTAAAGCCTCCCATAGTAGAGCGCGAAGTTTGACCGCAATGGCCCCTCCTCGTGTGGCATTAATGGGTATGATCCTTGAGTCAAATCGTTATGCCAGACCTGCTGATCGGGCCGATTTCGAAAGCCTCACCTGGCTTCAAGGCGATGAACTTTTATCAGAGGCGCGCTCCGACACTCCAGCACTTGCAAAAGAATTTGCAGCATTTGTACGAGCTATGGACGCAACGGGACCTTGGACACCAGTGCCTATCCTTCTAGCGGCTAGCCACCCGCATGGTCCTGTTGAGGAACAGGTGTTTGAAGAATACAGGAACGACATTCTATTGGGCCTGGAAGAACCAGTAGATGCTGTGTATCTATGTCACCACGGCGCAATGGTAGCCACGCATCTTGATGATCCGGATGGCGAGCTTGCCACTCTGGTACGAAAAAACGTTGGAGCCCACGTTCCCATAGTGCAAACGCTGGATCTACACGGGAACATTTCAGATGCAACCACTAGCTCTGTAAATTTGGTTTGCGGTTATAGAACTAATCCGCATGTGGACATGATCGAACGAGGTGAGGAAGCGGCCTTCTCATTGCGTCGCATTCTGGCAGGCTTAGCGACACCCAAAGTCGCCCATGTAAAGCTGCCTCTAGCTCCAGCTTCAGTGAGCCTGCTAACGGCATCCGGTCCTTACGGTGAGTTGATCGATTTTGGACAGAAGCGTCAGGCCGAACTGGCAGGTGATATTTTAAATGTCTCGATTTTTGGTAACTTCATTTTTTCCGATGTACCGAATAATGGCATCTCCATTGTGGTAACTGCTCGCGATGATCAAACAGCCGCAGAGGCTTTGGCTCAGGAAATTGCCACAATGGCTTGGCAGATGCGGGCTCGATTTGTTCGCTCTTTAATGCCGATTGAGGATGCTGTTTCCAAAGCGCTTGATAAGCAACGGGAGCCTGTGATTTATTCAGACGCCGGGGACAATCCAGGTGGGGGCGGCTCGGGACGAACAACCGAACTCCTATCGGCGTTAGTCGAAGCGGGAGTAGAGAACGTTCTAGACGGATCCTTCTTTGACGAAGCGCTTGCCAAGGAAGCACATGAAGTGGGTATTGGTGGGAGTTTTACCGCCCGTTTTAATCGCAACAAAGGCGAGCAAGCATGGGAACAATGGGATACCCCTTTTTCAACGCAGGCTACTGTGGTTGCTCTCCGAGAAGGTGATGTCACAGGTCGTCTGGGATTGTTGGCAGGGCGAAGGCTAAAGCTCGGCCTGTGCGCGCTCATTGATATCAGTGGCATAAAGGTGGTGATCATTTCTGACCGCACACAAACGGCAGATCCAGTTCTGTTTGAAATGTTCGATCTCGATATTGGGAACGCGCACACTGTCGTCGTTAAATCCCGCGGACATTTTAGGGCAGGTTTTCTGCCGTGGTTTCCTGCAGAACAGGTGTTCGAGATCGATACTGTGGGGCTGACATCGCCTGTGCTAGAGCGCTGGCCACTTAAAAATGTGCCGCGGCCGAGTTTTCCACTCGATTCGGATGCTTGCTGGCCATGAGTCTGGGTGATTTTAGCCGCCTGTCTCTGATTACTTTGCGAATTGTATTTTGGGTTGTTAGTATCGAATTGTCGCCTTGAATTGCTGGATGACATATGCATCAATTGTGTTGAATAAGTTCAATAAAGGGAAAAATTATGATTAAAAAAATTAGTTTTGGGGCGTTACTGGCCTCAGCGATGTTAACTGGTCAGGTTTGGTCGGAAGAACTCACTATTGGTCTCGCGTCAGAACCCACTGCGATTGACCCTCACTTTCATAACCTCGGACCGAACAATGCCTTTGCGCGTCATGTGTTTGATCGGCTTATTCTACAGAATGAATTGCAACAACTTGAACCGGGGCTTGCCGTTTCGTGGAAGCCGATTGACGACCTTACTTGGGAATTTAAACTGCGAGAAGGTGTAAAGTTCCACGATGGCAGTGACTTCACTGCCGATGACGTTGTGTGCACCTGGGATCGTGCGCCCAATGTGCCCAACTCTCCGTCTTCGTTTGCTACTTATACCAAGGGTAAAACGGCAGTAAAGGTTGATGACTACACCATTCACTTCAAATCAGAAGCTCCTTATCCATTGATGGCCAACGATGTCTCGACAGTTACTATTGTATCTGACGAGGGGGGCTGCCAGGGCACCACAGCGGAGTACAACGATGGTACTGCAGCCGTGGGTACGGGCCCCTTTAAATTTGTCAGCTACAAGCCGGGCGATTCAATTGTCGTTGAACGCAATGACGACTATTGGGGTGAGAAGCCAATTTGGACAAAAGTGACTTTCAAGCCAATCAAATCCGGCCCATCACGCGTGGCTGCATTGTTAGCCGGCGATGTCGATGTCATTGCCTCAGTGCCAACCACTGATGTTGCAACACTGGAAAAAAACGATGACGTCAGTTTGAGTCAAGGGGTATCCAATCGAGTCATCTATCTGCATCTTGACCACGATCGTGCGGACTCTCCGTTTGTTAAGGCGAATGGAGGTGGGGCAATCGAAAATCCGTTGCAAAAACTAGAAGTCCGTAAAGCAATTTCCATGGCAATCAATCGCGATGCGATTGTTGATCGTGTAATGGAAGGCATTGCAATAAAAGCAGGTCAACTTCTGCCAGACGGATTCTTTGGCGTTTCAGAGAATCTCGAACCGGTTGAGTATGATCCCGAAGGTGCTAAAGAAATGCTTGCCGCCGCAGGCTATCCAGACGGGTTCGAACTGACCATTCATGGACCAAACGATCGATACATCAACGATGCGAAAATTGCCGAGGCTATAGGTCAGATGCTAACTCGTATTGGTATCAAGACTGCCGTTGAAACGATGCCACGGTCTGTGTACTTTGGACGTGCATCAAAAGGCGGACCCAATGACACACCTGAGTTCAGCTTTATTCTTGTGGGCTGGGGTGCAGGATCGGGCGAGGCCTCGTCACCGTTAAAATCATTAATCGCAACTCACACTCCCGACAAGGGCTGGGGCTCTTCAAACCGTGGACGATATTCAAATGCCGATTTTGATGCCATGCTTGAAACTGCTCTGAGTACAGTAGATGATGCTAAACGACAAGACCTGCTGGCCAAGGCTACCGAGATGGCGATAGAGGATGTTGCCATAATTCCAACGCACTACCAGGTGAGTACTTGGGGTACTAAAAAAGGTCTCAAATACGTTGCCCGTACAGATGAATACACACTTGCGATTGGTGTGGAGAAAGAGTGACGTTGTAAGTCACCGGGATGCGGGGGTGCTAGTAACGGCCCCCGTGTCCTACAACTGAACTCTCAGCGAATACCCCATGACAGCCTTCATTATTCGGCGTCTTCTCCAGGCTGTTCTGGTCGTCATGTTGATGTCGGTGATCGTATTCTTTGGAGTCAATGTTATCGGCGACCCAGTCGATATGCTGATCAGTCCGGATGCAGATCAAGCCGAAATCGAACGAACCATACAGTCACTCGGTCTTGATCGGCCGATTGCTGAACAGTACCTCTACTTCTTGAAAGGTGTGGCTTCCGGCGACTTTGGCAAGTCGTTTATTTTTGGTGAACCTGCGCTTAAATTAATCCTGCAGCATATGCCCGCTACGGTTGAGTTGGCGCTGCTTTCCCTGCTAATGGCTATTTTGCTCGGTATTCCTCTTGGCCTGTATGCAGGGCTTTACCCGGATAAAAAAATCTCTAAGGGCATTATTGCGGGTTCCATACTCGGTTTCTCGTTACCGACGTTTTGGGTGGGTCTCATGATGATCATGTTGTTTGCGGTGATTCTTGGCTGGCTACCATCTACGGGTCGCGGCGACACTGCTGTGTTTCTTGGAATTGAATCGAGTTTGTGGACGCGGGATGGGCTGAGTCATTTGTTTCTTCCAGCGCTGAATCTGGCACTGACCAATATCAGTTTGGTCATCAGACTCACTCGAGCAGGTGTGCGAGAAACGATGCACCAGGACTACATCAAGTTTGCAAGAGCCAAGGGTTTAAAGGAGTCCCGGGTTATCAGTGTGCATTTGATGAAAAACATTCTCATACCCATAGTAACGGTGCTCGGGCTCGAGTTTGGTGGGCTATTGGCTTTCTCGGTGGTCACGGAATCTATTTTTGCCTGGCCGGGGATGGGTAAGCTCTTGATAGACTCTTTGTTACAGCTTGATCGGCCCGTAGTCGTTGCCTACCTGATGATTATTGTGCTGTTTTTTGTGGTTATCAATCTGATAGTGGATATTCTCTATTCGATTCTAGATCCACGGGTGCGGCTCAGAGATCAAGGTATATGAATACATCGGTCAATGTGCTTAGGGAAACACCGCTACAGAGATTCTGGTCAGAATTCTGTGAAAGCTATATCGCGGTTGCAGCGCTCATTGTTCTAGTGATCATTGTCGCTTTGGCCATTCTAGCGCCGTGGATAACCCCACAGAATCCGTACGATCTGGCTCAGGTTGATGTGCTCGATGGCAAGTTACCTCCGGGTTCAGAAGCTTATACCGGCTACACCATGTGGCTGGGTTCGGACGGTGCCGGTCGCGATCTATATTCAGCGATTTTATATGGCATTCGCATTTCATTAACTGTCGGGCTGGCGGCTGGGTTCATTGCGCTGATTATCGGTACCGTGATTGGGCTTACGGCTGCTTACACCGGAGGCCGGGTGGACGCATTTATTATGCGGGCTGTTGATATTCAACTATCTTTCCCTGCAGTGCTTATAGCCCTGGTATTGGTTGCCATACTGGGCCGTGGTATCGATAAAATTATAATCGCTCTGGTGGCGGCTCAATGGGCCTACTATGCACGCACTGTGCGGGCTACCGCTTTGGTGGAAAGCGCCAGAGAGTACGTTGAGGCGGCTCGTTGTCTGGCTTTATCAAATGCACGGATTGTGTTTCGGCATGTGCTGCCGAATTGTCTGGCACCACTGATTGTTATTGGTACGGTGCAAACGGCGTCAGCCATTGCACTCGAATCAACGCTTAGCTTTCTAGGCGTTGGACTTCGCCAGACAGAACCTTCGCTGGGTGTTCTGATTTCAAATGGTTTTGAATACATGATGTCGGGGCGATATTGGATCAGCTTTTTCCCAGGGTTTGCACTTCTTATCACCATCGTTTCGATCAACCTGGTGGGAGATCAACTGCGCGATGTCTTAAACCCGAGATTAAAACGTTGACGGTTTTATCGGTGGAGGGATTAAAGACCCACTTTTTCACCAGAGCGGGGGTTGTGCGTGCCGTCGACGGCGTTAGCTTCCGCCTCGATCGAGGAGAGGTTATGGGTTTGGTGGGTGAGTCCGGCTCGGGAAAGTCCGTTACCGGATTTTCCATTCTTGGTCTCGTCGATCCGCCTGGACGAATTGTTGAAGGCAACATTTTCTTTCAGGGAGATGATCTTGTAGAAATGCAATCGCAAAACATGCAGACGTTAAGGGGATCCCGTATTGCGATGATCTTTCAGGATCCCATGATGACGTTGAATCCGGTGCTTCGTATCGACACACAGATGATAGAAGCCATACAAGCGCATGAAAAGGTGACCCGCAAAGAGGCCTGGGTGCGTGCAAGGGATGGATTGGCACAGGTTGGCATTCCAAGCCCAGAGCAGCGGCTGCGGGCGTATCCTCATCAGCTTTCAGGTGGTATGCGACAGCGGGTGGCTATTGCAATCGCTTTTTTGAATGACCCCGATCTGCTAATTGCGGATGAGCCGACAACAGCCCTTGATGTAACTATTCAGGCGCAGATTGTTCATGTGGCGCAGACACTCTGTCGAGAACGAGGTACGGCCCTTATCTGGATTACTCATGATCTAGCCGTTGTGGCTGGACTGGCTGACAGAATCGCTGTGATGTATGCCGGTAGGATCGTGGAAGCCGGGCAGACAGACGATGTGATTGATAATCCTCGCCATCCTTACACTATTGGGCTGCTAGGTTCTGTGCCCTCCGCGAATCGCAGGGGCCAGAAATTGACTCAGATTCCTGGCATGACGCCCAACATGCTGGCATTGCCGGAAGGATGTGCGTTTGGAGATCGTTGTACACACCGCAGTGACCTGTGTGTCAGCCCGCCGCAAATCTCCATCGACGACAGTGGTCATGAAATTCGTTGCTTTCATCCGCAACAGGTGAAGGTGCCAGTATGACGCCCATTATGGAAGCCAAAGGTCTGTCTAAGAAATTTATCAAACGACTGGACTTTGCAGGAAAAATTGCTCAACGATTGGGAGCCAACATGCACGAAGAGATCGTGCATGCGGTTGACAATGTTGATCTCAGTATTAACTCAGGTGAGGTCGTGGGGCTGGTGGGCGAATCAGGCTGCGGTAAATCAACGCTTGGACGTATGATTGCCGGCATTCTGCCTCAAACCGCGGGTACGGTTTTTATTGACGGAAAAAATACCGCCCAGATGAGCAACACCGAAAAAAAAGCGACTGCATTGGCTGTACAAATGATCTTTCAGGATCCATTTGCTAGTTTGAACCCTAGAATGCGAGTCGAACAAATCATTGGTGAAGCTCCCTTGGTTCATGGTCTTTCAGACCGTGCGAGTTTGTCTGACTACGTTGATGATGTCATGATGAAGGTTGGCCTGGATCCTTCATTGAAAAAACGCTACCCGCACCAGTTTTCAGGAGGACAGCGACAACGCATAGGTATCGGTCGAGCGCTTGCAGTTAAACCCAGGTTCTTAGTGTGTGATGAAGCTATCGCTGCTCTTGATGTTTCGATTCAAGCGCAAGTATTAAATCTCTTCATGGATTTGCGCGAACAATTTGATTTAACATATCTCTTTATATCGCACGATCTTAGCGTGGTCGAGCACATTGCTGATCGCATCGTTATTATGTATTTAGGCCGAGTAGTGGAGGCAGCTACGACAGAAGCCTTATTCGAAAACCCGCTTCATCCCTACACGAGAGCTTTATTAGCAGAAGTGCCGAGGCTTGATCAACGCAAACGAAACTTCACCCCTATTGCGGGCGAAATCCCCTCACCGCTTAACCCTCCGAAAGGTTGCCATTTTCACCCTCGCTGCCCCTATGTGATGCCTGAATGTAAGTCTGATATACCGCAACTAACCTATCGACACACTGGACGAGCCATCAGCTGTCACCTCAAGGAAGGGCTATGACATCGAACAGCTTAATAGAACAGTACGGGGGCTGTGTGTGCGGGTCAGTTCGCTTTAAATCACTTGGCATTCCTGAACGAATAACGGTGTGTCACTGTACTTGGTGTCAGCGACGAACGGGTACCGCATTTGGCGTTGAAACGGTGTTTTTAAAAAATAATGTGCAATTTTCCGGCGATAGCATGAAAGCGCATCGTCATTATTCAGATGAAACCAACCGGTGGCTAGATATGCATTTCTGTGTCGGCTGTGGGACCAATCTTGGCCTTACTTTGGAGGTTCGCTCAGATATACGCTCGGTACCTGTAGGGATATTTGACGATCTGGAATGGATCGCATCGACAAGCTCCGAAATACGACATGTCTACACCCGTTCCAAACGCCATTGGGGAGATCTATCTAGTGCGGTGGAAACTTTTGAAGCGTACTTCCGGTGAAGCACTTGATGGAATTTTGGTTTTGTGGGTATTCCAGTCACTGACCAGTCGAGCGACGTTGATGCAAAGAAAACACAACGAGACTAGCCTTTTGGTGTTTAGTGACTGTTGATTTTTCCCAGTGCCCATCGAACGTTTTTTCTGACATCTGGATCATCATCATCAACGAACGGCTCCAGAAATCGTTCAGTGCCCGCGACCGCCAGCTCTCCGAGCGCAGCTGCGCATTCTTTACGAAGATTCGGCACGGGAATTTGCATCATTTCTCCAATCTTCATTGCTGCTTCGGATGCAGATAGCTTCCCCAATGTACGTACCGCCTTAAGACAGACCTGCCAGTAGTCATCGTCCAGTGCGTTAACGAGGGGTTGAATGCATTTCTCGGTTCCGCACTTGGTCAGTGTTTCTGCACCTGCTTCGCGCACCTGCCAGTTTTCATCTTCCAAACCCTTAATTAGAATTTGCTCAGCATGCTCAGAGTTGCTAAAACCAAGTGCTGTTAGCGCAGCTCTACGGACGGCGGCATCTCTGTCTGCCGCTGCGCCACGAAGTGCCGGTAGGGAGGTATTGTCTTGTAACCATCCTATGGTATTGACCGCATGACTTCTAACCGTTGCAGAATCGTGCGATAACGCCTTGATAGCAGGACCCATGGCATCGGCGCGTCTAAGTTCTTTGATGCCACCCAAGCAGGATGTAAGTACAAATTCGTTGTCACTAGACAGGCTAGGCAATATGGCGTCACCCGCCTTTGGATCTTTAAGTTCAGTCAAGCTAACAGCCGCAGCTGTTCTCACCCCTTCATCCGCATCGGTCAATGCGTCGACCAATGCTTGCGCGGTTTCGACACCGTCGAAATCTGTCAAGGCTATGGCCGCCTGTTTTCTTACGCCTACATCACTATCTTTGATGGCTTTTGCTAGATATGGAATTACCGCTGGGTCTGCCGTATCAGTCAGCTCAATTACTGCCATAATTCGAGCGCCGGCATCATCATCATCTAAATCTAACGCTAGGTCAGATATGTCGACATAGTCTTCGAAAAGCGTGCTCATAGTCGTCTACTTCAGTAGGTAGGGAAGATTAACTTTTACTGCTCCGGTGGGGCAGTCCGCTTCACATGGCATGCAGTACCAGCATTCGTCGTATTCCATTTTTGCGGTTTTTACACCGTCAGCTAACTCGGTGATTCGTAGTACGTCCAAAGGGCAAACATCGACACAGACAGTGCACCCCTTGTCCGCAATGCATAGGTCATCATTCACAACGACGGGAACAGTTGATACAGATTGGGCTAAAGGCATGGTCAGATCTCTTGTGTTTATAGTTCGTGCGTAAACTATTCTGCTACGGTGACGCGTTGATGGTTGTATGCGTCTTTTTCTTCATCATCGATTTCTACGATGTATGGTTTCACCGCTTGTTTACTGCTACTGGGCAAGCCGTTTTCATCACGTGTAAGTAACGTATGACAGAACCAGTCTTCATCATTCCGATCGTACTCCACTCGATTGTGATACAGGCCCCATCGACTTTCCTGTCGGTAGAGAGACGCATGAGCGGCCATATCTGCACAATCTAAAATAGTTGAGGCTTCAAGCGATCGCATGAGCTCATGAGCATTGCGAACGTACATGCCAGTGTCCATATCTTCCCGCACCTCGGCGAATCGTTGCTGCGCCAACTCCATCTTCGCGGTTACTTTGGGTGGTTGTAGATAGTCATTCACAAGCCGTCTTGTTTTATATTCAATTTGATTTGGTGGGATGCCATCTTCGCGTTTTGTAGGAGCTAGAACCCGTGTGCGTTCTTTTTCGACCTCAGATTGATCGTAAGCTGCAAAATCTACCTCCGCGGCGAAGTCTATGGCGTCTTCACCCGCAATGGCTCCGTTGGTAAACGCACCTAACATATAGTTATGTGGAACATTAGCCATGTCCCCAGCGGCATACAGCCCTTGGATAGTGGTGCGGGCGTTTTCATCAACGTACACGCCAGAAGCTGAGTGTCCAGAGCAAAAACCGATTTCCGATATGTGCATCTCTATCATCTGTTTGCGATAGTCGGTACCACGCCCTTGATGA
>JAHQVR010000126.1 GCA_019634245.1 Gammaproteobacteria bacterium
AGAAAGCATAGTAGTGCTTTCTGCCTTGTATTCACATTGATTACAAACCCCAGACATGCGGACAACATATGGTCCTCAACTTTGTTCAAATCAACAACTAAGAAGCGCCTTAATTATCGCCGGACAAAATATGGTTCACAATTATTCTTATGATTTTTAGAGAGTTACAGCGATCGAAACGTAGACCCGGACATCATATGGTTCTAGCGGGACCAATACTTGTCCGATCCGGACAATATATGGTCCACGGCTTAAGAGGGGAAGGGTATACAAAAAGTGGTGGGCCCGGCAGGACTCGAACCTGCGACCAAGGGATTATGAGTCCCCTGCTCTAACCAACTGAGCTACAGGCCCGTGTAATGAAGTGGGGCGGTCAGAGTAGAATACTCCAGGCGCCTATTTGCAAGTTTACTGCATTCCCGCAGGCGCGGGAATGCTCCTTCCAATTTTTACTGCTGTTCTGAACTGTCCAAGAAACTGCGCAACTGCTCCGAACGAGTAGGGTGGCGAAGCTTTCTTAGTGCTTTTGCTTCAATCTGACGTATACGCTCACGCGTTACATCAAATTGCTTGCCCACTTCTTCCAATGTGTGGTCGGTGTTCATGTCAATTCCAAAACGCATTCGCAGCACTTTCGCTTCGCGCGGTGTCAGGCTAGCCAACACTTCGTGAGTAGTTTCGCCTAAACCTAAGCCGGTGGCGGTTTCCACAGGTGACAAGATATTGTTGTCTTCAATGAAGTCGCCCAAGTGAGAGTCTTCATCATCCCCGATCGGTGTTTCCATGGAGATCGGCTCTTTGGCAATCTTCAATACTTTACGAATCTTGTCTTCTGGCATATCCATCTTTTCAGCCAGCTCTTCAGGGGTGGCTTCGCGGCCCATCACTTGAAGCATTTGCCTGGAGATTCGGTTGAGCTTATTGATCGTTTCAATCATGTGCACCGGAATTCGAATGGTGCGTGCCTGGTCGGCAATCGAACGGGTGATGGCCTGACGAATCCACCAGGTCGCGTAGGTTGAAAACTTATAGCCACGACGGTATTCGAATTTATCGACCGCTTTCATCAAACCGATGTTGCCTTCCTGAATCAAATCCAGGAATTGCAGTCCGCGGTTGGTGTACTTCTTCGCAATGGAAATCACCAAGCGTAAGTTGGCTTCAACCATTTCTTTCTTCGCTCGGCGAGCTTTTGCTTCACCGATAGACATACGACGGTTGATTTCTTTGAGCGAGGTGATCGGTAGCATGCCGCTGACGCAAATCTGTTGAATGCGCTGTTGGAGCATCTCAATTTCAGGTTGATGCTCTTTAATCGCATCACAGTAGGGCTTTTTGGTTTTTAGAACGCTTTCAACCCACTTTTCATTCGTTTCATTGCCCGGGAAAGAATCGATGAAGACATCACGAGGCATTTTGCAGTTCTTAATGCAGATGTCGCGAACTTGTCTTTCTAACGAGCGAATGCGATCTACCTGACCACGCAGGCCGGAAGTAATGGTGGCAACGAAAGCCGGGGAGTATTTGAACTCTAAGAAGATCTTGGAGACCTTCTCCATAGCGGCCTTGCCTTTGTCATCCTGGATACCGCCAGAAGCGTCTATCAGTTTTAACGCCTTGGCGTATTCACGCGCCAACGCTTTCATGCGGCGATTCACTTCTTCGACATCAGGCCCGGTATCCACTGGCTCATCATCGGCCGCTTCAGCTTTATCTGCCGGAGTTTGTGCCTGTTGAATGGTGTCATCGAGTTCGCGAAAATTGACGATGACATCGCTTAGGCGAGTTTGCTCATCAACGACTTGTTGATAACGTTCTAGCAACAGGTTGATGGTTTCGGGGTAGCAGCCAAGGGCGGTCAAGGCCTGAAGCAGGCCATCTTCGATGCGCTTGGCGATTTCAATCTCACCTTCGCGAGTGAGCAGCTCGACCGTACCCATTTCACGCATATACATACGTACCGGATCGGTGGTGCGGCCAAACTCGCCATCGACAGTGGCCAGCACGGCGGCAGCTTCATCGGCGGCGTCTTCGTCGGCGCTGGTGCTCGAGTCGTTGAGGATCAGCGTGTCCGATTCGGGGGCGACTTCGCCCACGGTGATGCCCATATCGCCGATCATGGCGATGATCTCTTCAACCTGCTCTGGGTCGACAATGCCGTCGGGGAGGTGGTCGTTGACCTCGGCGTAGGTTAGATAGCCTTGCTCCTTGCCCTTAGCGATCAGATCCTTGAGGTTGGTCTGCTGGTTTTTATCCATTGCCATTGGCTTGGTCACGTCATAGATCTCTTTGGTGAGGCTAACCCGCTATTTTACTGTGCTGGGCTTAATTTGTATAGCGCTCAGTAGCCTGAAAGTATTAGTTAATTCGCAGGCCCTAGACGCAGGTAGAATGGGGCCTCTTGGCGATATACCAAGAGAAGTTGGGGGTGCGTCACAAGGTTTGAAAGGCTCCTTCATCAATATGTAGCTTTGTTACATCATAATAGGCGTCTCCGACGCTTGCTCAAACGACACAACCAACGTGAGGAATCACACCATGGCCAACCGCCGTGAGCTAGCTAATGCCATCCGAGCCTTGAGCATGGATGCGGTCCAACAGGCAAAATCAGGCCATCCTGGTGCTCCCATGGGCATGGCGGACATTGCCGAAGTGCTCTGGAATGATTTCCTTAGCCACAATCCCAATAATCCGAACTGGCCCAATCGTGATCGCTTCGTGTTATCCAACGGCCACGGATCAATGTTGCTTTATTCCCTTTTGCATCTATCGGGCTACGAATTGCCCATAGAAGAATTGAAAAATTTTCGGCAGCTGCATTCGAAAACCCCGGGGCACCCCGAATATGGCTATGCACCCGGTGTAGAGACGACCACAGGGCCGTTGGGGCAGGGTGTTGCCAATGCCGTGGGTATGGCGATGGCCGAGCGTACTCTGGCCGCCCAGTTCAACCAGCCGGGGCATGAGATCGTCGATCACTTTACCTACGTATTTATGGGTGACGGATGTTTGATGGAAGGGATATCCCACGAAGTCTGTTCGCTGGCGGGCACTTTGAAACTTGGCAAATTGATAGGTATCTACGACGACAATGGAATTTCTATCGACGGTGAAGTGGAAGGGTGGTTTACCGACGATACAGTCAAGCGATTTGAGAGTTATGGCTGGGAAGTGATCTCGAATGTTGATGGGCATGACGCCGAGGCGATTTTGAACGCTCTGAGTAAAGCGAAACAATCCACTGAAAAGCCTACGTTGATTTGTTGTCAGACCACCATCGGTTTTGGGTCTCCGAACAAGGGCGGCAAAGAAAGTAGTCATGGTGCGCCTTTGGGTGACGATGAAATTGCCTTGGTTCGACAAGAGCTGAACTGGCCACACGAGCCGTTTGTGATTCCCAATTCTATTTATGAAGCTTGGAATGCCAGTGATAAAGGCACACAGGCTGAAGCCACCTGGCAGATGGCGTTTGATAAGTATCGCTCGGAGCATGCAGAACTCGCTGCAGAGTTTGAACGTCGAATGCTGGGTAATTTACCGGCGAATTGGGCTGAGGAATCGTCGGGTTATATCAGTGAAGTAGTTGAAAAGGCAGAGAGTATCGCGTCGCGTAAGGCTTCGCAGAATGCGTTAAATGGTTTTGGCCCACTGCTTCCAGAATTACTGGGTGGATCTGCGGATTTGGCAGGCTCGAACAACACCCTGTGGAGTGGTTCGGTCGGTATACAAAATGATCCTGCAGGCAACTACGTTTACTATGGCGTGCGCGAATTTGGAATGGCAGCCATTGCTAATGGCGTCGTGTTGCACGGTGGCTTGAAGCCCTATTCAGCGACCTTTTTAATGTTTTCAGAATATGCTCGCAACGCTCTTCGCATGGCGGCTCTGATGGGCCTACCGAATATATTCGTATTTACACACGACTCCATTGGTCTGGGGGAAGATGGTCCAACACATCAACCTGTTGAGCAAATGGCAACGCTGCGGTTGATGCCACGCATGTCGTTATGGCGACCGTGCGATTCTGTGGAATCTGCCGTTGCCTGGCAGCAAGCCATTGAACGAACCGACGGCCCAAGCAGCCTGGTGTTCAGTCGCCAAACGTTGCAGCATCAATCTCGCGACGATGAACAGATAAAGAATATTTCACGTGGAGCTTATGTGCTGTATGAGCCAGACAAAACGCCAGAGGCGATATTAATTGCAACGGGGTCAGAGGTGAGTTTGGCGATGGAGGCGGCAGCGTTGTTAAACGACAACGGACTCGCTACGCGTGTTGTGTCAATGCCTAACACTCAGGTGTTCGATTCGCAAGATGCCAGTTACCAAGAAGCGGTTTTGCCACCTGATATTACTAAGCGAGTTGCGGTGGAGGCTGGTAGCAGTGATCTGTGGCGCAAGTACGTCGGCCTGACCGGTGACGTGATGGGTATAGACACCTTTGGCGAATCTGCACCGGCATCCGATGCATTTTCTCATTTTGGATTTACTGCCGAAAACTTGGCTAAAAAACTACAACAACTATAGAGGTTAAATAAAGTATGGCGATTAAAGTTGCTATCAACGGATATGGGCGTATTGGCCGAAATATTTTAAGGGCAATCGTCGAGCAAGGGCTGACAGATCAATTTGATGTTGTGGCCATCAACGATTTGGGCGCCCCAGATGTCAACGCTCATCTGACTAAATACGACACCACTCACGGCACCTTTAACGCCGATGTTTCGGTGGATGGTCAAGACCTGATTGTCAATGGGGACCGATTCAAGGTGTTCGCAGAGCGTGATCCTTCCAAACTGCCATGGAAAGACCTCGACGTTGATGTCGTTCTGGAATGTACCGGACACTTTCGGGATCGTGAAAAAGCTGGAATGCACTTAGCGGCGGGCGCTAAAAAAGTGATTATCTCAGCGCCTGCCAAAGGCGAGGTCGACGCCACGGTGGTGTTTGGGGTGAACGAGGGTGTGCTCAAATCGTCTGACCAGATAATCTCTAATGCTTCATGCACAACGAACTGCTTAGCACCGATGGCCAAAGCGCTGAATGATGCCGTGGGAATTGAATCGGGATTGATGACCACCGTGCATGCGTATACCAATGGCCAGGTGTTGGCAGATTCGTATCACAGCGATTTGCGCCGAGCACGATCAGCGACTATGTCAATGATCCCCACGACCACGGGTGCGGCGGTTGCTGTAGGACTAGTGCTGCCGGAGCTGGTGGGTAAGCTTGATGGCTTTGCTATGCGAGTGCCAACATTGAATGTCTCCATCGTTGATCTAACGTTCAAAGCGGGAAGGGAAACCTCTGTGGACGAGATCAACAGCATCATGAAGGCGGCTGCCGATGGAAAAGTCATTGGTTATAGTGAGGCACCATTGGTGTCGATTGATTACAACCACACCAGCACCTCTTCAAACTTTGACGCAAATTTGACACGATTACTCGATGGGAACCTAGTGAAAGTGTGTAGCTGGTACGATAATGAGTGGGGTTTCTCCTGTCGTATGCTCGACACCGCTCAGGCGTTAATGAAGGCTTAATTTACTTATGAAGTTAATGACGACTCAACCGCTTGCCGGTCAGCGGCTGCTCATTCGGCAAGATTTAAATGTGCCGATTGATGAGGGCGTGATTACTTCAGACAAACGCATACGAGCTTCTCTTCATACGTTGCAGTATGCGATTTCGGCCGGTGCGAAAGTCATGGTTATGTCGCATCTGGGTAGGCCTACCGAAGGAGAGCCATCAGCAGCGGATTCGTTAGCACCAGTGGCGGCCAAGCTGTCAGAGCTTTTGGGTCAACCGGTGCCACTAATTACTAACTATCTAGATGTGGTGCCGGAGTTGGAAGATGGGCAAGTCGCTTTGCTCGAAAACGTGCGTTTTAATGTCGGAGAAAAGGCCGACGATGAGGCTCTTGCACGGCAATATGCTCAGTTGTGCGATGTCTATGCGATGGATGCGTTTGGAACGGCGCATCGTGCACAAGCCTCAACCCATGGAGTTGGGCTCTATGCACCGGTGGCTTGTGCAGGGCCGCTGCTCGCCACGGAATTAGATGCTTTAACTAAGGCGTTACACAATCCTGCTAAACCGTTGGTGGCGATCGTGGGTGGTTCGAAAGTATCTACTAAGCTCTCAGTGTTAGAGGCATTGGGTGAAAAAGTGGATCAACTTATTGTCGGCGGTGGAATCGCTAATACGTTTATAGCGGCCAGTGGTCATCCGGTGGGGCAATCGTTGTACGAAGAAGGACTCACCGACCAAGCGAAGGCATTGATGGAAAAAGCTCAGTCCCGAGGCGCCGACATTCCAGTACCTTCCGATGTCGTCGTTGCCAAAGCATTCTCGGCCGATGCAGCGGCACGTGTGGTCCCGGTGAATGAGGTTGAACAGGACGATTTGATTCTGGATATCGGCCCGGAGACCGCCCAGAGTTTTGGCAAGCTGCTATCTGATGCAAACACCATCATTTGGAACGGACCTGTCGGGGTGTTTGAGTTTGACGCTTTTGCTGGTGGAACCGAAGCCTTATCAAAATCCATTGCAGAATCGACTGCCTTTTCTATCGCCGGCGGCGGAGATACGCTGGCTGCAGTGGATAAATTTGGCATCGAAGAGCAGGTCTCTTACATCTCCACTGGGGGCGGCGCTTTTCTCGAATTCGTTGAGGGAAAAATACTACCGGCCGTGAAGATGCTCAAGAGTCGGGATTCTGACTGACTGGCCCGATACTTGCGCCAATCCCCTGAATGCATTATTGCTAGTGAAATAGCTATTTAATGTGGCCGGAGGCCTGCCGCTGTATGTCTGCGATGGGCAAATAAGCCGTCAAAAAACTGTATGGGGATCATTGATGACTGACGTCGTTTCGTTATTGGGCAAAGACGCTCAAAGCCTGTTAGAACACACTTGCCAGGGTATTCCTAAAGACTTGCTGCATGTGCCGGGTGAAGATTTTGTTGACCGGGTGATGGTGCAGACCGACAGAGGTCTTGCGACTTTGCGCTCTATGCAGCAGGTATTTAATTCGGGTCGCTTGGGCAGCACCGGTTATGTATCAATACTACCGGTTGACCAGGGGATCGAGCATTCGGGTGGGGCGTCCTTTGCCCCGAATCCCATTTATTTTGATCCGGCAAACATCGTTGAACTAGCCATAGAGGGCGGATGTAATTGTGTGGCCTCCACGTTGGGCGTGCTGGGTTCTGTGTCTCGTAAATACGCGCACCGCATTCCGTTTATGGTTAAGTTGAATCACAATGAAACCCTGACGATGCCCCCGATGTATGAGCAAACTCTGTTTGCAGAAGTGGAGCAGGCGTTCGACCTAGGTGCCATAGCTGTTGGGGCGACCATCTATTTTGGGTCAGAAGGTAGTCGACGACAAATTGAAGAAATCTCTAAGGCGTTTCATCGTGCACATGAGCTCGGTATGGTGACGGTATTATGGGCTTACCTAAGAAATTCAGGATTTAAAAAAGACGGTAAGGACTATCACGTGTCGGCTGACTTAACTGGCCAGGCCAATCACATTGCTGCGACGATAGAGGCGGATATTGTAAAGCAGAAGCAAGCTGAAAATAATGGTGGCTATGTGGATATCGGTTTTGGTAACACCCACGATAAGGTGTATTCCGAATTAACCTCTGACAATCCTATTGACTTGGTGCGTTACCAAGTGGCCAATTGCTATATGGGACGTGCTGGGTTGATAAATTCTGGAGGTGGCTCCGGTGACAACGATCTGGCCCAGGCGGTACGCACAGCGGTGATCAATAAGCGCGCGGGTGGTATGGGTTTGATTTCAGGCCGGAAAGCGTTCCAAAAGCCAATGGCCGAAGGTGTTGAACTACTCAATGCCATTCAAGATGTGTATCTGGATAACACCATCACGATTGCCTAATCCTGTTGTTATTTTCCGTCAGGCAGGGCCGCAATGGCCCTGCTTGAGTAAAGTCCTTTTTGGTTCGTTGCACACCCATTCTTTGCATTCAGCTGATGATCTCTACGTTGATCCAGAGACCCATGTGTGCATAATGGTAACTCGACGGGTAGATCCGGCGTAACTGTACCGTTCTGTTGATAGGCTAATTGGGTAATTTAAGGTATGCAATACCCCACTGATGAGTCGATAACGATCGATCAACTGGTAAACGATCCGTATCCTATTTATAAACGGTTGCGGGCTGAGTCGCCGGTTCTGTATGTGCCGGCTGTTCGCCGTATTCTGATCACGAAAGCAAAAGATACTCAGGCGATTAAAATGAATCCCGAGCTTTTCAGTTCGGACGATCCTAATACGCCTATGGAACGTGCCTTTGGTGCAAAGACATTGATGCGTCGAGACGGCGATGATCACATGCGCCTACGTAAAGCGATGATGCCGTCTATGTCACCGGGGCAGGTAAAGAAGGTGTGGAGCGATCAGATTGAACAGATTGCGGCTGAATACATCGATCGTTTGCCAAAAGGTGAGACGATTGATTTCTTTTCTGCGTTCGCGGCGCCTTTTTCTGCACGCTGTGTGGCGGTGGTGTTGGGAATTCCACAGGCCTCTGATAGCGACATCGCACGCTGGTCTCAGGTATTAATTGATGGCGCAGGTAATTTTGGTGGCCTACCTGAATTGTTTGAACAGACGGATGCCGCGAACGAGGAGATGAACGCTTGTCTTGCTCAGGCAATAGCGTCTCCTGATAAAAACTTTGAATACAGCGCTCTAGGCATTCAAACCCAGGTCGCTGATCCTATCGAGTATGAGCATATCGTATCAAACATAAAAATTGCGATTGGTGGCGGTATCAACGAACCACGAGATTCTTTAATGACGGCGCTTTTTGGCTTGCTGACGAATCCGGAGCAGCGTGATGCTGCCGTGAACGATCCGAGTTTATTCAGTCAAGCCTTTGAAGAATCGGTTCGTTGGGTCGCACCGATTCAGGCGAGTTCACGTTTGGTGACATCAGATACTACGATTCGCGATTTTGACATTGAGAAAGGATCGGTGGTGATGACGATACAGGCATCAGCGAATCGCGATGAAGAGGTGTATGACAACGCCGACGCTTATGACCTATTTAGGAAAAACAAACGTCATCAAGGCTTTGGCAACGGGCCGCATTTTTGTATGGGTACCCACTTATCCCGGCGCATGATTGGTGACATTGCATTGCCCATGCTGTTTGATCGTTTCCCTAGCATGGCACTCACCAACCCCGATGATGTCCAATGGCGAGGCTTCGGCTTCCGCGGCCCCATCAACCTCCCCATCACACTCCACTAACCGGGTCGGACCTAAAGGGGTCGGACCTAAAGGGGTCGGACCTAAAGGGGTCGGACCTAAAGGGGTCGGACCTAAAGGGGTCGGACCTAAAGGGGTCGGACCTAAAGGGGTCGGACCTAAAGGG
>JAHQVR010000127.1 GCA_019634245.1 Gammaproteobacteria bacterium
GGTTTTTGATGCCTGGCTCGATGCCGGTAAAGATGTTTCTGCCTATGATCGCGATAAGTTGATGAGCGTTGATTACGACGAAACAGAGCTGTCCGCTGAGGCAGATGAGAAAATTCAGGCATTCCAGCGCGATGCAGCTAAGGGTGCAGGGGTGTTCCATCATTTGATTACACTGCCGACCTACCATACTGCGGCACTCTCAACCGATACACTTTCCAAAGACTACTTTGGTGATAAAGGCATGTTGGCTTATGTGAAAGACGTACAACGCCAGGAAATTCGCAATGGTCTTGCATGTGTCAAACATCAGGATATGGCAGGGTCAAATATTGGCGATGATCACAAAGAGTATTTTTCTGGTGGCCAAGCACTCAAAGCATCAGGTGAAGACAATACAATGAATCAGTTCTCTTAAAATTTTAATATTAGATTTAATGGCGTAACCCTTACCCGAGGCAGATCTGAAACTGTCTCGGGTTTCTTCATTCCAAAATTGCCCTATAGTCGAAAGAGCCGTTTCTCATTGGTAAATGGACAATCGAAGCCCAGAACACAGGCTTTTAGCTGCAAATCCTGCGAGTGTTCTCTGTCAGGGTCGAACAATCTATCCCCCACCACTGGCAATCCAATAGCGTGTAAGTGATTTCGAATTTGATGTTTTCTACCAGTACTGATGCTAACGAGCAGCGTGCTGGTATTTGTAGCGGCGTTGTACTGTACTTCCAGTATATCCGTTATCGCTTCTTTACCTTCAACTGGCATATTCAATTTATGCGGCACGGTATTATTAAATTCGCCGTGCACCAGCAACTTATAGTGTTTTTCAACTAATCGAGCGCTGAACAATTCAGTGAGTTTTTTTAACGCATTCTTAGTGTGCGCTAGCACTATCAATCCCGATGCAGCCTTGTCTAGTCGATGAACTAAAAAAGTCGGCTTACCATGTTGTCTATGAACCGTTTCAGTGATCGTACAATGATCACCCCACTTACTGCCCTGGCTAAGCATACCTGACGGTTTATTCCAGATACTGTAATTTAGTTGGTCTGACACCAATGTAGGTACCAACGGAATTTGTGCCAATATATTCGGGTCATAATTTAGATAGAGCTGATCAGATACCGTTGAACCTTCTGACAGATCGCGAACACGACGAATTTTGTGCGCGTTTCGCTTCTTACGCCAAACGCCACCCTTGGCAGCAACTTCAGCGACTTGTTCTTCTGTCAAATCACTTGCTGAGGCCAATTGAGATAAGGCACTACCCCAAGCCGATACAGTGTGCTCAATCTGGATCATACCTGTGCGATTTTCATTCTTGTTCATCGCATCATGATATAGCCAATTGACACTAAGAACAAACCAATAACGGACCAGTTTAGATTAATACACAATTAATGCTTGCGCCAATTCTGGACGTGTTTATTATTTACTGCTGTATTAACAGTAAATTCAGATGGAGAGTACCCTTGGGTAAAAACAAAAAAAGAGTAGCGATCATTGGTGCGGGGCCATGTGGTCTGGCACAGTTACGAGCGTTTCAGTCCGCTGCTAAAAATGGCGTCGATATACCTGAAATTGTCTGCTTCGAAAAGCAGGAGAACTGGGGCGGGCTCTGGCTGTATGACTGGCGCACTGGCTTAGATCAATTCGGCGAACCTGTACATGGCAGCATGTATCGATACCTGTGGTCAAACGGCCCGAAAGAAGGCCTTGAATTTGCTGATTACAGCTTTGAAGAACATTTCGGCAAACAAATAGCTTCTTACCCCCCAAGAGCAGTATTGTGGGACTACATTAAGGGACGTGTTGAAAAAGCCGAAGTCAGAAACTGGATTCGGTTTAAAACACCAGTTCGGCAAGTCGACTACGACCAGGGTACAAAGCAGTTCAATGTAACCTCGCACGATCTGTCCAGCGATAAAACCAGTACAGAATCCTTTGATCACGTGGTGGTAGCGAGCGGGCACTTCTCTACCCCGAATGTACCAAGCTTCGATGGGTTTGATAATTTCAATGGACGTATTATGCACGCTCATGATTTTCGTGACGCCGTAGAATTCAAAGACAAACGCCTGCTGATTATCGGCACCAGTTATTCGGCCGAAGATATCGGTTCGCAATGTTGGAAATACGGCGCCAAGTCGATAACCGTCAGCCATAGAACAGCGCCAATGGGCTACAAATGGCCTGACAACTGGAAAGAAGTCCCCTTACTCACAAAAGTAGAGGGAAACCTTGCTACGTTTAAAGATGGTACTACTGAGGATGTAGATGCGATTATTCTGTGCACAGGCTACTTGCATCACTTCCCGTTTATGTCAGATGAACTGACGCTGAAAACAGCTAACCGACTCGCGACTGCAGATCTATACAAGGGTGTTACCTGGGTACATAACCCAAATGTGTATTACCTGGGTATGCAAGATCAGTTGTATACGTTCAATATGTTTGATGCGCAGGCCTGGTATGTGCGCGACACTATATTAGGAAAAATTCCGACACCAGACAAACAAACCATGCTTGATGATGTGACTCAACGAATCGCATCAGAAGATGCGATTGAGGATGACTACGGCTGTATCAGGTACCAGGGAGATTACGTAAAAGAACTTATTGCTCAAACCGACTACCCGAACTTTGACGTTGATGCAGCCAATGAGGCATTTTTTCAGTGGAAAAAACACAAAAAAGAAAACATTATGACGTTTCGCGATAACGCGTACACCTCAGCAATTACCGGCACAATGGCGCCATTGCATCACACTAAGTGGGCCGATGCACTTGATGATTCGTATGAGTCTTATATGAAAAATTAATAGTCAACACAGCGACTAAAATTGCTGTATTAGCTAATATTGAATTGAAAATGCCGGCAATAAGCCGGCATTTTTTTGTCTTAAACGAAACTGTATAGTTTCTACAGTATTCGCCTACCCTTGCCTGTACTCAAAAGTGTGAATACACAGGCAAATCAAGCTTTACAGATCTCGGTGTTGCTGTTCGGCCCGACGATACGCTTTGCCTTCGTGAATAGCGCCTCCTATTAAGGCTATAACGCACATTGCAATTGAAATGTATAACCAAATAGCTTCACTACCAACAGCATTGTAGTAGGTGTCTACGACGCCTTCCCATGTGCCGGTATCAAATGGTGCTCCCATACTATATTCTCCTGTTGGTCGCGCTTATAGCGCGTCGTAGTTAGGTGAAGGTGCAATACCTTCAGGGTACGCCGAGGAAGGTACTTTAGTTCGATCAAGTCCAACCAATTCGGCTGTTCGGCCAACGCGCAGCAGTCCAAACATACGCAAGATCAGTGATATCACATACCCTGGTACAAAACCCAATGCAAACATGACACCTACACCAATCGCCTGCCCGACAAAACTGGTAAGCGCTACGCCCTCACCTTGTAAAGCTGGATAACCTGAAGCAAATATGCCTACTGCGATAACACCCCAGGCACCGAGTACTCCGTGCACAGTAACAGCACCAACCGCATCGTCGATACCCATCTTCTCGATCACTTTTGCAGCATAAGGCATTAAGCAACCACCGATCACGGCGATAGCAAACGCCATTGGCGGCCAATAAATATCCAGACCAGCCGCGCAAGAGATGATGCCGCCAAGTGCGCCAGACATCATCCAGAAAGGGTCACGAGTGGCAAACCAGGCGCCAATAATTCCACCAGCAAATCCCATTAATATATTGAAGGTCAATGCCGAGAGGTTCATTGGTGTGCCATAGATAGTGGTGAACTCAGTAGCAGACCATGACCATGCTTCACCCGGAAAGATCAGGCAAGCCATCAGGAAGCCCCAAAATCCAACGATGATTAACATAAGGCCAATTAGCGTTAACGGCATATTGTGACCAGATAAGTTATTTGCCGAACCGTCACTGTTGTATTTGCCAAGACGCGGTCCAAGGTTGATCAAAACACCAAGCGCAAAGAAACCGGCAATCATGTGTACAACACCTGCAGCACCAAAATCGTGGTACCCATACTTGGTAACCAACCAGCCATCGGCGTGCCAGCCCCAGGCCGCACCGACAACCCATGCAAAGCTACCTAGCACAATTGCAAGTAAACAAAAACCGAACAAACGAATACGTTCGATTACTGCACCAGACATAATGGATGCTGTTGTAGCGGCGAACAACGTAAATGCTCCCCAGAAAACACCAGTAGCATGGTCTGCTAAGTTAGGTCCCATTACTGCACCTGCCGGGTTGGCAACAGCGACTGCATACTCCCAACCACTGATTCCTGCAGGGCCCGCTGTGAGACCGAATCCTGTTGGGAATGCCCAATAAACAAACCATCCAAAGTAGTAAAACGTTGGTACCATAAAGGCAAAAGCAAGAATGTTTTTAACACCAGATGTCAACACGTTCTTGTGTCGAGTTGCCCCCATCTCATAAGCAAGAAAGCCTACGTGTATGAGGATCATTAAAGGGATGGTGAGGTAGTAATACAATTCCGCCGTTATGGTATTCCCCACTCCACTGGCGGCCTGAAGAGCTGCGATTTGACTCGTCAGCTCCGCTATCTGTTCTTCCATTATTTTCTCCGGTGATTTACGTCGTTGGTGTGGCTTTGTTCTTATGTGACCCGCGAAGAATAACAGTACTTTACGATAGTTTCCAATTGTTGGACTTATAAATATGCACTGTTGGCAATTCGTGTGCCGGGCCCTCGGAATTTCGCAACAGATCGAACCAGTTTTGAACCATATGCCCTCAGCACCGCTGAGCGAAATAATACAAAAGCATTATTGTTAACGCTAATCAGAACTAAAATGGTGACATTGTCAGAGTAAAAGTAACTCAACTTAAGAGCCTATATTGTGATCACGTTTTGCACTTCTGTTTTCAAACTGATCAATTGCATATTTGTACCAAAAATTGGCAGGTATTAAAAAATGTGGAGTGTTGATTCGGTGAAACCAACGAGGTTCCATTATTGAGTGTTGATAGGCCGTGTCGCCACGCGAATCCCCGATGGCACAATACGCAGCCTTTGCTCCAAGGTAAGGTGCTAACGCAACGCCGGAACCGGAATAGCCCATTGAAAAATGTATACCCTCATGATTACCTACTTGCGGCATATGGGTAAACGAGTAACCTGTGTTTCCAGACCAACTATAAGTAGTTGTGCATTGGCAGGCAATTCGTTGGAGAGATTTGGAAGCGGTGCACCATCTTCCCACCAATACGGCACACCTGAATTGATTGGGCTATCAACAATTTTACTCACTGGATAATTCAGCTCACTACTAGTAATTACCCTTTACCCGCTCCTTCGTAGGGTCAAAATGCGGGATTGGAACAACGCAGGCTTTGAGTCTTTTCTGCTGGCCATCCAATTGGCCCACTTCAATGGCCGTGCCATTTTTTGCATGTGTGACATCCAGACGAGCCAGTGCGATAACCTTGCCCAATGTTGGTGACTTTACAGCCGATGTAATTTGGCCAACTTGTGCTTTACCAACGCGAATACAGTCACCCGAACTTGGTACAACACCGCCGGTAATATCAAGACCAACCAACTGGCGTTGCGGATTCTCTTCTCTGGACACCAGTACTTCACGACCTATAAAGTCATCCTCTTTAGATTTCAATGGCACAGTAAAGCCAATACCTGCCTCAAATGGGTTTGTTGTATCATCAAACTCATAACCGGCGAATATAAGCCCTGATTCAACCCGTAGCATATCTAACGCTGCCAGACCTAATGGCAACATACCCATTGGTTCTCCGGCTGTCCAAATCTTATCGAACAGAGCATTGGCGTCTTTGGGGTGGCAGAATACTTCGTAACCTAGTTCACCAGTGTATCCTGTTCGGCTCACCACAATTGGAATACCATGAAAATCATCTATGCGACCAATCATAAATCGAAACCAGCCCAAGTCGGTGATGCTGGACTGGGTTGGCGAATTCCAAACTATTTTTTCCAGAATTTTTCTAGATAACGGGCCTTGAACAGCGACGTTACACAATTGATCTGTGGATGACCGAATCCATGCATTGAGATTTCGTTTTGATGCTTGCTCTCTTAGCCACAAGCCGCCTTCATCATTACCGCCAATCCATCGAAAGTTAGTATCACTCATACGAAACACTGTACCGTCATCCACCATACCGCCGTGCTCGTAACACATCGCGGTATACACAACTTGGCCAACACTGAGCTTTTTAATATTGCGGGTCACACAGGCTTGCATTAGTTCTTCAGCATCTGGACCCGTTACTTCGTACTTGCGTAGCGGACTTAAATCCATTATCGCTGCTTTTTCACGACACGCCCAATACTCGGCGATTGCACCGTGGTTACTCATTTGATTGGCCAGCCAATAGCCGTTATATTCAACAAAGTCTTGAGTGTGCTTGGCAAAAGATTCATGAAATCCGGTTTGTTTGGTTGCTTCCACGTCGGCCTCCGGAGACTTACGCCACCCGATTGATGTTTTAAATTGTTCTTTCTCTTCGTACACACGCACTTGTATGTCTGTCGGATTCCAACCATTGGCAGGATCAACATCACACGGGCACGCAGTGGATACACAAACCAGATCGGTCAGCGCTTTTAACATGACATAGTCACCTGGTCTTGACCACGGCGTATCAAAACCCAAAGCGTTAGTATCATCAAGTAATGTATTGAAGAAAAAATTGATA
>JAHQVR010000128.1 GCA_019634245.1 Gammaproteobacteria bacterium
AATAAGCCCAAAGCCACCCTATTTCCAGTGCATGTTAATGAACAAACAATGCGTTAACACTTTTGCCCCAGTCTAACAACAGCATGTGTATATACCCGGTAAAAACGGTCACCCAGGTAGGTGATAAATACTGTGCGCGTGCAAAGGCCTGCGCTATAGTCATGACACAAACTAAGACAACAATAAAGAATCAAGAGAAATAAGTTAGCACTTACTAACAAACGGCTAAACACCTAAGTCTACTTACTAGACAACTAAATACAAACGACAACTAACCAGTTCTAAAGTGCCTTGATACCGAATGGTTAACAGCAAAATCAACCTTTAATAACGTCGTGATAGTGGTGATGCGCAATAGTTCAACGAAGCTAATGGCAAACACATGCCAAATGTATAGGCCAAACCTACAATACGAGATTCAATCGTCAGCTGGAAACGGCTTTTCACTCGAAGGCCGTCAAGCTGAATATTATTTCGATGACGAGCACAATCGAATCTTGGCTATTGTGCAAGACGCGTTACGCTCATCCAACATACTCCTTGAACTGTCACGATTTCTTTCACAAGCCATTCCCACTGCGTCGACGCATGCAACTGTAGAACACGCACAGCAAATGCACCACAAAAGTCACCGGATGCTTAGGTTAAAGAATGCGAGTAGTGATTTTTGTGCAGCGTTTACTTCACTGACAGACAAGGATTTGAGGTTGCTTGATGATCTAAAGCTAAAAGAACTAATCAAGCGAAAAACCTGGCTGAAACTGCTGCTAGAGGATCGCCAGAGTAAAAACGAAAAGACAAGCCTTTCTAGTGTGCATACCTGGTTACAGACGATTTACGAGTATGAGCCAATTGCAGATACCAGGCAGAGTGCTAAACAATTTGTGCATCTGGTTACTGACAATCAGATTTCCAAATTAAAACTGAACAGAGAAAGTGCGCTATTCGCATTCTTGTCGGGCACACTTGCGATTGGAATTGCCTTGCTGATTTTATTAACTGCAATGCCATCGATTTCCTTTTCATTGCAACAGTGGTCCAGCACTCATTCGGTCGAATTTAAATCAATTATCGCTATCTTGTTAGTGATTCTAACGGTATTAAGTTTTCAACTGATAACTCGGGTCGCCACTCCACTGGAAAACGAGCAAGTGTCTCATAGACCCACAGCAAGCACATCGATATTGGGCGATCTGCTCAATTTCAGGGTCTCTCGCCGCAGAATGATCGCAGGCTGTCTTGGTCCATTACTACTTGGTTGTGGAACCGGTTTTTCGGCGTCAGCAGGCTTTGGCGCATTTGGTGTGACAGTGATGCTTGACGGCTTGTATCAAACCTACAATATTCCGTTCTGGGTTTCCCAATTAACGCTGTCCACAATCTTTTATATGTTTGCTTGGAAATGGGCTGGCATACCACTTGGCCTAGGAACAATCCCTGCGATGTTATTTATCGGCCCTTCGATAAGTATGGCGGCCACATTAGCACCACAGGATCTTTCGTTCATTGGGAACAGCGCAGCGTTTCTCTTTGGCACTCTGGTGCTTGCCATTGGAATAGCCCTGATGGCTGCGGCGGCACTTGGTCCAGATGCCAGGACAGCAATGCTACTGGCAGCGGAAAAAAAGCACCGCTGGCCAATACCACGATCAAATTTCTTTTTTAATTTGAGTCCGATTCTCATTGGTATCGCACTAAGCGGAAATTTTGGTGTTGCTACTATATTGAATCTGATACTTGTACCCCCACTACTGGCCCGCCTGGTACCACCACTTCGTCGGTATCTATCTAGTTAGGGCTTTTAACCACTACGAATAACGCATCAACAATATTAGAAGACCATTAACAATTCAACAATTTTTACAGCGTAACTTGCCGGCCAAATGAAAAAAAGGCCACTTGTTTAAAGTGGCCCCTGAGCAGTAAATAATACAATTGTCGTTAATTAGACGGGACACTCATCGCAATTTGAGCACACCACCAACCATCGTATAAAAATTGAAAAACCTACAAGCATTGCTCGGCAGATGGTGCAACACTATCTTCAAATAGATCAGTAAAACACTCACCTGAATTGACCTGCACTGTTTCTATTGTCGGAGTTCCGATATCCGGGGTTTGACCTAGTGTGACGGTGAACGGTCCTGCTCCACCGATTTGCGTAGACCCATTGCCAGCTCTGGAGAAACTGGTTCCATTGGGTGCCATCATATCCAGCGCCATAGCAACCACGCCATCCATATATTCGTTTTCAGCAAATTGGTTCAACACAATCGACAAATCCATATTTCCATCGATAATCAGCTCGCCGGGTTCCATATCTGTGCCTTCGGTCACGCGAAAACCAAATGCACCCAGAGTGGCGCTAATAACTTCTTCATTGTTAAGACTCAGGCTGAACGGCCCCTTCGACAGTCCAAAATTACGCACCACCAGAGCACCATCGGCTGGATTGACATCAGCCTGCGCGGTAAATCCTGCTAAGTTCATTTGACCTATTTCGGCGCCTGTTGCACCGGTAGCTGCTATCGCGCCAAGATCAATTGACAGACTACCTACACCTGTTGCCGCATCAGCAGAAATAGAAAACAATGTGCCTGTTTGCATGGTAAGTCTATTTTGAATACTTCCATCGCCAACAGCAGCAATCTGAATGGGTTTCGCCACTGCATAACTGATCGAACCCGCTTCCTGTCCTTCTGTCGAATTAGTTTCTGTAGCGGTGAACTTAAATGAGCCACTCATTTCGTCTGGTGAGGTAATCTGCTCAACATTATTACTATTGATATTACTATTGATTTCGAGAGCGGCAATTCCATCGATCGCTGCTTTTAATCCACCTAGATCCAATTCAACTGATTCGCTATTGGGCGCATAGCCTAAACTGACTACCGGTTGTTGTTGATAAAGGTAAGTCAGAACACCGGCTTCTTCAGCCGTAGCAACAAGTCGAACCGTTACATCCCTGAAAAAAGCGATGCAGTCGGATACTTCTTGTGCACTTGATTGATCGAATACGCGATCTTCTCGGCACATTTCAGCCTCATCAGGGTCTACCGTAATAACATTGCCATCTCTGGTGGTCGTACTGCCAGAGTTTACATCGGTGCCTAGCGAAACACTGACCCAGTTCTGAACTTCTTGCTGTATGCCAACATCTGTTGGAAGGTCTTCCCCCATCTGATCAGCACCGCCTGTGGCCACATCATTTATAGTGTTACCGACGGAAGAGTTTTGGTTAATCGTACTGCCGACCGCACCCAGGCTCCCATCGAAACTGCCACCTATTGCACGAATGGCATTGCTTTTCAGATCGCCTGTTTCAGCATTAACAGGTGCATCAGTGCCAGAACTACCACCACCACAGGCGGTGATTGCAAGGCTAACTAAACTACTAATCAGTAAGATTTTTACTTTCAATTTTTCCGTTCTCCCCTTGTTAAGTTAAGTGAATAATGGCTTAACTCAATTGAATTTTTTGTAACCTGCTGTAACCCGAAGAAGGTGCAAATTCACTTAGCCGCGAGCGCAATTAATTCACACAGGAATGCGAGCGTCGAGTCAGCGCTTTATCGCTATGAGGCCAATGCAATTCAGATAGAGCGAAGATTGCATTCTATGGGGCGAAAGTCGACATCAGTGTCACAGCGCCTTTCTTGTGGCAGCATTAGCCGCGCCACTGTCCTATAGGCTAGCTATTTTGATTGCATAAACGAGAAACCAGCCCAAAAGTCCTAACAACACAAGACTCCTTATTTTCTGTAATAGTGACGGCAAAGCATCAAACCGTAGTATGTAGAGTCCAGTCAGCATCATGAATAAACCTGAAAACAGTGCAGCCAGGCCCCATGAATTCGTCAGGTTTTGTATTCCGTGCCAGAACGTATTCCATGCACCGCCTAAAAGCACAGCAGAGCCAATGATAATAGCGACCAACCTCGGCAATGGCTTTAAACGTTTATTCAATGCGTATGGTGTGGCGACCAGCAAACCAATGAGCATACAGACGGTAACAATGGTTCCCATAGGTAGGATAGGTAACATTCTTATTTTTCCCGTTAAATTTATCCAATACGGGCATTAGTATAAATCACACAGTCAATCTCTCGAGCTGCGACTATCAATAAAAGTGATAGTTAAAACCACAAGGCATCGTTTGACCCAATTCTGCTTTTACTCCAAAGTCATAGACAGCCTCACAAAGGCTGTTGTATCCACGCGGAGTGCTGGAACGATCTTCCAGTATTTCCAAACACACTTCTTATCATGAGGTGATAAATGATTACGCAAATCGATAACCTCGATCAACAAAAGGTTAGTAAGAAATCAAAGAAGCAAAAAAATACATTGAGACAGCTGCGTCGAGCGTTTGTCAAGCTCTGGGCCAGCCATCGAAAACGCAAGGCAGAAAAAATAGCCCTGCACCAACTGATGCATCTCGATGATTCCCTGTTAAAAGATATGGGTCTGTCTCGTGATGAGCTAGTGTCCATTCAAAGCGGCACATTAACATTCGACTCAATGGTGAAACAGAAAATTTTATCGAATCGAGACCAAGCATGCAGCACGGCTTCTGTTCGTGAATAGCCCTGTTTGATCGTCAATGGCTCAAACAATGAATGCTGAAACGCATGGCTCAATCGGCATTGGCTCACACAGTGTTGCCTAAGGTATTCAGGCAGCACTTTTTTATTGTGAGAAACTTGCCCTGATGTGTTCAGCAGCAGCCTGCGCAGGCTCAGAAGGTTTTTTTTGTAAAAGCAATCCAACACCGTATGTTGAAAGCTTTGGTAGGCCATCCTTTTCGCTTAGCTCAACAATGTCGTTAATGCAGCACGATACAGGAATGGGTGCCACCGCAAGATCAGCAAGAATGGCAGCACGCTGACCTGAAATATGCGCGCTCATAAAGGCGACTCGATGATCGATATCAGCCGCTTCAAGACTTGATATAGCAGCATCACGCCAGGAGCAGCCCTCTTCCCAAACCGAGATGGGCAAGGGACGCTTTTCAAAGGCAACACCATTACGCAGACCAGCCCAGACGAGGCGCTCTTGGAATACGGGTTCAATATCTCCTTTAATTTTTTTCTTTGGATTAAAGGTGGTTAGCGCCAAGTCCATTGCACCGCTTCTGACGCTTTCTCTTAACATAGTGGTCGAGTTTACAGCCACGTCAACAGTGACACAGCAGTGAGATTGAGCGAAGCGTTGTAACAAACCGGGCAAGAGGCGCTCTGCGATATCTTCTGTTGCGCCCAGTCGCACTGTTCCAGCGACCTCAGGCATGACAAAACGACTGACCATCTCATTGTTTAATGCAAGCAAGCGCCGACCGTGTTCGAGCAATACTTCTCCATCTGAGGTTGGTGTGACAGAGCGCGAGTCACGACGAAACACGGCTCGACCAAGCATCTGTTCAATGCGTTTGACCTGCATCGACACAGCTGACGGGGTACGAAACAGCTTCTCAGCTGCGCTGGAGAAGTTACCCGTTTCAGCTATGACAACGATTGTCTTCAGCAGATCGAGTTCCAATAAAGGTAACTGACTGTTTTGACGAGTATTTTCCATAACATACCCCATCTATCAATAATTTTGAATGATACTATCACATCTTTTCGTTTGATTGAATCTCTCAAATATCGCAAAGTTATTGCACGCGCCATTAACGGCGCCAGCATAACGAGTTGATCGGCCCGCGTAACCATGTGATTCGACAATTCGTCAACCAAAAATAGGTGACACCATGAGTACTCTATGCACGCAGCCAACAAGTTCTTCATCGACCAACAGTAACTATCACAGCAGCTATGTTGTGGGCTCTGCGCTCACACATCGTGCTGCTGCGAAAGCGAAACTTGCAGAACTCGCCAGAACAATTACACAGTTCTTTGTTATTCGATACAACCAGCGAATTGATCGACAGGCATTTAACAACGTACTGACGCTTGATGATCGAGCGCTTAAAGATATTGGCGTAACCAGGCAAGATGTAAAGTGGGCCAGCCGCTTGCCCTTGTCTGAAGACGCTGCGTTAAAGTTGGAGAGCATTGCGCGACGCAGATAGTAGCAACTCCCAGCAGCAGAAAATCAACGATCTATGATTTGGTGGTAATTAGATACTGGTAGAGAATAAGGGCCGCAATAAGCGGCCCTTATGTCAAACTTGCTGAATCGAATTTACTCGATCAGAACTGAATAAATGTGACCTCTTAAACGTTACATGGACAACGCTTTATCAATAACCACATGCGACCAGGCACCTTCAGGTTTTTTGCTGATAACAGGATCTGAGCCACCAGATAAAAGCGTTTCAACTGTTCGGTCGAAATCAGCAGGATCAAGCTTACCGTCGCTGCCTTCGGTTAATTTATTGATCTCACCCATCATCCGTCGTTGATGCTTTTCGGTTTGAGCACCGCTTGCATCATTTTCTAATACGATATCGGCCGCCTCATCGGCGTTTTCACGCGCGAAAGCCCAACCTTTCATCGATGCAGCGACAAATCGAGCCATTTTATCTACGAATGCATCATCGCTTAGGTTTTCCTCAAGAACATAAAGACCGTCTTCCATGGTAGATACGCCTTGTTCTTCATACTTGAATACAAGCAGATCTTCCGGGGCAATGCCTGCATCGATCACCTGCCAATATTCGTTATATGTCATGGTTGATATGCAATCTGCCTGCTTCTGTAACAGTGGATCAACATTAAACCCCTGCTTGAGAACGGTAACGCCATCGCCGCCTTCAGTGCTGATACCAAGTGATGACATCCAACTCAGGAATGGATACTCATTACCGAAAAACCATACACCCAGGGTGCGACCTTTGAAGTCCTCTGGCGATGTTATACCCGAATCTTTACGACACGTAAGCATCATGCCTGAGCGTTTAAATGGTTGTGCTATGTTAACCAAAGCAACACCTTTTTCACGACTGGCCAGGGCTGATGGCATCCAGTCCACAACCACATCGGCACCACCACCAGCGAT
>JAHQVR010000129.1 GCA_019634245.1 Gammaproteobacteria bacterium
TCATCGAGCCAGCCTTTTGCCAGGCACGCGCCAGTACATACAAAATTTCATCGCCGTCGACGATCTCACCACGGTGGTCCACCATAATTAATCTATCGCCGTCTCCGTCCAGGGCGATACCAACATCGGCGCGTTCCAGAAGCACATGGGCACGCAAGTTATCGGGCGCCGTTGCGCCACACTCTTTATTAATGTTCAACCCGTTGGGTTCTGCACCGACTGAAACCACCGTGGCGCCAAGCTCAGAGAACACTCGATGCGCAATATCGTAGGCAGCGCCATTAGCGGAATCGACCACAATTTTCAAACTATTCAATCGTAAGCCTGACGGAAACGTACTCTTGCAAAATTCTATATATCGTCCAGCGGCGTCATCCACTCGGTCCGCTCGGCCCAGATCGGCAGAATCAACCGTCGTCATCGGTTGGTCCATCATGCCTTCAATTTCTTCTTCGAGCTCATCGGGCAATTTTTTACCGTCGGTGGAAAAAAACTTCAAACCGTTGTCGTAGTAAGGATTGTGCGACGCACTAATGACAATACCCGCAGCGGCTCTAAAGGTACTGGTTAAATAGGCAATCGCTGGTGTCGGCATTGGCCCAAGCATTCGGCTATTGATCCCCGCTGATGCGAGACCAGCCTCCAGCGCCGATTCAAACAAATAGCCAGAAATGCGTGTGTCCTTACCAATCAAAACTTCACGATTGCCTTTTGAGGCCAGCACCATGCCCGCAGCCCAGCCGAGCTTCAGAACAGTCTCCGCAGTCATGGGGGCATCACCCACACGACCACGAATACCATCGGTTCCAAAATATTTACGACCCATAATTCGTTACTCTTGCTTTATCCGTTGACCAATACAACGTAGGTCTAATCACGACCCAATGTCGCTTGCAACACAGCGAGCGCCTGTACAGTAGATGCAACATCGTGCACTCGAACAATACTCGCACCGTGCTGCACGCACAACATAGCGGCAGCGGCACTGGCAACCGTACGGTCGTCAGTGTCTGATCCGAGCGCTTGTGCCAGCATGCGCTTTCTCGATAATCCGGTCAGCACGGGTGCAATCGCCCTCAACGTCCTGAGCCCGCGTAGGAGCTGCCAGTTGTGATTATAGTTTTTACCAAAGCCAAAACCGGGATCAATTAAAACTTGTGTAACATCCATACCTTCTGAGAGGCAATCGGCCAACCGCTGTGACAGAAAATCACCCACCTCTTCGACCACATTCTGGTAGTGCGGCTCATTCTGCATCGTGCCTGGCTCACCCAACATATGCATGAGACAGACGGGTAATCTGGAGGCTGCCGCGGCTTTGAGTGCCCCCGGCTCGCGCAAGGCTCGGACATCATTTATAAAGGTTGCACCGGCTTGGGCAGCAGCACTGATCACAGAGGCCTTGCTGGTATCCACAGATATCACCGCATCGAACCGTGCCACCAGCGCCTCTATTACCGGTATCACTCGCTCCATCTCTTGAGCTTCGTTGACATCCTTTGCCCCCGGTCGAGTTGACTCACCACCGACATCAATGATGTGAGCCCCCTCTTTAAGCATTGATTCAGCGTGTTTTAAAGCCCTATCAAGATGTGCAAATCGTCCACCATCAGAAAACGAATCTGGGGTGACATTTAGAATTCCCATCACTAATGGGTTAGCCAGCGACAGTCGATGCCGGCCACAGTTTAAAGTGATGGAAGAATGAAGAGTCATACCAACCAATGATCAGAGCGCAGCCTGTCTCAGCACTGACGAACAACACACCCGAAGTGTAAACCAGAGCCTGAAAGGATGGACCTTACAACGTCAAAAGGGCCGCTAAAAGCGGCCCTTTTGGGTAGTTTTATCGCGGCGACTAACCGTTTAGTGCAAACTCGGTGCTCCGTCATCGACAGGCCCGTCTTTGGATTCTTCATCGGAGGAGTCCGCATCATCTTCCGGCTTCGCCTTGGACTCGGTATCTACCGAAGGTGCTGAACCGCCAGAATCATCACCACCCCAATCTGCAGGTGGGCCGGGCTCTTCACGATTCATTAGCCGATCGATTTGGCCCAAGTCGATAGTTTCGTATTTGATCAGTGCATCAGCCATGGCATGCATGATGTCCATGTTGTCTTTCAGGATCTGTTCGGCGCGTTCGTAGTTCTTATCAATAAAGTGCCTGATCTCTTCATCGATGGTAGACACGGTATTCGCCGACATGGGTTTTTGTTTACTCGTTGATTTCCCGAGAAAGACCTCACCCTCTTCCTTACTGTAAGCCAAAGGGCCGAGTTTGTCGGATAACCCCCACCGTGTGACCATATTACGAGCAATCTCGGTGGCCCGTTCGATATCACTCGACGCTCCGGTGGTCACGTTCTCCTCACCGAAAATCAACTCTTCTGCAATCCGGCCACCGTATAGGGTGGAAATCTGACTCTCTAACGCCGTCTTGCTGCTGCTGTATCGGTCTTCTTCGGGCAAGAACATCGTGACGCCCAAGGCCCGTCCGCGCGGAATGATGCTGACTTTGTACACTGGATCGTGCTTGGGGACCAACCGGCCAACAATCGCATGACCTGCTTCATGGTAGGCCGTCAGCTTTTTCTCATCGTCGTTCATGACCATGGACTTGCGTTCAGAGCCCATCAAGATCTTGTCTTTAGCCCGCTCGAAATCGCCCATGTCCACCTGGCGTTCGTTCGATCGCGCAGCGAAAAGCGCTGCTTCGTTGACTAAGTTGGCGAGATCGGCGCCTGAAAAACCAGGTGTACCGCGCGCGATAAGATCAGGGCGCACGTCATCGGCGATTGGAACCTTCGCCATATGAACGCGAAGGATTTGCTCTCGACCGCGAACATCGGGCAGTGGCACCACCACTTGACGATCAAAACGTCCCGGACGCAGCAGGGCTGGGTCAAGCACATCTGGGCGGTTGGTGGCAGCGATAACAATCACTCCCTCATTGCCTTCAAAGCCATCCATTTCAACCAGCAATTGATTCAAAGTCTGTTCACGCTCATCGTGTCCACCGCCTAATCCCGCACCTCGGTGACGACCCACGGCATCAATTTCATCAATAAAGATGATGCACGGAGAGTGTTTTTTAGCCTGCTCGAACATGTCGCGCACACGGGATGCACCGACACCCACAAACATTTCAACAAAGTCTGAACCGGATATGGTGAAAAACGGCACCTTGGCTTCACCGGCAATCGCTTTAGCCAGCAGAGTTTTACCAGTACCAGGCGAGCCAACCATCAACACGCCTCGAGGTATTTTGCCGCCGAGCTTTTGAAATTTACCCGGATCACGTAAGAATTCGACTAACTCAGAGACTTCCTCTTTAGCTTCTTCCACTCCAGCCACGTCGGCGAAGGTAACTTTGACTTGGTCTTCATTGAGTAAACGGGCTTTGCTCTTGCCAAACGACATGGCACCTCGGCCAGATCCACCGCCTTGCATCTGCCGCATAAAAAATATCCACAAACCCACCAGCAAGATAAATGGAAAGGAATTCAGAAAAATCGTCAATAAGATGCTGGGTGACTCTGGCGGTTCCCGATGAAATTCTATGCCAGCGCGATTCAGCTCACCGATCAGCGAGCTATTGTCCGTTTCCGGGCTGTAGGTGGTGAACTGCGAACCATTGACGCCTCGAGAACCAGTGATTTCAACCCCATCGAACTGGACATTGGCAACATCGCCGGCCTGAACAGCATCCAGGAATTCTGAATAAGGGATGGTATTTGAGGGCTGCCGAGGCCCACCAAGGTTCTGGAACACCGTCATTAGAATCAATGCGATGACTACCCACAACAAGACGTTTTTTACTAGGTCGTTCAAGTAATTACCTCACGAAAGCCCCATGGTCGACGATCACACTCGCCGATGGCTCGAATCTTCAGCATTTATCTAATGTGCAGACGCAAAGGGATCATATCAAGTTCCTTGCCACTGCATATATTTCTCTACTTCTGGCCCTGGAGGCCTCAGGTTTGCGCACTTTGACACTCTTAAAGGCACTTTTGAGCTCTCGCATGAACGGGTCAAAACCTTCACCCTGAAACAACTTAACGACAAACACCCCATCGGTATTGAGTACTGTTTTAGCCATATCCAGCGCTAGTTCCGCCAATCCCATGGCACGGGCCTGATCACTCACCGCCACCCCGGACAGATTAGGAGCCATATCCGACAACACCGCGTCAGCACCCCCGCCCATGGCCATTTCAATTCTGTCGGCTACTTCATTGTCGGTGAAATCGCCCTGAATTATTGTGACGCCTGTGAAACCATCCATCTCTAAAATGTCTGATGCGACCACTTTTCCCGATTTTCCCACCTTTTCGGCCAGGTATTGCGTCCACCCACCGGGCGCGGCTCCGAGCTCCAGCACCGTGGCACCAGGCTTGATCAGCCCATCCTTTTCATCCAGAGCCATTAACTTATAGACGGCTCTGGAACGATACCCTTCGGCAACCGCCTGTTTTACGTGCTTGTCAGAGACGTGCTCTCTCAGCCAACGATCGCTGCTCTTACTTTTCAATCTGTATCCATATTCCGTGGTCAACCATCGGTTACAATCCCACGACTAGCATAAGTGTAGTACGCACAGCTCGGTCAATTCGACCAGCGAACCACCGATTTAACCTTTGTGAACATGACTCCTGACAAACAACAAATGAAAAAACTTCGCGCAATGTGTCATGCGCTAAAACCGGTTGTGCGTATCGGTCAACACGGGTTCAGTCAGGCGGTCGAAAAGGAACTGAACATCGCGCTCGCCCACCACGAGCTAGTGAAAATTAAAATTGCCAGTGAAGATCGCGCCTCTCGCGACTCCTTAGTTGAGGACATCACTACAAAAGCCGGGGCTGTGTTAGTACAAAAAATCGGCGGCACAGCCACACTGTTCAAGCGCAATACGTCCGATCCAGTGATTTCATTGTAGTGCAATCCGTTCAAAGGTTAGCTGTGCGGTAAGTACACGCTTGCCTGCAATCCGCCCAGCCGTTGGCTGCTGGAGAATTCCAACGTCCCGTTGTAAGTATCTACAATGTCTTTAACAATGGATAATCCCAACCCATGACCCGCAACGGATTCGTCCAGACGGACACCTCGGCGCATCATCATGCGGCACTCTGCTGGCGTACAACCAGGCCCATCGTCTTCAATATCTAGATAGATACCATCGTTACTTCGAACACTGACCATCACCACCGATTTGGCCCACTTCACTGCATTGTCCAATAGGTTGCCAATTAATTCGAGCATATCCTGGCGATCAAATTTAAGTTCAACGTGAGGACTAATGTTGACTCGCACGTCAACGCCTTTTTCGCTATAGACCTGTTCGAGTAATCCACATAAAGAAGGTAGTTCCGCTTCGAGGTCAAACCGCTGACCAGCGGCACTCCGCCCGGCTAACCGCGCCCGTTTAAGTTCACTCTCAATCAGCGTATGGATGCGTTCAGCGTTTTGCGCAACCATCGTTGTATCCGTTGCAGTACCATCGGCTCGACTGTCACGCATCAGCAGGTTCAACGGCCCTTTTAACGCATGCGCAAGATTCCCCACGGCATTTCGAGACTGGCGCAACCGCTGTTCGAAACGAACGAGGAGTCGGTTAAATTCCCGCACCAGTGGCAACACCTCAGTGGGTACGTCTTCGGTGACTGACACAGCCAATCCATGCTCAAGGCGTTTAATATCCTCACGTATCACTTCCAGCTTTTTAACCGAGCGCTTAACAATCATATGTTGCACAGACAGCAAGGCGGCCAACAGCAATCCAGCCATCAACGCAAAATACCAACGAAAAACCGCTAACCGCGCCTTTATGGCGGAGAAATCTTCTGCGATGCCCAGTGTGAACTCCTGACCTTCGCGAGAGAAACCACCTAACCAAAGTAACAGGGGTTCACCTGCAAGCCCTTCGGTTCGAATTCGGCGCTGTTCCCCTGCAGCCAGCTGATCAAACAGCTGTGGCTGTTCCCAGGCCGAACGCGACAGCAATTCGGTGCCATCTTTAAATCGAATCCAGAAGTATTTCCCCGATACAGGTTTGTCATAGTCCGGGGACAATCGATGGCTATTCACCTGAGCACTCGTGAGGTCCGATTCGCGCAATTGAAGCGCCGTATTCACGTTGAGCGCTTCATTTTCAAGACGCGAAAAGACAAAACTTTCAGTGAGCAGCTGACTGGCCAGTGACACAGCCCACCAAAAAACCAACATGAATAGTAAGAGGCTGACCGTCAGGCCAAGCTGCAAACTGCGCTCAAGTGAGTTCAAGCGGCAGGATCGGTAAAGACGTAGCCTTGGCCGCGTTTCGTCAAAATCATATGCGCACCAATTTTTTCTCTTAAGCGTCGAACATACACTTCGATCAAGTTACTGTCTCGATCTGAATCTTGATCGTAGACGTGGTCTGACAGTTGAGATTTAGACAAAATCTTGCCGCTGTTGAGCATCATGTAGCGAAGCAGTCGGAATTCTGTACCGGTCAGTTCAAAGCTGCTTTGATCGGCCAGTTGCACTTGTTGAACGTCTTCGTCTAATTTCAAATTTTGGGTTTCTATGCAGTGCGACATTTTTCCATGCTGTCGGTAGACCAGCGCGCGTATGCGGGCGATCAGCTCTTCCACATGAAAAGGCTTACCCAAGTAATCATCAGCGCCGAGCTTGAACCCATCGACCCGTTCGTACCAAGCATCTCTGGCTGTAAGCACGATGACCGGTGTTCGAATGCCTTTGTCGCGCCAGGCGGTCAATACTTCCGTACCAGACTTTTGGGGTAAACCCAGATCAAGCACGATCGCATCGTAGGGCTCGGTATCACCCAAATGCTCCCCATCGATGCCATTATCAGCGATGTCGACGGCAAATCCGGCGCGCACAAGGTCGCTGCGGGTGTACGCCGCTAGTTCGCTATCGTCCTCAATAAGTAGCAGACGCACTGATTTGGGTCCTGTGTCGCGGAATCTGGCCAACGTCTTCGGAGCGCAAATTATACCTTGTGGTCAAACGACTACGCTGACAAAGCAGTAAAACACTATGGGCTGAAAACGTTATTTGCAGAAAAATTTGTCTATTAGGACTGGCAATTCTCCGGAGTTTTAGTAGGATAACCATATCGGCACTGCATTCAAGTTCCGAGATGGCCAAGAATCTGAATTTTTATTTTGACAACGACGGCGTTCCGCGAGCCAGAGGTCCCTACTCTGAGAAAGTGCTCATGGCCTTTCTTGAGACGGATGTGCAAGGTAGCGACCACGTGCTACACGATCTCATGGACGATATAACGGCCATTGAGGAAGGAGCTGCTGTGGATCGTGAATTCATTGGAAATGCTCATAGCGTTACGATCCTGAGCGATGGGGTCACCATCGAATCAACCATCGATGGCGAAGACGATGAGTACAAAACCGGGCTAAAACACTTTCGAGAAATTCTCGAAGACTGGGAGGCCTTCATCATGGACGACCAAAGCCTGGCTTGAATCGTTTTTGTATTTCAAAGCCGTCAGCTCAACCGCTAGAAAGTCTCAGGCACACTATCTCCGTTTCGGCTTCTCTTGCACTATGTCACCGATCACAACTGGTCTGTTTACCATCAGTTTGCCGAGTAACTGCGCATTTATGTGCCGAGCGATTTGCTTGTAAAACCCAGAACTTGCCACCATTGTTTGCGTGTATCGCTCCCAAGGCTTCCAATGGTACCCTTGGTGCCTCAGTCAATCCCAAAGAAACGAAAATCCCATGAACATACTCGATTTGATCCTCGCTGACCAAAACCAGGGTGCTTTGAAAGAACTTTCCCAAAATTTTGATCTTAGTGAGCGCGAGACACGCACCGCGGTTGAAGAACTTATCCCCGCGCTGCGTCGTGGCATGGCCAACAACACTAGCAGTGCGCCAGGGCTGGACGACCTACTTGATGCACTGAAAACAGGTGAGCATGCTAAGTACATGGATCAACCTTCATCATTGGGTAAAACCTCAACGGTCAAAGATGGCAATGACATCCTCGGACATGTGTTCGGCTCAAAAGAAGTCAGCCGTGAAGTTGCCAATCGAGTCTCTAAGAAATCAGGCATCAGCAGCGCTATTTTGAAGAAGATGTTGCCTATCGTTGCCACTCTGGCGATGAGTGCGTTGAGTAAGAAGGTCATCGGTGGGCGTTCAGGGTCAGTCAACCGAAATCAATCCGGTGGACTGTTAACGTCACTGCTCGACAGCGACGGTGATGGTTCGATGTGGGACGACGTTTTGGGTATGGCTGCGAAAACGATGCTTCGTTAAACCGCTACGAATTAGAGTTACCTTTTTCGAATCAACACTGGGACTCGGTGCTGATGCCCGCGATATACGCGGGCCAGGCCAAAGAGTCCCAGCATCAGTAATAACCAGTAAGACGCACGACCTGCATCCTCATCACTACCTCCGTCAGTTGTCCCACCCGAGCCACCCGTGGTGCTCTCAATAGGCGCACTGATGATGATCGAATCACTATCGACATTGTTATTCGTATCCGCATCGTTACCGGCAAATACCGCAGCAGGCAATGTCAGTGTTGCGCTATTGGCCGCCAACAACTGAATCTCGGCGGATACAGAGCCGTCTGCGTCGATATCACCAAGTTCGCACTCAATGTGCGTCGTCATTTGACAGTTTGTTGGTAGAGAGTAAACGCTCACACCCATCGGCAGACCCATCGACACACTAACATCCGTTGCGGTCAGCTCGCCGCTATTGAGCGCTGTTAGTACTGTGGTGAAAGGCTCATTTTCCAACGCGGAAGTGGCACTGGTTGTCACGTTTAGAGTGACATCTGTGGTCGTGGATGTGTCAGAAACTGTGAACGTCAATGAGGCTGAATCGTTTGATGCATCCTCATCGGCTTCATCAGCGCTAGCCGTGGCGCTAAGTGTGAGCGATCCGGTGCTCGTTGCCTGTAAGACCACATCAAACGCTTCCATCTCGTGCGGTGCCGTTGGCTCCAACTCAGCAAGTTCACAAACCAAATCTCCGTTGGCTATGCTGCAATGTTCATCGTTTGTCTCGACTGCCCAATTAGCTTCCAAAGGTACGACAACCTCAATGTTATTGGCCGTATCAAAGCTATCGAGATTCTCCAAAGTGATGGTCACACTCACCGATTGTCCAACACCCACTTCCGTGGTGCCAGCCTCAATTTGAGTGAACAGATCGATAAAGTCATCGGGAGTTTCGATACCACCGTTAGTGCAGTTAACACCGTCTTCGTTGACCGGCTTACAGGTTTTGGTATTACCCGACAGATCTTTGAGTAAGACCAAACGGTCTAACTCAAAACCGTCTTCCCGCGCACTGACTTGAAGGGTGTAATTCCCTGCAGAATCAAAATCGAGATAGATAGTGTGTTGCTTGCCACAGGAGCCATTACCGCCTGAGTCGCGCTGAGCACTGGACCAACTCCAGCCGTTCCCAGCTGTACAAAATTGCAAGCGCCGCCCTGATTGAGGCCACTGACCATCTTTGCCTATGTGGATACCATTGTCTTCAGTACCTGTTGAAAAGGCGCGGACAAACACGTAGTAGCGACCCGCCTCAGGAATTGTGATCGGCCAATGCATTTCTGGTCCCGTGCCAGGAGCGCCCCAGTATGCGGTCGGTGGACCCATCGGATCGCTGTGAGTTACTCGAATATCGGGGAGCAACTCAAAATAGACTCCACCACTCGCACCATCCGAGTGATTGCCGTCCGGATCATCCGGGTTTTCTCCGGTGCTTGAATCGGTGTACACCCACCGATCGTCTTTCACGGTGTAATCCTCGGCTTCGACGCCAATGTAGACGTAGTCATCGGTGATCACGGTCTCTCCAGCGGCTGGGCCCGCCCACAGCCACAGGGATCCGGACATTACTGCACCGATAGATAAGCGATTTAAAAGTTTCGATTCAACCACAGTTCGGCCCACTGACCCGCTCCCAATAAGGCTATTTGGGAATGGTTATCGGCCAGTGGCGTTGGAACCGCACTGGAAAATATGAAAAAAGGACCTATAGTCACAACTATCAGTGTCAGGCGCATAAAACCATGAATACAAACGTGTCACACAGCTTAAAAAGCGCTCGCCGCGCCCTGCACGAGCTTCTAAAAAGCCTGCCAGCCATTAAACAGCGCGGGAGTGAGGAAGCTATTAAGCGCCATCTGCAGCTTATTGCTCAATGTCAGAGGCGTTATGATCAACTTGTGGCCCTGTCTCAAATGACAGAGCCTGCAGCTATGACCAATCGCTGATTCCCGCATCTGGAAATTTTTTGTGCATCAGGTCTCATAGCGAGACAAAACCCCACAGACCTTCAGTCTGAAGTACGACTCGCACTACCTAAATGAGCGCTTGGACAGAGCATCACCTGTCCTGTAATTTACAATCCGACTACTAAAAAGCTCGCTCACCAATGAGCAGTCTGTCGGGATTTTGTGATGATCGCTAACCAAAACAATCTGTACTTTATTGCGCTGCTGTGCCTGTTACCGTTGTTCATTGCGAGTATTGTCTACTTGCGACGACGTGACAAATCCACATGGCGTGTGCTCATCCTTCTCTCAGGGGCTCTGCTTGTTGCGGTGCTTATTGGCTCAAGATTTTTATTTAATGGCGACTACGAACCCGCATTGTTTGCACCTGGACTGGGTGTTGCAGCGGCGGCTTTGATCGGCTTACTGGTGGCCACATTGTTTGGTCCGCAAAAAAATTCTTCTCTTCCGGCCCTTGGACAATCGCACGATACAGCGCTGTTAGAAACACAAACATCTGGGATCTCCAGTACCGCGCAAAACTCCTCATCCAGCACGATGCACCCTGATCTACACCCAGCCAGTCCGTTGGCAGACGGTGCTGTGTCTTTGGTAGAACTCAATGCCGACTTGGACAGTGAATTAGACAACTCTCGCTTCGATCAATACTCAGACATAGACGAAGCGATGATGGAAAAGGCTACGGACACAGAAGGTCATTCGGTGTCACAACAAAATTTTCACACTATCGTTGGAACATCACAGCCTGATTCAAACTCCACGACGCGAGATTCTGAATTGGAACAGTCTCTGGATGACAGTGATACTGATAAGGTTGAGAGTACTTTGCCTTCTAACAGCGAGGACCAACCAGAAACACCAGCTCCATGGAAAGCACCAGTTACCTCGTTGCATGAGCGACGTGCACCGGAAAGACCGGAGGATTGGAACACTATGGCAGGTGCCAGTAGGGATGAAGATTCACTGGATTTAGGCGAAACGGAACGCTTGTTTCAAGAAATGCGCGATGACATCCAGGGCGTTGACTTACCTGATAATGATCAGTGGCTGGCTGAGGCCTCCATCGTCGATGATGCTCAAATAGATGAAAATCATCTAGCGGACGAATCGGACGAGCCGATCACTGATATTGCTGATTCTATTATGGATGCTGAATTTGTCGATGAAGACGAAGCCCTCGATCCTGACGCCACCTTGAGCTTTGGAGATGATTTGACGGGAGAATATGCTCGACCAGAATCGGACGATATAGCTATCGCATCGCTACAGACTGAAACAGCAGAGGAAGAGTACCCGCTGAACGAACCTGCTATCCCGCAAACACTTGAAGAGGCAATGGTCGCTGCAAAGCGTTCTGCGAGCGAATTGGAAAACCAGGTTGTGGCTCTACAGGACGGGCTAGAATCGTTTAATAACCTGCGTGATCAGGAGTATATGGATGCTTCCCGGACTCAGTTGTTGCAGGCAGACGCGTTAATTCAGCGAGAAAATTTATTGCAAGTGGAAGCACAAACCCATCATTTGCAGGAATCAGTGGTGGATATGCAACGCACATTACTGAAAAAAACCGCGCGTCGACAACAACTAGTAAGCGCGCTTCTTAAGCAAGAGCGACGAAGACTGTCCATACAACAAGAAGAGATCGAAAAAGCTCGTCGTATGGCCAAACAGGCAGCGTTGGCTGCTCGAAAAGCCGCATCGGCTCAACAAACGATGCTTGACGTCGCCCGTCGCGAACAACAAGCTCGAATCAAAGCCCAGGCATCAGCGAAAAAAGCGATGGAAATTGCCAAAAACGCTATCAATGCGCTCAACAGCGGGCGCCAGCAGAACGGAACGCATTACTAAAGATCCAATCCTGCGTCAGTCCCTGCGTCGTCGGTCCCAGTGTCGGTCTCAGCGTCGGTCCCAGCCTTGAACGCAGCGTCGAAAAAGTATTAGAGTCGACCACTTTTTGGGGGCAGTCGCTCTAAACTGGCAACTTAAAACCCACGCGCTAGCCACTTAATCAGGCCTCTTTTTGCTGTAAATGAAAATAATTCGGCGCAATTTCTGCATTCTGAGCACCATCAGGGCTCTTTCCCTGTGTTGGATTTACCATTTTGTAGCCATATGCGGAAACCTTTTCCACCGAGAGTGTGTCTATACTGAACACGGCTGCAATGCTCGCAAGTCCACGTTTCGTTTAAAAATGGAGTTACGTATGACCGATAAAAATCGCCGACAATTTGTGTCTGTATTGGGCGCCGGCGCTGTTGCGATTCCACTTTCTGCTGTCGTAGGCAGCAATGCAAGCCATGCAGCGGATGCGCCAATGGTTGATGTGGAGTCTGCACAGGCCAAAGCACTGAGCTATATCGCGATGAGCGAAAAACCGGATCAAAATTGCATGGCGTGCACCCTGTACCAAGGCGCAGCCGATTCCGCCAACGGACCATGCCCACTATTCCCGGGTAGTAGCGTCTCAGCCAAGGCATGGTGTTCTGCCTACACGCCTAAAGCGTAGCTAGGGTCACTTAAACAGTTAGAAAGCACTCGACTTTAGAACGAATGCGGGCCTCGGCTATCTCAGCCGAGGCAGAGGGCTTTAGTCGTGTAGTGATCAGTTGGTCGCTGTATAGGGAACCACCTCATTTCCCGACTTGATCCAATCCAGGATTCCATAGGTGACATTGTGGATTTGTGTATACCCCAATCGTTTATCTAGCAGTTTAGAAATGCTGGATGAACGCACACCACGAGCGCAGATCAACACAATTTTATCGTCCTTGGAGGCAAGCTTGCCAAGCTCGGCCAGCCAAGCTGGAGCATCATAGTTTCCACGTTTGTCAAAAAACGTCAGTTGATGACTTCCCTCGATGACACCTGTTTTTAGCCATTCATCCTCACGCCGCACATCGACCACGACAACATCGTCATCAATCAGACCCTGCAATGCCTTGGCATCAAGTTCAGTAATATCAGCGTAACTCGGAACCGAGAACGCTAATAGAAGGAAAATTGTAGCGCTGAATAATCGAGCTAGTTTCATTGTATTGTTTCTATAAGGTATTCCGCTCTATGGACTGCCGTCTGAGGGCGAGGTTCCGTCGCTTTGATCGAAACGCCATAAATAGAAACAAAATCCGATAGACCGCTCATTCTCCGTCGATCAGCCCTACGCCCCTGGCCCGCTGCTCCCATTTTGCTCGAGCCAGCGCCTGCATATCCACAGTATTGTCAAACTCGTCAACGATTTCTAGCCCCAACAAAGTCTCGAGCACGTCTTCCATTGTGACTATTCCGGCCATTCCACCAAATTCATCATCCACCACTAGAGCGATATGTTCGCGCTGCTCAGTGAATTTTTCGAACAGTTTGGGAATGGGCACCGAGGCCTTGACCGCTAACAAATCACGCCTGAGTGATTGCATGGGAGATTGGTCCTCGGGATTGCGCACCAGCGTGGCCAAAATCTCGTCCTTGAGCACGTAACCGGTGATGTGATCCGATGAACCTTCAAAGATCGGAATGCGCGAAAACCGCAGTTCCGGGTGCGCATCATGAAATGCTCGAACACCGGTTTGCTCATCGGCGGCAACGACCACGGTGCGTGGGGTCATTACGTCCTTGACCAGCACGGTATTAAAACGCAACAAGTTTTTAATGATATTCGACTCTCCTTCATCGAACACCCCGTGGCGGCTACCTAACTCTGCCATCGCTGTAAAATCAGCCCGACTCAAGACGCTAGCGGATTTATCTCTTTTCATGGCTTTGGTTATAAGTTGACTCAAGAACACCAAAGGCGACAAAGCCACTATGATCAGCTTGAGGCTGCGTACCGTGAATGGTGCTAATTCACGCCAGAAGTTTGCACCAATGGTTTTGGGTATGATCTCCGAAAGTAGTAATATCGCCAGCGTCATAACCACAGGCACGACTGCCGTGGAAATAACCGAGGCCCCCCAAATTTTGGTCGCCTGCGCGCCAACGCCAATCGCACCGACAGTATGAGCTATGGTATTCAGAGTCAGTATTGCAGCCAGGGGTCGGTCGACGTTGGATTTAAACTCCTGCAGTGTCTTACCCAGTTCGCCACCTTCCTGCAATTTCAATTCAGCGTAGGATGGCGTGATGCTGAGCAGCACAGCTTCCCAAATCGAACATAAGAATGAAAACACAATCGATACGAGAAAAAAGGCAATTATTAATGTGTACATTTGCTAATCGGCAACCTGAGTCAAGCACGCCTAACGCGCATCTGTTGTTGATGGTAGCTGAACCGTGCGTTTGTCGCTCGTTCTGCGCCATAGAACCGCAACTGCGATGAACCCAAACCGAGACGATTTCTGGTTTCTACCACTCGGTGGCTGTGGTGAGATCGGCATGAATATGAATCTCTACGGGCACGATGACCAATGGATCATGGTGGACTGTGGGGTGACATTTCGCGATCCTGATGGTACCAACAACAGCGGTTTCTCGGTTCAAATGGCCGATCCTGCCTTTATTTCAGATCGTCGGGACCAACTCCAGGGCTTACTACTGACTCACGCGCATGAAGATCATATTGGAGCTGTGCCTCATCTATGGCCGCAGCTGCAATGCCCAGTGTTCGCTAACACGTTTACTGCCGAGATGTTGCGTCGCAAGCTTGTCGAGTTTGGACTTGAACAAGAAGTACCCATTCACATCATTGAGGCAGGCACCCGACATTCCATCGGGGTATTTGATGTGGAATGGGTCGCCCATACCCACTCCATCCCCGACCCGTGCGGCCTTGTGATTCGCACGGCTGGCGGCACCGCTTTTCACACAGCAGATTGGAAACTCGACGATGATCCGCTGGTTGGTCACGGTTATGCCCAACAGCGCTATGAAGACTTGGGCGACGAAACCATCGATGTTCTCGTCTGCGATTCCACCTGTGCCGATGTTGACGGAAGCGCAGAATCTGAAGGCCAGCTCTACAAAGGTTTGCTGGAGTTGGTAGAGAACGCGCCCGGTCGTGTGGTGGTGGGGTGTTTTGGTAGCAATATCGCCAGACTGTCAACGTTAGCGTACGTCGCGGAAGATACAGGTCGACACTTAGGTTTACTGGGACGCTCTCTGATTAACACCGTATCCGTTGCCCGAACAGTGGGTTTGTGGCAACACCGCGCGTCAGTGGATGCGCATCATCTGGGGTATCTACCCAGAGAATCCGTGTTACTCGTAGCCACAGGGAGTCAAGCGGAGAACCGCGCGGCGCTGAACCGTTTGAGCCACGACAACCTGCACGCCATGGCACTGGAACCTGAAGACACCATTATCTTTAGCGCCAGAGCGATACCGGGAAACGAACAGGCCATAGAAAATATGGTTCAACGATTCAAAACCATGGGAGTCCATGTCGTGCGGCCAGAAGACAGCGTCCGGCCTATACACGCATCAGGACACCCAGGCAGGGATGATCTGGCGAAACTGTACGGTTGGGTAAAACCGGAGGTGCTGATTCCTGTGCATGGCGAAGATGCCCATTTGGACGCTCAATGCGAATTAGCCAAATCCAGCGGTATTAAGCGCCAGCTCAATGGTCGGAATGGAGATCTGTTTCTGATCGCACCAAACAAGGCCATTCGACGCAACAGCGTTTCAGTCAATCGGCTTGGAGTGGGTAAAAAATCACTTGAGGTGATCTCTTAACAAATAGTTCCTGCACCAGTGCTGATAGAAGGAATGTACTGTATTTGAAAGAACCAGACCTAACCCATGTCAAGAGGCGACTAGTTGATTCTCAGTGGTGAAATTGAGTTCGTAGCCCACACAACGCAAGCGCCTTAGCGACCACCCAGTGCGCTCGTCGAGTTGCATCTTCTTACGCACTCGACACGCCGCAGTATCGATGCGACGTGCATCCATACTCGATGGCAGCGACCATACCGACGTCATCAGCTCGGAATTGCTGACAATACGATTTCTATTAGCGAAGAGATAATGAGCAAACTCATATTCTTTCGGGCTTAGGTTAACCACTTCGCCCCACAACCGCACTATCCGCCGCTCAACGTTAAAATGAAACGGTTCGATGATTAAATCCTTTTTTGTCGGCGGACTATGCAAACGTAAAGCAGCGGCGATTCTCGCTTGCAGTACTCGTGGACTTTCGTCAATATTTATAAAATGATGTGCACCGGATTCGAGTGCACTCACAATGACATCTTCAGATTTGCTGTTGGAACATACCAACACTCGTTGAGAGCGAAGCAAGGGTGGAACAGTGATTGTGCGGGTCACAGCTTCGAGTTGGCGGATACAAAGAATACTCGCATACGGAGTAGCAGACGAACTTTGAATGTCATCCGCTGAAGCCATCACTATAAAATTATAGCCAGCCGAATCTAACAGCTGAGCCAAAAGCTCCTGATCCGGTAGCGCCTCAGCGATAATCGCTACCGGCGAATCACACAGCCTCTCCATCTACAACTCCAATGCTTCCTATGGTTACATCACACCTTGCCCTACTTAGCTTGGTGAACTGAAACAAGCCTATAGAAATAAAACTTTAATTTCAAAGTATTGTTGCCGAGTGTGGCATTTGTTCACAGGCTACTTAGAGGTTGAGAGTGTCACCAAGTTTTACAATGCCGGAATTAGATGAAACAATCAAACGCTGCTGGTTGTTTAAGCACTCAGGATCTGAGTTTTACGAGTTCACAATTTAAAGTGATTGCACTAGATGCAAGCGTTAGTTGATCAAAAGCTCACATAAAGAAATTGCACAGGAAGCAACAACTTGAACGCGCAACGGTCACAACCGTCCTCAAACCAGCCCGTTTCAGACCGAGGAGGCATGAGGCACTCTAGGCTCAAAGCAATCTCCGACCATCAGCTGAACGCAGACACGGTATCCATTCTCACCTCAATACCCAAACCTGGGCCTTTGGGAATCTGAATCATCCCGTTTGTCATTGACCAAGGCTCGGTGATCAACTCCTGACGAAACGGGTGCGAGCTTCTATCGAATTCAAGCAATGGTTCGGTAGCGAATAACGAATGATGGGGCACAGGTAATGCCGCGATCAGCTGTAACGATGCGGCTTGCGCTACTGCTGAACCCCAGACATGGGGATTAACCGCAACTCCATTGGCTTGAGCCAGCGCGACTATATCTCGTGCTGCGCTAATGCCACCACAGGAAGCTATGTCAGGTTGTGCAATGTCGATCGCCTGCGCGCTGATCAAGGTATTGAAACCATAGGCAGTATGTTCGTTCTCACCTCCGGCTATGGGCATGTTGAGACGGGATCGTAATTCACTGTAACCAGCGATGTCTTCCGGAACCACTGGCTCTTCATACCAGCGTAAGTTGAACTCATCCAAGGCCAATCCTAAATCTAACGCATCACGCCGACCATAGGCATGATTGGTATCGACCATCAGTTCAATTGAAGGATCACCCAAAGCCTCATCGATCGCCTGCATCACAGCGATATCATCATTGACACCAAATCCCAGTTTCACTTTCATCGCGGTAAACCCCGCATCGCGATGAGACAAAGCTTCTTCAGCCAAACGCGCCGCCTCATTTTGACCTTCCAGGCGATAAAAGCCGGTGGCGTAGGGCTGCACTTGCGTTCGTTGAGCACCGCCTAAAAGCTGATAAACCGGTTGCGCATAAAAGTGCCCGCAGATATCCCAAAGCGCGATATCAATGGCGCTTATCGCTGACACAACGGAGCCTTTACGTCCAAAGTCGCGCGTTGTGTTGTACATCTTGTGCCACAACACGGCGACATCCAAAGGATTTTCACCCAATACCAAGGGCTTCAAGGCATGCTCAATAGCAGCCGCAGCAATCTCTGGTGGTTCAAGCCCTTGTGAAAAGGCCTCACCCCAACCTGTCAGGCCAGAATCGGTTTGTACCCGAACCAGGGTAGCGGAGCGTTGGTTCACCCACCCTTGTGAAAAAGCAAAAGGTTGCTCCAACTCCGTTTTGAGAACAAAAACATCAACCGATGATATCCGCATAGCCGAGCCTCTACGTTGGTAGACCGGAGTGTAACGGAATATCAAATGTTTGATTTTGTGGTGGTATAGGTTATCAAGGAGTCCCACGTTCTGAGGGTTACCCTGAGTGCGAACAATGGCATCACGCGACCATGATCAGGTAGGGATTATCGCGGCGTTTGTGCGGGCTATTTTTCGCTGGACATTAAAA
>JAHQVR010000130.1 GCA_019634245.1 Gammaproteobacteria bacterium
GAACGGCTCTCGGCATTGCAGCTCCCAACCTAAAGCTTCCATTTCGGGTTGGCGTTTTAATAGTTCACGCCAGCAGTTAGCAATGCCAGTAACACTTTTTATTTTTGGTTTGCGATCAGCCTTGGAGAAATAGTCCGATTGTGGGTCCGCGGCCATATCGAAATCGGTAAATGTGTCGGCAAACTGAATCACGAACTGGCTTTCCTCCAGCAGGCTGCGCTCAAGTATCAATGGCTTGCCATCAGCTGTTTTTCCTTCCAAAGTAGCCTCAGTATTGGTGCCATCGAAAGGCAGCAAATAGTCTGTGTAGCGGAACTGAATCGACGCGAAATAGTCGCGAATATCCCGGCTATCGTCTTTAGACTGAAGTACCAAGACGGGTTTTGGAGGAACACAAATCCGCTCAAAATCGGGCTCAAGAGGCAATGGCAGATGGGCTTCAGGTAGGCGAGAGGCTAGATAGTTACTCACTGCCTGGGCATGCGCCACCGGAATAGGGGGTGCATCTACTAAATGTGCCAGCATCGACGCCATTGGAACTTGTTCCAGTGGCGCTGCTTCCATTGTTTCCAGATCAACGTACCAAGGCGGATCCGACGGTACTAACTCCCATTCACTCACACCAGGCAGAATCACCTCCAAATGCGTGTTTTGTTCACCTGTGTCACTCCAGTTGAACTCTAGGGATCGAGGATTCCCAAGAGAGAGTGCGCGATCACGCTCCTCTCCCCAAAAGCAGCGGCCGGTGTTAATCAGTTTAGCCATCAGCAGATGCCCGATATCGCCCACGATGGTTAAAGTTCGATAGTTGAAATCGTTGTGTCTACCAACGGCGAGCTCCAATATGGAATGATCGCTAGGTTGCACCCACTCAGGATGTTGGAAGTGGCTGTGATAGCGATACGGTGCTTCTTTTCCAAAACCACCGCGTTTAAGCAACCGGCTTTGTAGAATTTCTAACGATATGCCGGTTTTGTTCTGCGTAAGTGACGCTCTGTCGAGCTGATAGAAGAGCAGAGGCTCCCCGGGTTCGTGGTGCTCTGTAACAGGATTGAGCTTTCGACCATCTTGCACCATTTTCTGCAGCCATCGATTGACTTGGCGTAGGGCCTGGTCTTCTGCTGAGGGTGCTGAGCCTTGCTGGTCTATCCAGCAAAGTAAAACGGCTGCGATGTGTTTACAGTTAATACCAACCTGACAAGAGCACTCGGCATCAATTCTATGTGGTTCGATGGTGATGCGCTGTTGATAGGGTTCGGGTTGGCTGCCTTTGACCGTCGAATAGAGTTGGTTCTTGTTGCTATCCCAGTCCAGCTCACCAACGGCCTTGCTGGCTTTATAGACGCCGCCACGGGAAGTAGCCACTGAACCACACAGTTCAATGACATCATCAAAGCCTAAAACGCGAGACAAATTGTTCACCGCGGGATTGTAACCCGACAAGAGAATTTTAGGGACAGATTCGTCTTGATAGGTTGAGCACGCATTTGATGGATTGCACCAATTTTCATGCCGAATCGTGTTGTGGGCCCACCGCCGGCCCCGCGGCCAAAAGGCTAATTTCTTTAGGTGAAAAATGAAGAAATCGAATTTTCGCTAGCGATCACACATTTCTTGAAAATCGTGACTGGATGGAATATGAAAATGATCAAGCAGTAATAGAAAAACCCTTATCGGATTCCGGCAATGTGCCGTTACCTCTACATGAACACGTTGAGGTATTTCCATGAACAAAACCAATTTGATTTTCTGTGGCATCGCCGCTGCAGCGCTGACCTTGGGCGGTTGCTCAAGTGCTCCGAAACCAAGAACCGAAATTGCGCTCACCAGTACAGCGCTACAGAACGCTGAACTGGCCGGTGCTCGGGAATATGCCCCTATAGAGCTTCGGCAGGCAAGTGAGAAGAGCGCTGCGGCTGAAACTGCTATGAAGAAAGAAGAGTACGAAAAAGCCAAGCGGCTCTCTGAGCAGGCATTGGTAGATGCAGAATTCGCTCGTGCAAAGGCTGAGGCCGAGAAATCTCGGTTGGCGCTGAAGGAAGCACAAGACAACATTCAATTGCTGCGCACCGAAATGCAGCGCACTAGCGCAGAATAAAGGGAGCGTTAATATGAAGACTCTAAGTAACAAAACTTTATTTTCCGCTATTGTACTCAGCACTGCCTTGGTGGGCTGTGGTGGTGCACCAAAGAAAGTAGACTCGCTTGAAGATGCGAAGTACGCTTATCTGGAAGCCAGTAATGATGAAGCAGTCGTTCGTCATGCTGGTGAGGAACTGGATACGGCAAAGAGCGCGATCACTCGCGCTGAAAGTGTCTGGAAGGACGATGGTTCAACCTGGCAGGTAGATCACTATGCCTATCTGGCTTCACAGCGCATTGCCATCGCACAGCTGATTGCCCAGCGTAAAGCCGATGATTCTGAGTTGGACGGTATGGACTTAAAGCGGCAGGAAGTACAGCTTGATTTGCGTAGCAAAGAACTAGAGCGAAAGACGGCTGAGTTGGAAGAGCTGCAGGGCAAAATGACTGAGCGCGGCCTGTTGGTCACTCTAGGCGATGTTCTGTTTGATGTAGGTCAAGCTTCGCTGAAGCCAACGGCTGCCTACAACATCGACAAAATTGCAGACTATATGCGCAAATACCCTGCACGTACTGCGAATGTCGAAGGGCATACTGATTCGATGGGCGATGAGGAAGTTAATCTTGAACTCTCTCGCGAGCGCGCACTATCTGTTCGTGATGCGTTGATCCAACGCGGGATAGCGTCCAGCCGTATTTCCACACGTGGCTTCGGTGAATCTGCCCCAGTGGCCGACAATGATTCTGCAACAGGCCGACAAGCGAATCGTCGAGTGGAAATTATTTTCCCTGAGGCAGTGGAAGTAGTGAGCGCGTTAGCTCAGTAATCTATTCGCAAGTAGGTACCAAAAAAGCGCGCAGCTGTTCACAGCTGTGCGCTTTTTTTTATGCCTGACGGTTATATCGCATGTCGATATGTTCAATCCCATCCTCAAGATATTCCTCTGATGTGGTTACAAATCCCAGGGATTGGTAGAAACTTAGAGCGGTAGTTTGCGCAGATAGCTCAATCGGACGACTAGGCCACTGGATAGCGCCTGCGGACATAAGCTTAACCATTAATTCAGTTGCCGCACCCAATTTTCTATATTCTGGATGTACGACAACTCGCCCAATACGATAACTTGAATCAGCTGTCTCGGGAGCCAGTGCTCGCGCATACCCAGCCAGAAACTGTTTATTCCAGGCAAGGGCGTGAAGAGTGTGTCTGTCTGTATCCAGTCCATCCAGCTCCGCGTAGGCGCATCGTTGCTCAACGACGAACACATCGACACGCAGTTTTAGCAATGCGTAGAGGTCCGTCGTTGATAAATCAGAAAACGTGCAACAGCACACTTCGAAGTCTGACATAGCGCTAGCCACCCAAAGCTGGCACGGTGCCCAGAAATCGATTAATGGCAGCGGCTACGGGTTCTGGTGTGTCCATGTGTAGGTGATGCTGGCCTACGAGCGTGACAGAATCTCGGTGAGTCAGGCAGTTCAATCGAGGTTCGGTATCTTCCCGATCAGCTAAAAAACCGTTGGTTGCGATAATCGTCTGCGTAGGACACTTAATCGAGGATAATGTGGCTCGCACGTGCGCTTCTGTCATGTATAAATTCGACGCCATGCGAAGTTTAGGATCAAAGCGCCAGGTATAACCTTCATCGTGCTTTTGTAGCTGGCGGTCGATAATCAGTTTGGCTGAAGGTGATTCCATTTTAGCCGCTCTTAGTCTGGCATCTATTGCCGCTTGTTTATCGGGCATCAATCGCGATTGAAACTTAGAACGATTGTGTCGATCTGCGGCAGCGCGTTGTAATCGCTCAGGAAACTCTTCGGCTGAGGCTGTCATAGCACCGCTGGCCTCTATTAACATGAGCTGATTGATGGATTCTGGTGATGCCGCAGCGACGACAGGTGCTATACAGCCCCCCAGTGAATGGCCCAGTAAATTATAGATATCCCAATTCAAAGCAGCGGCGGTTTCAGTCACTATCATGGCCACTTCAGGGATGCTGTAGCTGGTGTTTAAATGATCTGAATAACCATGACCCGGTAAGTCGATCGCTACCATGTCCACATTGGGCAAGTAAGGCATCATGGGTAAGAAACTATTGGCGTTGTCGAGCCATCCATGCAAGCACAGTAGCTTGGTATCGGGTGTTACGTCCTGTCTACAGTGCCGAATTGCAGCGATATTAAGATCGGGCAGATTGAGTTGGATGGCGCTCGGATGGCCGCTGATGGCTTGCACGCAGTCAGTCCTTATTCAATTCAAGTGTATAGAGTAACAACTCTGGTTCATCGGGATGGCTTTGCACGGTGAAGCCAAGAGATTGCATAAGCTTCTGCATGGCTGTGTTCACACGCAAAACATCACCGAACAAACTGTCCAAACCTTCGGCTTTCGCGTGTTCGATGAGCATCTTCATTAGTGTGCTGCCAATCCCATGGCTTTGCCATTGATCGGCCACTGACACGGCAAATTCGCCGGCGTTGCGACCAGTGGTTTTGCTATATCGGCTGACTCCAAGAATTTGCTTGTTTGGTATGGCCTCTTTATCGGCAGTGGTACTGTTCTCTGCCGCTGTATTGGCATCTGCGCGTACGTCTACATTTGTGCCTGTGCCTGTGCCTGTGCCTGTGCCTGTGCCTGTGCCTGAGGCTGTGGCTGTGGCTGTGGCTGTATTTGTGTTTGTGTTTGTGTTTGTGCCCGTGGCTTTGTCTTTGTCTGTAACTGTGTTTGTGATATTACCAGCACCTACGTTTGTGTCTGTGCTGGCGTCATTGCCGGTAGTTTTCGTGAATTCCGAATCTATGTTTAGTTCGGCGACAAAGGCAATTTGTCGGTCATAATCGAGTTTGGTGAATTGGGCTACCATGAGTGGCGTAAGATCTTTTATGGCGTGCATAAAGCGAAAATACCGCGACTCAGCCGACATATTTTGCACCAATGACTGTATGCTGCGCGCATCGGTCGGTCGGATAGGGCGCAAGATTACCGGTAAATCGTTTTTTAACGTCACGGACCTTACCCATTTCCATGGGTAAGGATGAATCGCTAGGTGTTGATAGCTGTATTGTACCGGGCGCTTTTCTAACACAATTAGTCCAGACAGAGCCACTGCTCCTTCGTCGCTGACGGCCAATGGGTTAATGTCGATGCTGTGAATGTCAGGAACTTCGGTAATCAATTCAGATACCCGGCGTAGAACCAACGCCAGAGCTGATGTGCCGACTGCCGGGCTATGACGATAAGCCCCCAGATAGGTTCTGATCTCATCATGACCGATCAGCTCCTCGATCAAAAATTGATTCAGCGGTGGTAACTGAGAAATTTTCGGTTGACTCACCGTTGTGTATTCACCCCCTAACCCAAGAGATATCACAGGACCAAATGTGGGATCCTGATGTACTTTGATCGCTAGTTCGCGGTGGTTGGTAGATTGATACATTGCTTCAATCAAAACACCGCGGTTTTGTGCACTGGGGCGATGGGTTTTAAATTGGTCGTGAATTTCTTTATATGCTGCCTGTAGAGATCTCTCATCCTTAATATCGAGACGAGCACCTCCAACACTGGATTTAAACATCAGGTTTGGGGATACCAGTTTCATCGCTACCGGATAACCAATACTATTGGCAGCCATCAAAGCTTCTGGTAGTGAAGTGGCTCTGATTGCCGGCATGACATCAATTTCCATCAGCGATAACATTTGCCGTGTTTTTACTGGACCGAGTATTCGTATGCCACTGTCAATGGCCTCAGCCACGAGCGCTCTCACTGCACCCAAGTCGGAACGAGTACGTCTGGAGGCAGGATTAGGCAACTGCAACAGCTGCTGTTGGCTTGTATAGTATCGGTGAAGAAAATCAAACCCATCAACGGCGGCCTCGGGTGTTCGAAAGGTCGCGATATGCTGTTTAGCGAAGAATTCGCGGGAACTGGACACACTAATATCTCCCATCCAGCAGGTCAGTAACGGAATGGGCGATGTTTTGATGTTCGAAATAGCATTAGCAACATCCAATGGATCATTTCGGGAGTCCGGTACGTGAATAACCAACACGCAGTCGAATTCACCAGAATGCTGAAGTAATTCAGCCACGGATTGATACTGCCTATTAAGTTCTCGAGTGTTACGCAGTACTATAGGATTCACTTGGCTCCAGTCACCGCGATATTCACTAGCTAAATTTTTCTTCCCGGCACTTCTATCGATACTTTTCAGAGCCGTAGCGATGCTGCCATGTAAGGAACTAGACAGTCCTGGCAATGAAAAATGTTTGCTCATCAATCTTTCGCAGGCGAGCATGGCTGGTGCGGCTCCATTGCTCAGAATGGCTAGCCTTTTACCTTTGGTGCGGGATTGTGAGGACAGCATTTTTGCCGCTTCGAACAGATTCGAGAACGTGCGGATTCTTACCACACCCGCCCGGTTCATAGCGGATTGGAAAACGCTGTCGGCCGATAACACTTGGCCAGTTCGTGTCATCACATCACAATAGCGAGCGGACTCTTGAGTTGACTTCATGAGAACGACTGGTTTAATTCGGGCGGCCGCACTAATCGCACTCATGAAACCTCGAGCTTTGCGGATCCGATCCACATAGACAATGATGGCCCGCGTGTGATGGTCTTCAGCCAATAAATCTAATATGTCTGACAAGCTAATGTCGTTTTCACTGCCTGATGATAAAAGCGCGGAAAAACCAACACCGCTGACTTGTGCCCAATCCAAAACGGCCGCTGCCATTGATGCCGACTGTGTAACGAGCGCGATAGATCCAGGATTGGCAGATTGAGCAGAATAAGTGGCATTTAGGTTCAAGGGCGGTCGAATGAGCCCTGCGCAAAACGGACCCAGTATTCGAATACCGATTTCTTGTGCGTATTGATGCAAACGGTTTGGCTCTTCTACTGCCGCCATAACCACTGCCACTCGCACGCCACGTTGAGCGCATTGACTTAACGTCGACCGAATTATTCGCTCTGGGCAAATCAAAATAACGAGCTCAGGCGATTCGGGAAGCTTTTTTACCGAGCTGTGACAATTCTGACCCAGAATTTGGGAGTAGCGCGGATTCACAAAGTACAAGGTGCCTGTGTAGCCGCCAGAGACCAGGTTTGTTGCCAGAAGTAGACCAGGGGAACCTTCGCGCTCACTCGCTCCCACCAAAGCAATGGATTGAGGATTCAGCAGATGGTCGAGATAGAGCGTTGACATAGACTTTGGCTGCTAGGCAGAAAACACAGGCATGTGCTGTATAGTTGGTACCCAATACTAATCATTATCCGTTTACTAATGCCCACTGCTCTCATTACTCACCGGGACTGCGTACTCCATGAAATCAGTCCAGGCCATCCTGAATGTCCAGAGCGAATTGACGCCATATTAGACCAGTTAAAAAAAGTTGGTGTGTATGATTTTCTCACTCACATGGATGCTCCAATTGCATCGCGGGAACATTTGCGGCTAGCACATCCAGAAAACTACATTGATAATTTGTATCAACTGGCACCTGCCTCGGGTCGAGTTTCGCTCGATGCTGATACAGCGATGAACGAGCATACTCTAAATGCAGCCCTAAGAGCAGCAGGCGGTGCAGTTGCCGCTGTCGATTCCGTTATGACTGGCGACGTAAGCAATGCGTTCTGTTTGGTGCGCCCGCCCGGACACCATGCCGAGAAAAATCGGGCGATGGGATTCTGTTTTTTTGGCAATGTTGTTATTGCTGCGCGTCATGCTCTGGAACACTACGACTTAAACCGCGTTGCGATTGTGGACTTTGATGTCCACCACGGGAATGGAACCGAGGACATTGTTGATGGTGATGGACGCATCTTGTTTTGCTCTAGTTTCCAGCATCCGTTCTATCCCGGAGGCTTTCGAGAAAATGTGACGGGCCAACGGGTGAATGTCCCACTAAGAGCTGGTACAACCAGCGCCGACTTCAGAGCTAAAATCACTGAGCATTGGTTGCCTGCACTCAATGACTTTGCTCCAGAGCTCCTAGTTATCAGTGCGGGTTTTGATGCTCACTTGGAAGACCCCTTGGCGGAAGTTTGCTTGCTCGATAACGACTTTGGCTGGATTACCGAGAAGCTCATGGATATTGCGATCGAACATGCATCAGGACGAATCGTTTCCATGCTCGAAGGTGGGTATTCGCTTCCCGCGCTAGCCCGCTCTGCTACTTTGCACATCAAAACACTGGCAAAGCTCTGATCGCATGGTGTTATCGCATGACGGTTTTCGTGCCGTTTCTGCCATGTTTGCTGTTAATGGCGCTCTGTATGGAGCCTGGGCATCTCGAATACCTGCCCTAAAAGAAACGCATAACCTAAGCCACTCTGAGTTAGGCCTACTTCTGCTAACGCTCGCTGGCGGGGCGATAGTGTCTTTTCCA
>JAHQVR010000131.1 GCA_019634245.1 Gammaproteobacteria bacterium
ATTCGCTACCGGGCCCGTTAATACATTTACAGGCTTCAGTGGATGAGGATGGTTATCTTGCAATTGGTTACCCAGCTGTTTGCACGGTGGTCAGGCAGAATCATGCTGCGCAGCCGGTGCGTTTCGGTGTTTTGCGTAAGTACCGAGCTTAATTGATAATCCCGCCGCTACTTTTTAAAAATATCCATCGACTATACCCCTAAGTCAGACAATTACTTCCGTATGACTGGACGGCCAGGTAAATGGTTACGGTTTAACGTAATATTGAGCAGTTCACTGGAGACAACGATGGAAATTACACTTTATCACTCGCCTGGTGCCTGCTCGATGGCTACTTACATTTCACTGTTGGAGGCGGGAGCGGATTTCAATGTCAAAATCACGAGCTTGAAGAACAAGGACCATTTGCAGCCAGAGTACGCTGCATTGAATCCGAAAAAGAAAGTGCCTTATATAGCAATAGATGGTAAAGGCCTGACCGAAAACGTCGCCATTCAATCCTGGATTGCGGAGACTTATCCCGACGCCAAGCTGTTTCCTGCCGACAGCTGGGATCAGAAACGTGCACTGTCTTACATGGGCTGGTTTGGCTCCGGCATTCATCCACACATCACGCGCCACTTCAAACCAGGATTTTTCTGTGGCAACACAGATGCGCATGATGATATGAAAATCAAGGCCAAAGCTAAATATATGGAGCAAATGGAACTGATCGAGTCAGAGTTGGAGGGCAAAACATGGTTCTTCGATCACTACACTGTTTGCGATTCTTACTACTTTTGGATTTATGTTCGAGCTGAGCAGGAGGGCTTTGATCTGAGTGGCCTTGTGCATGGGACCGCCCATAACAAGCGAATGCTTGAGCGGGAAAGTGTACAAAAGGTACTTGCGCATACTGCTGATTGAATTTGTTCGGGCAGTGCGAGCCTTTGCTTCAAGTTATTTCAATCTATGGCTGTCGTGCGGAATGCCTATATTTTGCACTTTTCGACAAAACCACTGTCATATAGTCCAACGTACAAAGCGTGACTATTCGTTTGAATAATTTCACTAATTCATTGGAGTGACCATGACCAAAAAACCGGAATTCATCAAGCAACTACCAGAATCCTCTCAACGGCGCTTAATGCTAAAAGCAGGCACGTTACTGCCTGCCACTGCGCTAATCGGAGCTTCCGGCGCCAGTCATGCTGCCGCTGCTGCTGCTCCGCCCAATTCGATGGTAAATACTGCCAAGTTGGGTGATTTCGAAATCACGACGTTGCTGGCTGGTTCGCGTGTCGCCGAAGAGCCACAAACCATTTTTGGCATGAATGTATCGGCTGAGGAATTTGCGACGGTAAGTGAGGCTAATCTTATTCCGACCGACAAAACGCGTTTCTATTTTAATCCATCTGTGGTTAGAGCCGGTTCGGATGTTGTTTTATTTGACACCGGACTGAACCAAACAGGTATTTTGGGTGCATTGGAGCAAGCAGGTCTCACCGCAGACGATATTACGGTTGTGGTAATCACGCACATGCACGGCGATCATATCGGTGGATTGGTTGGCGAAGATGGGTCCGCTACTTTTCCCAATGCCAGACTCATTACCGGCCAGGCAGAGTTCGACGCCTGGTCGAAAACCGATAATGAACGATTTGCCAAGATAATCAAACCAATGGCAGACAAGTTTGACTTTATTGGCGATGGGGCGTCGGTTGTGTCAGGCATCACCAGTTTGGCCGCATACGGACACACGCCAGGGCACATGATTTACATGCTCGAGTCTCAGGGAAAGCAACTGGTCATCGCAGCAGACACTGCAAATCATTATGTTTGGTCGCTGGCGTATCCTGACTGGGAAGTGAAATTTGATATGGATAAAACCGCCGCAGCGGCAACACGACGAAACGTATTCGGCATGCTGGCGGCAGATAAAATACCGTTTCTGGGTTATCACATGCCATTCCCCGGTGTCGGTTTTGTTGCACCAAGAGAAAATGGTTTCCAATACGTGCCGGTTAGCTATCAACTCGCACTGGAGCAGTAAAGGCAATCAAATTGTAAACGGATAGATTTTAAAAAGAGCGTGTGAGAAGCAAAAGTTTTGTGAGAAGCTGAAAATTTTGCAGTTGAAGCAAAGGCCGTCTGACTATTCGACGGCCTTTTTTAATCCAGGTCCGACCACGCTCGGATAATCTGTCTATGTCGATGACGACCGTAACTGACAAAACGACCACCGTGAACGGTCTGGACAGGTACGTCATACAGTTGCTGTAGTCAGAGTAATAGTCCCGCACGTAGGCAAGGTAGATACAGCGCCATCATTACACTCGTAGCTGTGGGCGAAATAATCCTGCTAGGCGGCTTGTTGAGAGAGTTGTGAAAATAGGTATTCGCAGGTATCTGCTGAGGCTGGCTCGCCTATATAAAAACCTTGCGCGTAAGTGCAGCCGAAATTTGCCAGAAATTCCATTTGCTGCTGATTCTCAATACCTTCAGCAACAATATCGAGATTCAGATCGAGTGCGATATTCACTACCGATTTAAGTAGCGTTCGCGATTTGTCATTAATATGCGCATCAACAACAAAACTTCGATCAATTTTAATTCCGGCCACGGGAAAATCCCTTATATGAGACAGTGACGAATAGCCAGTACCAAAATCATCCAACTGCACACGCACGCCTTTCTCTTTCAACAGTTCAATGACTTCGCGTGTCAATCTAGTATTCTCTAGAATGGTTGTTTCTGTGAGTTCAAGAATGAGGAAACGTGGCTCGATGTTGCGAATTTCAAGTGCAGACATGACGTGATCGACCAACGATAGATCAATGGATGCGGCTGATACGTTGACGTGTACATCGTAATATTTTCCTTGTGCGTGCCATCGAGCCAACTGGTCAAGTGATTTACCCAAAATAAGCATGTCTAGTTGATCAAGCATGCCGAGTTCTTCGGCAAGGGTAATAAAAATATCAGGTCGGACCGCACCTAATTGATCATCATTCCAACGCGCTAGCGCCTCAAAACTGGCTAGGTGAAAATTCGACAGATCCAGAACAGGCTGAAAATGCGGAATTATTAACTCGGATCGAATCGCTGCTTCCAGTCTCTCTAACAAGTGTTTTTTTTCAAGAATGCGGGTAGACAGTTCCTCGGTATACCAAAAAACTGCTCCTCGTTCATTCTGCCGACCTTCATACATGGCTTTATCGGCATGATCTATCGCATTTTCCAGTGTATCGGAGCTCTGCACATTGGTCGCCCCCATGCTGGACACTATGGAGAGTTGTAGGTGACCACGTCTAAAAGGCCCATTAACGGCATTAAAAACTTGTAGCACACGCTCTTGTGGATTTTGATAGGAATCCAGAATAATCAGGGCAACAAACTCATCGCCACCTAATCGCGCTACCAATCCTCGATTTCCTACAACACGTTTCAGACGATCGGCAGTTTCGCAGATCACTGCATCACCTGCATCATGCCCATGCTGATCATTAATAGACTTGAATTGATCGAGATCAAGTAGCGTTAATATAATTCTTGCCGAATCATCGTTTCCGTGTTCTTGTAAGATCTGCTTACCGGATTGCCAAAAGCCGCGACGGTTGGCCAGGTTGGTAAGCTCGTCGGTGTAGGCATAGTGACTTAGCTTATCCCGAGATTTGGACATCTCAAACAGTTGTCGAGAATTTTTCAACCTGTCCTTGTTTTCTAGTTCTCTAAATTTGTGCAATATAATCAAATCAGGGGTTAGATCGAATGGTGGGAACACCTGTAAGCTTAATTTCTTACGTTCTAAAGCATCACCACTCTTGACCAATACCGAGCCTATAAACAGCACTGTTGTTGCAGAAGATATCAATACTTGCCCACGCAGGGTGACATCAGAGTCGCGGATTTTAAGTAACACTGATGAGCGCAGATGAGATTTGACGCTGTTGATTGAAAGATCTTCCAATCTTGGACGTGTGATCTGAAACAGTTGATCGAAATCGCGCGTTAAAAAGTTTTCACCAAGCAATTCAAGCAAACCGTTACCAACGGACAACACTTCTGTTCCGTCTTGATTTGTCAAGATATGAAACGGAAAAAGTGCATCAACGACTTCTGACGATAGTGTTAGGCCGTCATGAGGCATTTGGCCAGGCATCCTTCGACGAATTTTGAACCTGGCGTAAACGGAAAATGTCGCAACCCTCGGTACTTTTATTCTCAACGTGCTCGACTAACCAGCTTTCGTTAAATTTTTCTGCAAGCCCATCCAGGAGCCCTAAAACCATGGGTGCTAGTCCTTGTCGAGCCGATCGATACGTTAACTCAAGGTGATCTGCATGTTCGACAACTGAAAACTCCGGCATTTGAGCTTCGGGCAAAACTATTTCGACTCTGGCGTGCATGCTGTCAAGCCCGTTTATAAAATCCACCATATTGTCGCCACCTAGATCGAAAACCGATGCCCATCCCTCTTTGCCGGTGTACAATATCCAGTGTCGACCAAACGCATGCAATATTTCTTCTGGCGATTGGTTTAGTATTTGGCTGGACGCTTCCACGAGTTTGTAAGTCACTTCATCGTTGTATTGCGAGCTGTCTATAAATACACCCAGTTCAAGACCAGCTTTTTGTTTAACTTGCTCCCAAATCTCTTCGCTTGCACAGCTAACAACTAAATCTTCAATTGCCCTGTTAATCATTCCGTACATATTGCATTTTTCCGTCATTTCACTGCTTAATAGAGCGGCATTACCGGTAACTGCTTGAATGCGTGCCACACCATTAGCGACAATGACCTAGCAGATTGAGAACCGAATAAACAAAGTAATCTTCCATAGCTTGTGAGAAAAGATTCTTTAATGACTCTGGCAGGTGTTGATACTTGGTTCACAAATTTTATTTCGCCATAATTTGGAGACTCACTGGCAGAGCTGGCTTTCACGCACAGTGACACCTGGACGACAGGGTGATAATGTCTAATAGTTCACTATACTGTGGTCACTTTTATCGTTTGCCGGGAATATTAAAGAATGAGACAGGTTGAAGTTGCCGTAATTGGCACTGGGTGGTGTGGTGGGATTCGTGCCGAAACGCTTGCGCGTTCCGCCCTGGTTGACAAGCTGCATATTTGCGAAATTCGCCCGGAGCGTTTGGCTGAGGTAAAAGCACTCACTAATCCTGCTTCAGCTTCGCTCGATCACATGGATATTGTCAACAACCCGGCAATTGAAGTTGTCTATATTTCCACAACCCCAGAGCAGACTCACTATCCAATTGCGAAGGCTTGCATGCAAGCGGGAAAACACGTGTTGCTTGAAAAACCCATTGCACTAGAGCTGGATGAAGCCAGTGAATTGATTGATCTTTCACATGAAAAAAATGTCAAATTTACGATTGGCTATTCACAACGCTTTAACCCAAAAATTGCGTATGCGAAAAAATCCATTACTGAAGGCAAATTAGGCAAAATTGTTAATGTAATGGTCAGCAGGCATTTATCGCGCAATCTGGGTAAAAAGATTGCTAATCGGGTAAGGCTCTCACCTGCTGCAATGGAGAGTACTCACGATCTTGATTTTGTTTACTGGTTGCTCTCTCCTGCCAAACCCGAGCGTGTCTATTCGCAGGGCGCTTATGGGTATATGAAAGAACTTAATGGATCGTTTGACTGTATGTGGAATACCGTCACCATGGATGATGGCACTCTGGTAGTGGTGGGTGGAGGCTGGAATTTGCCACCCAGCTATCCGAATTATTGTGGAACCTGGATTGAAATCACCGGTACTGAAGGGGCATTAATACTTGACGACACCAGCAGAGACAATTGGCTTAACACGGTAAAAGACGGTACCCAGTACCCCATGTCAACCATGCCAGGAGAGCAGGTAGATCATGCGTTTGCCGGACAGATGGGGCCTGAAACCATTCACTTTCTCGAGGCGGTATTGATGGATACCGATGTCATGGTATCACCTGAGCACGCTCATATGGTTATGGAAAGCTACTCAGCCGCCGATGTGTCTGCCGAGATCAATGAACCGGTTACGCTACCGCTATCGAACCGATCACTGTCCATTCTGCACGAATTGAAACATGGCAACAAAGGCGATGAATAGTTGATATTCAGGCAATGGGTTGCACTTTACCAGTTCTGATTTTCGAAGCCTTCATAGGTGAGAGCGAGCTAACTAACGCTGTATTTTTCGGTTGTTTGGCATCACGTGATTCGCGAAATGGAAGGCGCTGGTTTAGTTCGGTTATAAGATGACCTTAAAGTTCGGATCTACAACTGCTTGAACGATTGCTCAACATGAACAGAAAATCGTTGTTGCATAAAAGAGCGTACTTCGTCTGCAATACTGATCAAGTCAATTGATCGCGTTGGCGTCGTCAAATAACTTTCTTCATGCTATTCGTTTGAGCAGGGAGATGTTTATCTACACTATGTCTGTGTTTTTTGCGCTGATGTCGGTCGTACAGATACCCGCGCTGTCGGCGTTTGGTATGACCAGTGTTTCGTTTGTCATGATTAGCGTGTCGTCTCTTTAAAACCGACGAATAAACCAAAGGTAATAACGGTTATCTGGGTTATCCATGCCATTCCCGGTGTCGTGTTTATTGCGCTATCGGCACTATCCTGCTTATAAGCACCATCTTGTGCGCGGAACTGTATTTGCATCACCTGAGCCTTTTCTGATGCTCCGGTATCGACTTGCGCATATAAAAATAATGCTTGTTTTGTAAAATTCTCCGTGCCAGATCCGGATGATCGGTTGGGGTTAGTGTTATGCGTAAGCCCATGCTTTCCGCTGCCTGTTTGGCGTCAATGAGTTTGAGCGTCAATCACGTGAAAATGAGTAACATGTTAACTGTGAATAAACGAGTTGAGCGAATTAAGCAATTTGAAATAGTGACGATAGTTTCACGTAACGATAATTGTAGCCCACCTCGGATAAGATATGTTTTCTGCGAAATTAAAAGCCAAAGATGATTCGGTAGAGCTTGTAGCAATAGTTAGTGAAATCTCTGCTAAAGATGTATCCGCCATATCTTTGAACTTGAAACCAGATGAAGTTTTCAGCTACCAGAGGCAACTCGATACGCTCATAGTAGTTCTTGATAATGGAGAAACACTGCATATCAAGGATTTTTTTCAAGCGAATGGTAATGTCGAGCTCTACCTTAGTGATGATGGAGAGATCAGCGAAGTAGAGATCAATCTTTCAGATTCCGGCCAAAAAACTGAAGGCACTTACAACCTGTTAACTCCCAGCGGTGAAGAGCATGCACTGGTGTTTAACCCTGAAATTGCACCGATACCGGTTACCGCGGCAGCAGGCGCAGCAGGCGCTGAAGGGGCAGCTAGCGCTGGCACACTAGCTGGTGTTGGAGCTATAGCTGGTGTGGGTGTTATCGCAGTATTAGCCACTGGGTCCGACAATGAACCACCTGATTTAGGTGCAGCGAACAATGGTGACAACACACCTCAGGACGCGGCGATTATCGAGAACGCAACTAGTTCTAAAATCCGCGGTACCGCTGAACCTGGCAGTGTAGTTGAGGTTACTGTCGGCGGTGTGCTCTACACGACTACCGCCAGTGAGCTAGACGGTAACTGGTCTATCACACCAGAAGCACCGGACACATTTGAAACCGGTGAGCCCGTCAGTGTTGTTGTTATCGATCCAGAAGGGAACACATCAGAGCCAGTGACAGGAACAATTGGCACTACAGAACCTAACAGTGCGATGGTTGAAACAGCCAGTGGTACCGAGGTAAGTGGTACCGCTGAACCGGGCAGTGTAGTTGAAGTTACTGTCGGTGGTGTGCTCTACACGACTACCGCCAGTGAGCCTGACGGTAACTGGTCAGTCACACCAGAAGCACCAGACACATTTGAAACAGGTGAACCCATCAGTGTTGTTGTTATA
>JAHQVR010000013.1 GCA_019634245.1 Gammaproteobacteria bacterium
GTCAGTCCAGGTCAGGTGCGGTGTACTGGTACCTTCTCCAACCTGAATAAGCGGGCAAAGACTGGTGTAGTCACCATAGTTCTGGTCAAAACCCAATATTTGTGCGTGATAAACATCGGCAATAACCTCGTACTGGTGCACACCGGGTTTAATTCGAGAGATGGCCTTGTTCATGGTATCGGTGACGATGCGACCAGCCTCTCGCATATAAACCAGTTCGGCATCCGATTTAATCAAACGAGCCCAGTTAACAATTTCGCGATTATCCGAGATAGTAGCATTGGGCAATCCGTCGACAATGTGACGATGCGCGCGGGCAGTATAAAAATGTGCGTCAAGCTCAACGCCAATGCGTGCACTGCCCCAACCGCGTGACACCACCAGCTCACATAACTCATCGAACGGATGTGCACTCGCATGATGTACCAGGTGTTCACTAAAGCCGATGATATTGTTGTCTGGGATGTCGGTGGTCATTCGCGCCGACTTGGCGTCCTGCGCACGCCCAAACCAAATCGGAGAGCTCTCTTCAAGGTGTATCAACACGGCCTGCGGCGTATAAAACGACCAGCCATCAAAGCCGGTAAGCCAATTCATACTGGCTGGATCCTGACAAACCAACAGATCAAATCCAGATTCCTGCATACTGCTTTTGACTGAGCCTACGCGTTTTTTAAATTCGCCTTCGACAAAAGGTTTTTTATAGGTCATGGGTTCCTTGAACTTTATCTTTTCATTAATTGACCATAACCCGAAATTTTTTCAGCACAGCCAGCCAACCGCAGCGATTGCCAGAACATGGCCTGCACTGCCGTTATCACAGGCTTGGCAATTTTTTGTTCAATCCTGTCTATAACATCCACTGCACGAATTGCAGTACACGATATAAATAATGCTTCAGCATCTTCCCGGTCCGCCTCCAGCGCACCCTGAAAAATGCTTTCGGCAGTTAGTCTGGCCATGTCTTCGTTATGCGCTAATTTAAAACTGGTGAACGCGCAAATAGTTTTGTCTCTGGCCTGAAGATAGTTTGCAATACGGGTGTTCACTTCATCAATATACGGAGTCAGCACTGCAATACGTTTAATACCGAATAAATCCATGGCAGCAAGTGATGAGGTTAACGGTGTAACACAGACAATGTTTGGTCGTGCACGTTGTATCAAGGATTCAATTTTTTCAAATCCCATCACTGCTGTACCCGATGTACATGAGTAGGCAACAACGTCCAAACGACCTTCAGGCACCAGTAATGACGTTGCCTCAGTTATTTTCGATTCCATTTCCTGAAGCGTTTCCACAGTGCATTGAGGCGTGTTTAACAAGCGACTCACATAAATAGAAACATCATCATTAGGCCGCATATTGATGAAATCACGTTCGGTGACATAGTCATTGGATAACGTAACGAGGCCAATCCTGTACTTTCCAGGCCCTGTATCGTACCTGGGTTCATGTTGGGCCAATTCAACCGAATTCATCTCAACCGCTGTCTCTTACAACAATAAATGCGTTGGTGGTTTGCAAATGGACACTCACACCGGCACCGCAACAACTGCCAGAAAATCACCCATTGCAATGTGCCCTGGAAAGTGCCGGCCCGCAATAACGCCATCAATTTTTGCATGATAGTCTGTTGGCTGAACACCTGTGCGCCTGATGTCGTGTACTCGAGCAATTAGCTCTCCGGCGCTAACCTTTGCACCCAAATCAACACAGGCCTCGAACAGCCCTTCGGATTCGCTAAATACAAAACAGTCCTGGTTCGGCATATCAAGGTTTATTGTCTCGTCAACCTCAAGCTCACCTTCGGTTATGCCAGCGTGGCGCAGCACATTGCGAATACCTTTTTTGGCAATAGCGATTGTTTTTGCGCTCGCTGTACCACCACCACAAAGTTCTGTGGCGATAAACACCTTACCCATGTTCTCGGCCGCCGTGTCGTACATGCTGTCGGCATCGAGTTCAAGTTGCATCATCGAATGAGGTGCATTGAACGCCTGCATTGCGGCGACACAGCGTGCTTGTTGTTCTTTATCATCGAGTACATGGGCTGCGCAAAACGGCAGAAAATCCAGTGTTCTGCCGCCGGAATGAAAGTCGACAACATAGTCTGCCATGGGCAGTAGGCTGCGTTGGAAATAGTCAGCGATCTTTTCGGTTACTGTGCCGACCGGGTTTCCAGGGAACACTCTGTTCATGTTGCCCCCATCGATAGGTGAGGTGCGTTTGCCGGCACAAAAGGCCGGGTAATTCATCGCTGGGACAATGATGACACGGCCGGCTATTTCATCGGCGTTGATACTCAATGCAAGATCAAATAAAGCAATCGGGCCTTCATATTCATCACCATGATTCGCCCCGGTGAACAGAATGGTAGGGCCATTACCATTTGTAGCCACGGTTATCGGAATCATCATCGAACCCCAAGCGGATTCATCGTGCGAACGCGGCAGCTTCAGGAATCCATGCTGAACACCATCCTGGTCAAAATCTATTGAAGGGGATATTGGATTCTTAACCATCGATCATCCGGCATCCAGCACAGCACTTAAAAACTGCCGGGTACGCTCGTTTTCCGGATTATCAAACAATTTTGTTGGCGTACCCTGCTCTTCGATCTTGCCGTCGTAGAAAAAACATACCCTGTCTGAAATTTCTCGTGCAAAACCCATCTGGTGGGTAACCATGATCATCGTTAGGCTATGCTCGGCGGCCAGTTGCCGGATTACGCCCAATACCTCGCCGATCACTTCAGGGTCGAGTGCAGAGGTGACTTCGTCGAAAAGCAGAACTTGCGGACGCATAGCTAAGGCTCGTGCAATTGCTACGCGTTGCTGTTGCCCGCCGGATAATCGCACAGGATGTTGATGCATTTTATCTTCCAGGCCAACCATTTGCAGCAGTTCCTCAGAACGTGCTGATGCCTCCTCTTTACTCATACCCAATACTTGAACGGGTGCTTCCATACAATTTTGCAAAGCCGTCATATGAGGAAACAGATTGAAATGTTGAAACACCATGCCTATTTTTCCGCGCATGGATCGCAGATACGCATTGTTGGCTCGAACCAGCTTACCGTTCTTACCCATATGAGTCAGTGGCTCACCATCAACGTATATAACCCCGCTATCGATTTGCTCGAGTGTCATTAGCATGCGCAATACCGTTGTTTTTCCGGAGCCCGAGGGGCCAATGATCGAAACAATTTCATTTTTCTGAACATCGAAATCAAGATCATCAAGTACGGTTAAATCACCGTAACTTTTTCTAACCCTGGCAAATCGAACCATCGGCGCGTCGGTTTCAAGCTCCATCGGAAAGTCTGCTTCGTTCATAATAGAATCCACCCGATCTATTTTGTCATGCCAAAGTAACGGGCAACCCAGGCTTCAAAACGCCGCAGACCAAACGCCGCTGGCAGGGAGATCGCCAGAAAGATAAGACCAACAAGCGTGTAAGGCTCAACATAACGATAGGTTTCAGTACCAATAGTTGTGGCCGTATGCATAAGCTCCGCAACACCAATAACCGACAGCATCGGAGTATCCTTAAAAATACTGATCAGATAATTGCCCATGGCAGGCAGGCTGGGCGGAATTGCCTGAGGGATTATTATTCGAAAGTAGGTTTTTATCGGGCTGAGGTTTAGCGCTTTGCAGGCCTCCCACTGACCTTTGGGCACATTATCTAAACCTGCCCGGTATACTTCAGATAAATACGAAGCGTAATGCAAACCAATAGCAATCATGCCAGACGTCCATGGCGAGAGACGTATCCCAAATTGCGGACCCACGTAAAAAATAAAAAATATCTGGACTACTAACGGGGTTGAACGTATAAATTCTACAATCTCGCGAACCACAAACGTCACAGGGCGTACACCAGTGCGCTGCAATAAAGCAAATACCAGCCCGACTATCAGAGCAATTAAGTAGCCAATGCCTGCCGCTAACAGTGTGTTAACAGCAGCGGAAAGCAACCGTGGCAGTATCTCCAGACTATAGGCCCATTTCCATTCAAGCATGGTTTTCAAACCGCCCCATCTTTTTGGCCCAGTACTTTTCAAAAGCACGCATGGCAGGGGAAACTACCAATCGCGCCATCAAGTAATAGATAATCAGAGCGGTACCAAAACTCTCGGCAGACAGAAACGTAGAACCGTTGATCTGTTTGGCTTCAAACATTAAATCAGCAACAGCAATCAATGAAACCAGAGCGGTACCTTTTAATAACTCAATCAGTAAATTTCCCCAGGGTGGCAACATAATAAGCAATGCCTGCGGGAAAATAATACGCACCATCTTTTTGTACGGTGACATGTTCAGCGCCAATGCAGCCTCGTACTGCCCACGAGGTACTGACTGAATTGATCCACGCACTAACTCTGCCCCGTAAGCACCCAGGTTCAAACCGACGGCGATAAAACCTGCGGTAAATTTCTCAAGGGTAATACCAAATAGCGGTAGAACGAAGAATATCCAGTACAACTGTACCAGCAGTGATGTGCCACGAAAAAACTCGATATAGCCGATTGCCGGCCATCGGATAACCTTGTGGGACGAAAGTTTCATCAACCCAACCACAAGTGATATTGCAATTGCCAGCAGGCCTGCAATGATCGTTTGTTGAATGGTTACCAGCGTACCATCAACAAACCGCGAACCGTGTTGTTGAAGAAATTCTAAATAGGACTGCAACAGTGCTGTACTCTGGGTTAAGCGGCAACCCGCATTGGGTTGCCGTAGTTATGCCACAAAGCAAATGTGTTCGGCTACGCTACTATCTGTTTTCGCAAGCAAACTCGGTGGTTGCATCACCGGGCAGCTGTGCCTCGGTATAACCGTACTCGGCCACGGCAGCCATCATTTCGTCGGAGCCAAGATAATCAGCCAGCGCTGCGTTAAAGGCTTCACGAAAACCAGAATCCTCAGCACGAAAACCTATACCAACCCAGTTCAATGTAAAATCAGGCATTTTGGCAGGGTCTGTTACTTCGGCTTTGCCATCACTTTGTTCAGCCATTTCATTAGCCGTGAACGTGTTGGTAACGATAGCATCTGCTCTGCCTGCAAGTAGCGCTGCGAGCATTTCAGTTGGACCGGGTACCAGCATTAAATCAGCATCAGGTACACCTTCACTTTTTGCTACATCAATGGTGTTGTAGCCAGTACCAGTGACCAGTACCGATTTCGATTTTATTACGTCCTGGTAGTTATGCAGATCTTTCGGGTTACCGGCAGGAACGACAAGCGCGTCACCGAACACACCAATCGGATCCGAGAAATCCATGTTTTCACATCGTTTCTTGAGTATATACATGCCACCTGTCACGATATCGTAGCGATTGGCTTTGATACCGGGGATGAGGCCAGCCCAGTCCGTGGTAACCGGTTCGAGATTTTCAATACCCATGTTCTTCAGGGTACCTATAACAATCGAGTTGACAAAGCCAAGAGGCTCATTGTTTTCACCCGGATAAGCCCACGGCACCTCGTTGGCAAAACCCAACCTGACAAGACCACCATCCTTGGCGCTGTTGAGCAGCGCATCGGTATCGGCCAAAGTGCTACTGCTTGCCCCGATGGTGAGTATGGCTGCTGCCAATCCATTGAAAATCGCTTTGGAAATTAACTTCATTTATTCCTCCGTTAATGTGTAAATCCTATTGTGTAAACCATTAGCTAGGGTTCAGAATCCCAACCCTGACATATACATTAGTTGCATATATCAGCGAAAATAACAATTAAAAAGTTTTACAACTCGTACAACTAAAAATAGTTTTCATGTCAACTACACGCCGAAGAGCAAGAAATCAAAGTCTGATTACCGGCTAACAACCTGCAATAGAGCCATCATCACCTTGCACGCTCAATCACCTCACAATAAGACTTTCAGGCGTCGCGGCTGTGAGTACTTCTGCACCATTTTCGTTCAGTATGACTGTGTTCGAAATGAAGTAGTCCACTACGTCAGTGTTGGTAAACCAGCTATGCGCGTGGAACACCATACCAACTTCCAAGATTCGTTCTGAACCAGGAAACAAACTGGTTACCATTGAACCGCCTGTCCAACTTGGTGGGAATCCAATGCCTACCATGTATCCGCAGTGATGCCGCTCGTAGTCTGCAAGCCCTGCGCTGGCGGCGACTTCACGCCAGGCCGCATAAGCATCTCCAGCTTTGGCACCAGGCTTGATTGCATTGCAAATCGCCTGCATACCATCAATGGCCATCTGTGCCGATTTTTCAGCGCCCTTCGGTGCATTGCCGACATAAACCAATCGGCCCATCGGTGCTTGATACTTCCGATAGGCGCCGGCGTTTTCCAGAAATACCGCATCACCGTTGTAAAAGGTTTCGCCTCGCCAGGTTGTGTGTTCTTCTCCCAGCCGTGTTGAAGGTCGGATGAACGGACCAAAGCCTGTTGGCTCACTGCCCTCAAGGGTTGAAACACGCATGTATTCTGCGGCGATCTCGTAGTCGGTAGCACCATCGCGGATGACTTCGATACAAGCACTCGTACCCAGATCAGCGGCTCTGGCCGCTTTACGCGTGTATTCAATTTCAAGCGGAGATTTAGCTTGGCGCAGTTCATCAACAAGACCAGAACCATCCACCCACTCAACATCCGAACCCTTTGATAATATTCCTTCTGCATGGTGTAGGTGCAGGAACAAGCTACGACGTTCGAGCGCTACCCGGCCACCGGATAAACCCAGGTCTTTCATCGCTTTCACTACATAGTCAGACAACTCTTCATGATCCTGGTGTCCATAGAACCGGGCATTGTTTACCTGATTGTTAAACGTGATCTGCTCCATGGCACGACAGGCAAGCGCCATCTCGCCATCGCGATTAACAACCAACACATGCGCGGCAAAGAACCCCCAATGATCCATGCTTGTCAGATAGTA
>JAHQVR010000132.1 GCA_019634245.1 Gammaproteobacteria bacterium
CCTCTACTGACTTCGCCAAAGCTTGCATCGAATCAATGGATATTCAGTTGGAGCCCAGCCTATGATGTTACGTCTACAGCGGGCAGCGTCACCTATCGTTTGCAAATAGCGCGTAACCCAACGTTTGATGCAGATTCTATTTTTGTTGATATTGGTGCAATAGACGACGCGGCAGACACGGTAACTCAGGGAGTAGATGCAGATCAGCTACCAAGTGGTGAATACTTTGCTCGACTGATCGCTACACCGGCTAACGAATCTGAACGTAACTGGCAAGTGTCTGGTAACAAACTTTATTACGATAACCAAGTGTATTACGGCACACATCGTTTTGTCATACCGTAGTGAGTGGCCAGAGTATAAAATCTGAGCTTGGATAAGAATGGAATTCAGCAAACCATTAATTATTGATGGGCATAATGATGTTCTGACCAAGCTAATGAAATCAGGTGGGGTTTCTGCGGCTGATGCTTTTATCAAAGGTAACGATAATGATATCGATTTACCAAAAGCACAAGCGGGAGGATTGGCGGCTGGGTTTTTCGCTATCTGGGTTCCGTCTCCACCACAAGAAAATGATGATGACTACAAGGAATTAATGTGTAGCCCTTCGTACGATATACCCCTGCCCCCTCAAATTTCGCAAACAGATGCGTTGGCGATCGTGATGGAGGAGGCCGCCATTCTAATTCAATTACACGCTAAGAACGCTTTGCGAATTTGCACAAGCGTAGCTGCCATTCGTGAGTGCATGGCCTCCGGTACACTGGCTGCAATTATGCACATGGAGGGCGCTGAAGCGATTGACCCAGACTTTCATGTGCTCGAGGTGCTTTATCGAGCTGGGCTTCGTTCACTCGGGCCGGTTTGGAGTCGTCCAACAATCTATGGTGAAGGTGTGCCATTCCGTTTTCCAAGTTCACCCGATACCGGCGGTGGGCTTACCACCGATGGCATTAGGCTGGTACATCGATGCAACGATCTTGGCATTCTGGTCGACTTGTCACACATTACTGAGGCTGGTTTCAATGATGTTGCAAAGCACTCGTCGAAACCGCTGGTGGCCTCCCATTCAAACAGTCATACGCTCTGTGAACAGTCGCGTAATCTCACCGACAGACAGTTAATGGTTATTGCGGAAAGTCAAGGCCTGGTTGGGATTAACTTCGCTGCCGCATTTCTGTCACCAGATGGAAAAATGCAGCCAGATGTACCACTTGACGTACTGCTCCGACACCTAGATCATATGCTTGAGATTCTTGGCGAAGATGGTGTGGCGCTGGGGTCGGATTTTGATGGCGCGGTGATTCCAGAAGCGATCTCTGATGCGGCAGGGCTGCCCAAATTGCGCGAGGCCATGGAGAATCATGGATACAACAAGGCGTTGATGAACAAGCTATGTCATGGCAACTGGTTGCAAGTACTGGAACGAACCTGGGGTGAGTAAAGCGGTTCATTTGGGTTGCACTATCGCATTGCAATAGGACCATCTTTCCTCACCGTTAAGACCGCGTAACGCCAATTGATGACAACCGGTCTCGGGTAACCGGTCTTTTGTGCTGCGACTGGTGATGAAGACCCGGCTTTTGCCAGCGCAGACTGTGCAGCAGATCGCTCATTATCTGACGATCATCCATCGATAACAGACCCCCATCGCCACTGACACCACTGATCGATTCAAGTTATCCCACACTTGCAGGGTGTTGAGTTGAGGAAGGTGATGCTTTAAGGCGGCGACATTGGTGTCCATCGCTTGTGCTGTGGCTTCGCGTCCGGCAATCATGGCCACGAGTTCATTGACCATGTACTCAGCACTTTGAATGTTATCGAATGAAAACCAGTGCACCGGATTGTTTTGGTGATTCAGTGATCTTATTAGTCTCGGGGGTATTCACAGGGTTTCTCCTTTTCGGGCGATCTCGGCAACTTCTGCTACCAGCTCATCGGATAGACCGTAAACATTTTTCGCCGTGTCCGCGGATATATAATCGTGCAACAAATCTTTTTTTACCGCCTCAATGTCACGCTGTTCGGGTTTTCCGTAGCCAGCACCCCCGGGAAAGGCCAGCATCACTTTGCGCCCGTGTGGTACAAATTGTTTGCCTTTACCTCGCATGGCTGTGCCATCATCCTGCGCTATCGTGGTAGTTCCGCCATTCATACCACCGCGTTTGCCACGCGCCGGGTGATCCACTCGGTCGAACATGGCCTGAAAGTCAAACTCGTGTCCTTCTCGAGCCCCCACTTCCATATATTGGCCAAGGCCGCCGCGTTGTTTACCAGAGCCGCCACTGTCGGATCTGAGTTCCTTGCGCCAGATAATGATTGGGCCGGTGTGTTCGGTGGCTTCAATTGGCATTGTCATAACCCCTGATGGAAAGGCCGTTGCATTAAGGCCATCGTGTTCGGGACGTGCGCCGGAACCGCCTGAGTTGAATGTCAATACTTCTGCGCGCACTGCATCATCAGGCGCTGATTCATCGGTTCGAGGCCGAAGTGAAACCTGAAAATTGCACAGGCAGCCGGCACCTTCTGCAGGTACGACTCCAGGAATAATTTTATCCAGTGCGTTGTAGACGGCATCTGGAACAAAGTGTCCGACTATATGTCGAAGCGCAACCGGGGCAGGGTGTACTGCGTTAACAATGGTGTTCTCCGGTGCGACAATTTCAAACGGTTCAAGAGATGCAGCGTTGTTGGGTATTTCAGGTGCTATGGCACACTTTAATGCATAACATGAATAGGCTTTGGCATAGACCAGCGGACAATTGATACCTTTTTTATCCACACCTGACGAACCTTCAAAGTCGGAGATGATTCGATCTGCCTCAATGGTTAACTGTACTTTTAATGTTATGGGCGCAGCAAAGCCGTCAACGGTCATTTCACCTACTGCTGTGGTGCGCGGCAGTGCATTAATGCGTTCTAGCGTTGCGCGTCTTGAGTTTTCAAGAATAAACTCGGCAATGTTTTTAAGGTTGTCGAGTTTGAATTCTTGCATCATATCGATCAATCGACGATGACCGATTTCATTGCATGCAGCCAGTGCGTAAATATCACCAATGAGCTGATCTGGTTCGCGCACGTTGCCGCGTACAATTTTGATCAATGATTGATCCACTGTATCGCGTTCGGCAAACTTCATGATCGGGATATACAGACCTTCTTCATAGACGCTATTCGCATCTGCTCCGAAACCACGACCACCTATGTCGACGATATGTGCTGTGCAGGCAAAAAAACCAACCAATTCATTGTTGTGAAACGAAGGTCTTACCATTGTGATGTCGTGCAGATGACCAGTACCTTCCCACGGGTCGTTAGTGATATACACATCACCTTCAAATATATTGTCGCGGCCTATGCGGCGGATGAAATGTCCAACGGCGTCTGCCATTGCATTAACGTGGCCGGGGGTGCCGGTAACTGCCTGTGCAAGCATCTGTCCGTGTAAGTCATAAACACCTGCTGATAAATCACCGGCCTCACGAACAGAAGTTGAAAATGCCGTTCTAACCAGTGCCTGTGCCTGCTCTTCAACAACAGAGATTAACCGGTTCCACATAACCTGATAGGAAACCTGTGAATGTAGTTTAGTCATCTATTTAGCCCCGTTTGTATTCGACACCATATCGATACAGCCATCTGACTGGCGTATGGCACGCCGACTGGATGGGACGATAATGGTGGTTTCATCTTCGGTAATGGCTGCTGGACCATCAATAGTTTGACCGGTTTGCACCGAATCACGAAGCACTACCTGGGAAGTGACCGACTCACCAACGGCAGAATCAAATATTTGTCGTTCGCCAGTTGCGCTTGCTTGATCAGCATTTTTTGCACTTGTTAGTTTTGTTTGGGCTTGCTCAAGCTTTTCCACTGTCTGTGGTGGCGTAGTTGCATTCACAGCCCACACCGTAATCTCTACATCCATGCCTTCTACTGGACGACCAAAAAGCTTGGTGTAGTCGTCTTCGAATAGCTTTTGAAAGGTTGTCGCATCAGGTTGCTGTGCCTGCGCTGCGGTTAAAGTAATTGGAATTTCCCAACCCTGACCGGTGTAGCGCATATAGACTTTAAAGTCGGATAGTATGTCTGCCGTTGCATCACAACTTCGTACAAAACCTGTCGCCTCGATCTGCAGTTCGGTGAGTAATTGAGATATTTTTTCAGGGTCAAAATCGGATAGCTTCATATAGACAGACCGATTAGCTTCAAAGCTAAACGGTGCGCGCAGAAAGCCAATGGCAGAACCGACGCCAGCACCAGTTGGCACTAACATACGATCAACGCCCAGTTTTTCGCACAATCGGCCACCGTGTAACGGCGCTGCGCCACCGAATGCGATCATCGTGTACTCGGATAAGTCCTCACCGTTTTCAACTGCATGAACACGCGCAGCGTTAGCCATGTTTTCATCAACCACTTCAGAAAGCCCGAACGCAGCAGTTTGTGTATCCATATCCAGCGCTTTGCCGAGCACCTCTGTTAGTGCTTTGTTCGAACAGCCTTTGTCCAGTTTAATTGTGCCGCCAGCAAAGTTGTCTGCATCGAGTTTACCCATAACCAGATCGGCATCGGTTACGGCCGGTTGTTGTCCGCCACGCCCATAACAGGCAGGGCCTGGTTCGGACCCTGCGGACTTAGGACCAACACGAATTTGTCGCATGGAATCCACGCTGGCCAGAGAACCACCACCTGCACCGATCTCAACCATATCGATGACCGGAATCGAAATAGGCATACCGGACCCTTTTTTAAATCGATAAGTACGTGCCACTTCAAACACGCGACTGGTTTTTGGCATTTGGTTTTTAATAAGGCAAATCTTAGCTGTCGTGCCACCCATGTCGAATGACAACACTTTATCCAGCCCATAGCGCGCTGCAATGTTGGCTGCAAATACAGCACCACCAGCGGGCCCAGACTCAACCAGTCGTACTGGAAACTCCGCTGCACTATCAATTGAAATAATGCCACCACCAGAGTGCATTAGAAAAATATTGCAATCGACACCTTCTTTGTTGAGTCGACCTTCCAGTCTGTTGAGATAAGACTTCATCAGCGGTTTTATATAGGCATTTGCAACCACCGTGTTGAATCGTTCGTATTCACGCATCTGTGGCGATACTTCACATGACACTGATACCAAAACGTCGGGCAATCGTTTTGCCAGTACATCACGCACGAACTTTTCATGTTTATCGTTAGCGTAAGAATGGATAAAGCCGATGGCGACGCTTTCGTAACCTGCTTCGGCAATCTGATCTACCAGTAACTCCACCTCGGCAAGATCGGGTTCGATCAACACGTTGCCTGATGCGTCGACTCGTTCTTTGATCGTGTAGCGCATGTTGCGTGGTAGCAACGGTGGTGGCAGCTTTAGATTGAGATCGTATTGTTCAAATCGGGATTCGGTGCGCATCTCAATCACGTCGCGAAAACCTTGCGTTGTGATCAATGCGGTTTTAGCGCCGCTACGTTCAATCAGTGCGTTGGTGGCAAGGGTCGTGCCGTGGATGATTTGCGTGATATCGCAAGCTTTGATGCCAGCCTTATCGCACACCTGATGTAAACCGTCGAGGATTGCGTCTTCAGGTGCAGTGTGAGTAGTCAGCACTTTGGTTGAGTACTGCTGGGAGCCGATTTCAAGCACAACATCAGTAAAGGTGCCGCCGATGTCGACTCCGAGGCGGGCAGGTGACTGGCTCATATTAAGTGTTCTCGTGTAAACAGATGCCCCTTGTTGGCCCCGCTTTCACAGTTTATGCATTAGCGGTTTTTTCAAGATTGTGAACAGGCTAGCAGGAATTAGTCATCTTGAATAATTATTTTATTTGATCAATTTGATAAAATTATTTAATGATAGTGAGGTCTTTTTCAGGCGCTGTCAGGGCAGAGCAGAATCCATTGAGAATTTAGAGAGATATTAATTTCATATGGCAGTGCAGGGCATGGGAATCAGTGCTTTGCCAG
>JAHQVR010000133.1 GCA_019634245.1 Gammaproteobacteria bacterium
GACCTGCCGACCTGCCGACCTGCCGACCTGCCGACCTGCCGACCTGCCGACCTGCCGACCTGCCGACCTGCCGACCTGCCGACCTGCCGACCTGCGAATAAGTCAGTTTTATGCGGATTTTTTGATGAAAGGCTCGCTTGCCGCATCGTTTATATCAACCGTTACGACATCATCCATTAACGGCTTAGAGAAAAAGAACCCTTGTATTTGGTCGCAATTCCATTCCCGCAGCAAATTAAGCTGATCAATTTCCTCAACGCCTTCAGCCAATACTTTCACACCCAACTTTTGCCCTAAATGAACAATGGTGCGGGTAATTTCAGCAGCCTTTGGGTCACTGGTTAGGTGTTTGATAAAAGAACGATCAATTTTCAATGTAGACAACGGAAAATTGTTTAAATACCTTAGCGAAGTCTGGCCGCTGCCAAAGTCATCAACCGCCACCGACACGCCCAAGGTTTTTAGTTCTGTGAGTAAACTAGACACTTCAATAAAGTCATGGACTAGAACATCTTCAGTGATTTCCAATTCAAGACGATCTGCTGATAGTTGATGCTTGTCTAAAGCCTCAACAACCGTAGAAATAAAGCCCGGATTCTTAAATTGTTGAGGCGATACATTCACCGATATCTTAGGTATCGATTCTGTCTCGTCAGGTTGCCAAGTACTGGCAAACTCACACGCTTTGTCTAGCACAAACCCACCGATTTGATCCATCAAATTTAACTTCTCCGCCACAGAGATGAAATCAGCAGGCGAAATATCTCCGCGCTCTGGATGCTTCCAGCGAATTAACGCTTCATACCCACAGACCCTCTCTGAAAGCGCGTCTACCTGAGGTTGATACATTAAATAGAACTCTTCCTCTTCGATCGCTTTGCGAAGATCACTTTCCAAACGCAACTGCAACTTAGCATCTCTATCATGCTCTGCTTGGAAGTTAACTACCCTACCTTTGCCTGCATCTTTTGCCGCGTATAGAGCAAGGTCTGCCATCCGCAATAGATCTTCGGTGTCGTCACCATGATGCGGAAAGGCTGTTATGCCCACACTGGCACCGATGCTAACCGTCATGGTCTTGACTGAATAGTCTTCGCTTAACACCTTAACCAATCGCTCAGTTATGGCTCGGCCAACGTGTATCGCTTTATCTTGAGATAGCGTATCCAAAACCACGACAAACTCATCTCCACCCGTTCGGTAGGCTGTGTCCTCCGGGCGAAGAAAAGACTCTAACCGGCTCGCCACCTGTATCAGCAGATCATCACCTGCCAGATGCCCATACGCATCATTAATTCCTTTAAATCCATCTAAATCGACACCGGCAATAACAACAGCCTCACCCTTATTCGCTGCTCGATCAATGTTAACTTTTAGATCACGAGAAAGCGCTCGCCTATTTGGCAGCCCCGTTAACTCATCGTGCATCGAAAGAAAGAGCGCTTTTTCTTCAGCGGCTTTTCGCACCGAAATGTCTGTGACCGTTCCGCGATAGCCGATGAATTCCCCGGCGGTATTGAGATTAGGCACGCCACGCACTTCAACCGCAAACGGCTGTGCCTGATCCTCTCTACTCGTAATCATGGCCTCAAAAACCGGGGTGCTCTCTCGTGCCTCAATACACATCTGAAGAAATTGAATGTCCTGGCTCGGTAGGATAAGCATGTCCAGAAAACTCATACCCATTACATCATTCGCAATCAACTTATCCGCGTGTTCGGTGTTGGCGTGAAAGAAGTTTATATGCATGTTCGCATCGGTTTCCCATAACCAATCCGAGGCGGTTTCTGCAAATTGTTGAAATCGAGTTTGTGCACGACTAATCTCTTCATTGGCCAATTCGTACTTCTCGATGACTTTATTCAGTGTCGCTGCCAGTTCTGAATGTTCATCATCAACGTCGACCACAATCGCGTCTTTAAAGCTTGACGCCGAGTCGATTTTTTTCGACAGTGTATTTTGTAGCCGACTTAAGCCAATAGATTCGCCATGCTCGGTGTAATTCAGCCCAATCTCTTCGGCTTCTGCCGAAACTCTCACCTCAGTGAAACGACCGATCAGTTTCAAGCTAAGCCAAGTGACAGCACAAACAAACGCGAACACACCCAGCACACCTGCGCTTTGGACGCCCAATTGAATAAGCCTTGATCCACTCTGGAACGCAGATGCGGGCGCAACAAAAGGCACTGCTAGAGTTCCAAAGACTCCTGCAAAACCATGAGTGGCCACCACATCCAGCGGATCATCTAATTTGAGTTTGTGAAGAAGAAAATATGCACCCCAGGTAGCGATTAGACCACCGGCAATGCCCACGAACATGGATTCATACGCATTGAGAAAATGTACGGACGCTGTGCACGCCACTAGCCCACCCAACAAGCCGCTGGTGACGCGTGATGGATTGAATACACCCTTGTCCCAGTAGCATCCAAGGACCATTCCGGCCGCGCCGCCAAACACTCCCGCTGTCAGCGTGTTGAACAAGATGGCATACAACATCGGCTCTTCCGGAGAAATGGTTCCACCGTTGAAACCCAACCAACCCAGCATAAGCACAAACACACCAAACAATGCGATCACTGCATTGTGAGCAGGCATAACTTGCGGCTCACCGTTTTCATCGAAACGACCAATTCGTGGTCCGATTATTAAAATACAGACCAGACCTATCCAAGCGCCGACACCATGCACCACGGTAGAACCCGCAAAATCTATAAAACCGAAAGAACCTAGCCAGGCGGTCACGCCTAACTGGTAGGTATCACCCCACACCGCTCGGCCGACCACCGGATAGATAAACACGCCGATCACCGCCACCAGGGCCAAGTACGCCCGAAAGGACATGCGTTCTGCCACCGCACCAGACACAATCGTTGCAGCCGTGCTACAAAATGCCATCTGATAGATAAAATGCATGGGCGTGGCTGTTCCAGCTACACCCTCTTCACTGACGAGATCCGCAACCGATACGCCAAACATTAAACTAAAACCGGCACCGAAGAACACCACCCAGACAACCACTAAATCAGTGATATTTTTTTGAGCGACGTTAATGGAGTTTTTTGAACGAACACGCCCGCCTTCCAACATCAGAAAGCCCGCTTGCATGGACAGCACTAAGAATGTAGCTAAAATTAGCCACAAAGATGCGATGTTACTTTCCATCTTGACGTATTGACCTAACTGAAGAGCCCCACCTATTCAACGGTCAAAACGCCAATTTCTTGATGTGTTTTACAGAATATTGGCCTGTGTGAACAGACTTTAGAAGCCACATGAAAATAAACGAAACATCTAGCAGTAATTTGTGGTGTTAGTTCACAATTTAGGGCATGGTAAACAGGTAGCAAAGGTATGCCAACCGTCTAATTTAAGCTTTCAATAATTGCAGTAGTATGATGCCTGACGGAACCACACACCCGCTCTGTGGAAATACATACACTATGCTATCCACCTCGAAGTCGACACGTCATACACTCACGCGGCTTACCCAGGCTGAGGGTGAGGTGTACCTCTAACATGGGCACACCTACCCCAACAATAAACGACCCATCTCACAAGGTAGTGGGAGTGCTTTTGGCGGCAGGTAGTTCGAGACGGTTCGGTTCGGCAAACAAACTGTTGGCAACTTATAACCACCAGCCGATGATGTTCCATGCACTGGACTGTTTACTAGAAAGTGACCTAGAGCATTTAATAGTGGTGTTGGGATGCGACAGTGAACATCTGGAACAGGCCAGTAGAGCGCATCTAGAAAAAGCCCACACGAATAAATACAAAACCGTACATTTTTTAAAAAATCAAGAGCATGAGACGGGCATGGCAAGCTCATTACGCCTGGCTGTCTCGACGCTTATGCAAGACCCAATAAATCTGGACATCAGCGATGCGCCTCCGGCACATCCCAAATATGCATCAATACGACCACCGGCGGCTTTGATCTATTTGGCTGACATGCCACAGGTTCAACCCGAAACCCTGAACACACTCATCAGCGGTCTAGCGATAGCCACCACAACCCAACCTACTGCGGTGAATCCACCAGTGGTTTCAGCGCTGGTACCTACCTACCAAGGAAAGCGTGGAAACCCTGTGCTTCTCCTTTCAGATCTATTTGATTCGGTGGTGGAACTAACCGGAGACATCGGCGCTCGTCAGCTTTTAAAAACCATACCCGATAAAGTGCAGGAAATTCCGGTGGACGATCCGGGGATCTTTACCGACTATGACACACCGGATCAATTGTCAGAATCCCAATAGAGAGACAAAACCATGGGTATTCAGAATAGCGACCAAGAAGTCATCTCAGTAGCCAACCGGTGGCTTCTCGCCGGCCACCGGGTGTTTCTGGTGACTGTGGTACGAACCTGGGGATCCTCCCCCCGCCCAGTAGGATCTATTGCTGCGGTCAGAGATGATGGTGAATTAGTTGGATCAGTCTCTGGGGGTTGTGTGGAAAAACAATTGGTCGAATCGTTAATCACAAAAGAGAACGCCGCTTCCCTCGAGAACAGACCATCAACTGATAACCTGAAGCATACTATTTCTACGCTGCACGTAGATGATGAACAAGCACAACGTTTTGGTTTGTCCTGCGGTGGTGAGCTGGAATTAGTGTTTGAGTCGCTGACAGAATCTGATGCGCTATCCGCGCTTGCCAAAAGTACCGATGAACGTCAATGTGTGCGTCGCACCGTCGATCTCAGCAATGGCAAAGTCACCCTACAATCGTCCACTGACAGGCACAGCACTTCAGTGGCTGACCGTTTTATATATCGAGATGCGACAGTAACAAAAGTGTTTGGTCCGGAGTGGCGCTTGTTGATCATCGGTGCGGGTCAGCTGGCGCGTTACACGGCCGAATTCGCGATGGCCTTGGATTATGAGGTGCTGGTTTGCGACCCTAGACCGGGATTCAAAGAAGCCTGGGCAGTACCCAACATCCCGGTGATGACAGTATCTGCGGATGATGCCGTCCGCGAATATGCCACTGATGCCTCATCGGCGGTACTGGCGTTAACCCATGACCCCAATGTAGATGACTTGGCCTTACTTGAAGCCCTGCCCTCCAAAGCCTTCTATGTGGGCGCGTTGGGATCCAAGCGCAACTATGAAAAACGTAAACACCGGCTCGCCGGCCTTGGCCTTACCACTTCAGACATTGATCGGTTGGTGGGTCCTGTGGGTCTGGACATAGGCAGCCGCACGAGTGCAGAAATTGCTATCTCAATCGTCGCACATCTGGTGCAAGTTCGACGTCAGAAACAAACCGATTAACAGAATTCCATCAACACGCCACTCGAAACACCTAAAGCCGATGTTCGAATAACGGTTTGAGTTAGTGTCGAGCCAATGCTTTTTGGAGCTCATCCACCGACAAACCCAATTGAGAAGCCGCGCGATCAAGATCTGGCGGTGGACCACCCAAAGCGTCCATTAGTGCGCTTTCACTCACCCCCAGTGTTCGGGCAGCAGCGGCAAAGTCAGGCCCTCCACTACCTCCTGGCCCACCACGAGAGGCGGACGCATCACACTCCGAACCGGGCTCTTCGGACACACAGCCATATTGGGCAACCAAACAACCTAAGATAGCATTAGAACCCGGTTCACCTGCATGGTAGTGATACCCAGATTCGTTAGTGACATGACCTCCACACCGATCCAGGTCACTAGGAACACTACCATCATCAGATTCGCGCTCCATGATCCAATGCCCATCCATTGCAAGACCAATCGCTCGCCCATGTTCGGTTGCTACCGCCGTTTCTTCAAGACAGTCTGTCGCTGCGTGATAGTGATAGCCAACATGTAAGTTTATATGGCCCCCACAATCGTCAAACGGCGCCAGTGTGTAATTACCAAGAATGTCTGACACAGGCGCCGGGGCATCCAGACGAAGGCCATTGAATGCCACACCCGAACCGGCTGCGGTTGTTGGAGATGGTGCATCCATGACAACAGGAGGCATCGGGATCGTATAGGTAACACTTGCATCGTCGTCCATGTAGTCATTTAAACATTGGACACAGTGTTGTTGGAACTCCGGTTCCACATCCGGTTTTGCCGCTCCAGCGCATTTTTCATAGGTGTCAGTCACGTTTATGTCGCCCGTGCTCGAATCAAACAGCTGCCAATGCTCATCTTCATAGAATGTGGAAAGATTCTTAATAAAAGCGCCATCAACGTTATATACCTCTCCATTTTCTAACCAAATACCACCAGCCTCAGCGGTGTCGGTGGTCGTTTCAGGGCACCAGGGACCGAGGGCATGAGAGGACGGGCCATTCTTAACAGTTATCTGAAAACAGGTGCTTTTTGTACCAGCCGACAATGTGCAATCCACCAGCGTCGGTCCGTCAACTATGTTCGCCTGCGAAAAATAGTCGGTTAGCGATTCGACGGTCAGATTTTGGGCATCAAGAGTTGACACCGGAGATATAGACAGCACCGCAACGGCTACTGGCCAAGTGGTCTTGGGTGGTAAGTGGGCATACATACGTGCAAGAACTGCAATAGAGACTGTCATGGGGCATACCTAGTGAAAACCTTATTTTTGAATCTACCAGTGAAATAAGGAAGCACTAAGGAAGCACAAAGGAAGCATGCGCTTGAGATTAGCTAGGTACCACTAATTTGTGCGCCTAATTGATGCGGTAAGAATGGGCCCTCCTTTCAGTACAGCAAAATAAGAGGCATTTTTATCTCTTGAGAGTGCACCATCGATTGTGTTCACTACAGGGCCTGAAACAAATGCCTATACACTCGACTCACTATCGGAGTCTCGCCGCAGTGGTTCAATTCTAGTTGCAACTTACC
>JAHQVR010000134.1 GCA_019634245.1 Gammaproteobacteria bacterium
ACATCAGTATCCGATTTATTGGTTGAATACGCGATCAAACGTATCCAGCACCCCGTCAAAATCAGGGTTATAGGTTGTTCTGGCGACACTGGCCTGATCCGGTGAAGGCGTATGCTGAGCACCAAACCAATGCCCTTGCGCCGCCATACACCCAAAAAACACATCGGGTGTGTTGCCATTACACACCAACAACGAACCATTCCTACCCATTAATTCGTTATCAGGTGCGTTAATCAGGCTCAAGTGCGACTGATTGAGAATTCTCAGTTCTGGATAATCGCTTCTACGAACAATTTCCCTTTCCGAACGCGCCTCAACTCCCTCATTTCCGTACATTAACAAGAGACGGTTTTCGTTCGAGAATTTATTCTCAAAAATATGCCTGACAGCGTCAATATCAACCACTGAGTCATCGGCTGTTAAAACCATCATCACTGGCAGGTCCAGCGAACGTCGCCATTTTCTATTCAGATAACGCGTAGCCCTGTAGTATTGATCGACTGAATTTATCGGTATCGAATTATACTTGGCGGGGTTGTCCTCCAGTATCATTCCACCGAACATCCACGGTCTGAATCTTCGATAGAGCCAGGCCCAGCGTAAATAGGAATTGAGCTGACTAACGTAAGCTGGAGAGACCAACAGCAGACCATCCACGTCGGTGTTTTCCAATGCCAGCACAGTAGCCAGAACACCTCCGAGTGAAAATCCGCCCAGGAATATGGGCGTGTCATCGGTATTCCACAACGTAAAATGTTGCCGAACCACGCTCAACCAAAGTTTATAAGAAACTTCCAACATCTGCCTTGGATGCGATCCATGGCCTGGCAACAGAATCACGCGCACATCATAACCACGGTTGGCTAAGGCCGATGCCATATCCCGCCACACGAAGGCCGAATCATTAAGACCATGTATCAGTAAAAACTTGCCACGGTACATCACGTCTGGTGAGGCCTTTTTTTCAAAAGGTACATTCAACGCAATCTGGCTTGTGGTTCGGTGGGGTAGACTGACCTTTGTCAAATGTTTCTCAACTCGCTCACGATATTCGTTGAAATCAGCCGCGGGAGACGGGAAAGACTCGGGCGGCATTAAGGGCTCGGAGGAGGTACGCTGTCCGGCACACCCAGCCAATAGCACTAACAGCAATAAGCGCACTATGCTGGAGCACACCCCATTCAACACCTGGAATTGTTGTGTTAAACCCTCAGTAATTTTCGTTCCGCCACAGAACGCCATCGTGTCAAACCATCAGTACCCCACAGAGGGCGAAAGTATAACCCAGAGCACTTACAGACTGCGGGACGGGCATACATGCCAGCGTGGTATTCCAGGTACTGAAAGCTATCCCATCTACAGGGTCTGTTCGGACATCACCCAAGATCGGCTTCGGTCAGCCCAGTGAACTATACTCCTGCAATCAAATACATATGAGAACAAGGCTTTTGTGATAGCTCTACTGCTGTCTTTTGCGTTCATTGCAGGACTGCTCTTTCTGAAGATCGGCTATCCGCCGATGCTGGGCTATCTGCTGGCAGGATTTATCTGTTTTTCCCTTGGTGCAGGTGATTCCTCCATGTTCGATTACGTGGCCCAATTAGGTGTCACCATGTTGCTGTTTACGATTGGCTTGAAGTTAAGGCCGGTCCAGTTAACCAAACATTATATTTTTCTGCCGGCGCTACTGCATATGCTGCTGGTCATACCACTGACAGCAGCAGCGATACTCCTGGCCGGAAACTTTTACGCACCCTTGGCCCTGAACACAGCTTCAGCTGTCTGGATACTGGCATTTGCGCTGTCCTTCTCGAGCACTGTATTTGCAATAAAGATATTCAGCGAACGAGGCGAGGAAGCATCTTTTTACGCTTCTGCTGCAATTGGAGTGCTCGTTCTGCAAGACATCGCCGCGGTGGTCTACCTGGTCTTCACGACGGACTACCAGCCATCTTACTGGTCTATCGCGCTCTTACTCATTATTCCACTCTGGAAACAAATTAAGGGCTTGATCAATTATCTGTTAGCTGAAGTCGGGCATGGAGAACTACAAATTTTATTTGGATTCTTTATTGCGATGGGCGCGTATGAGTTGTTTGAAGTATTACATTTGAAAGGTGGCCTCGGTGCATTAGTCGCCGGTGCATTGCTGTCCATTAGTAATCAGCAAAGTGCTTCTGAACTTTACAAGCGCCTGGCAGATTTAAAAGATCTGTTTCTGGTAGGTTTCTTTATGCAAATAGGATATTACGGCTTACCCTCAATATCCATGTTTGTAGTTGCTATCGGCCTTGTATTGGTCTTGTTTTTACGGCCGATTATTTATTATCGTCTTTTTACCGTGTTTCGACTTCGAGCACGTACCGCATGGTTATCAGGAATTGGACTGTTTACTTACAGTGAGTTTGGCTTGATAGTCATGGCAATCGCGCTGTCGAATGGCCTGATTCACAAGGAATGGCTGGTAACTCACTCGCTGGCTATAGCACTCTCTTTTTTTATCGCCACATTTTTCAATCGGTCGGCGAATGATATCTATGCCAGATATTCCTCATTATTTGAAAAGCTCCAAAAAGACGACCTACTGGCAAATGAAAAAATAGAACCACTAGGCGACGCCGACATCGTTATCCTCGGTATGGGCAGAGTCGGTATCAGCGCATACGATTACTTGTCACAGCGATACCCGGGCCGTATTGTTGGTGTGGAGGAGCGATATGAACGTACAGTCCGGCTAAAAAATGAGGGCTACCGAGTCGTACACGGTGATGCAACAGATCGGGATTTTTGGAGTCAGACCCAGATATTAACCAGAAAAACACTTTTCATCAGTCTGACCAACCATAATGAGAACATGTCAGTAGTCAAACTGGCGAGGATGGAAGGCTACCAAAACACGGTGGCAGTGACGGCAAAATTTGAAGATGAAAAAACTGAGTTGGAAGAACTTGGCTGTGTCGTTTATAACCTTTACACTGAAATCGGCAAGAGCTTCGCCGAGCATATTGAAGAACAAACAGACCTGTAAGCAAGCATTCTGTCTACATCCCGGTAAAGGGCATTTGTGTTACGTTCTAACCTGCCTCATCCATCATTGGTTCACGACTAAATACTTCTTCCACCAGTGGAGCAAAGAAAGACAGGGGTTTTGATTCGAAGTTCGGATCAAAACAATTCTGATCATATTTCTCGCAAAATTCAGCACAGGCATCAAACCACTGATGATCGCGAAAACGATCTCGGGCATTTCTGTCACCCCCAGTGTGATGCGCGTAATAATACATTTGAAAAATACCGTGATGCTTTATGATCCAGTAAATTTTGGCAGAAACATAGGGTCTGAGTATTGCCGCGACCATTTCACTATGACTATAAGGCGCCAATTCATCTCCGATATCATGAATTAACGCCGCTACGATGTAGTCTGTTGACTGCCCGTCGTTCAATGCTCTCGTGGCAGACTGCAGGGAATGTTCCAGGCGCGAAACCTGATAACCGCCAATCGAGTGTTCCAGCTTTTCGAGTGAATCCATAATTCTGGAAGGCAGCAATTTAGCGTATTCATGTTCCTGCTTTTCCAGAAATGCATAATCGGCGGCGGTACCATCCGCCATTGCAATAAATCCAACGTGATCCATAGTTGACCTCTGAGTTGACCTCTGAACTATCAATGGGTGACGACATTCTTGGGTGCGTCGTGATTCGGAGAGTATCTCAAATCAGTTAACCCTATGCCAAATAGTTGAATCATATTAAAACATCACGCAGAGTCAGTATCCAATATTATGGTTAAGTTTATGGTCAAGGGACTTCATCCGGCAGTTGCCAAACCCAATGTTGATTTATCGCTCTCGCATAGCCTTTTACTTTCTCAGTCGACCCTACCGCTCGGGGAAACCAGCTTACTTTCGGTCGCATATAGGAAAGCCAGTTGTCCGACGATCTTCCAATTCTTGTCAAAATCGGCGGTAAATCTGCCGCTATTGCTCCGCGTTTATCATATCTGAGTTCTTTTCCTGTCCAATCCAGCAAGGCTAGATACTCTTCAAAATAGATCGGAATCGCTTTCTGAGGTTGCAGTATTTTGTCATTATCTTTGCGAACAAAAGGTAGCATACCGGTTTTTTCCACTCTCAATCTTCTATAGATCGAGGTGTATCGTGAACTCTCCGGTGTCGACGCGATGCCCGCCCTGACTGGATTCAGGTCAACATAACAAAGGGTTTGCAATAGCGAATCTCTGTCAAGAATAGCCTGACACTCGAACCGCCCTTCCCAAAAGCGGCCTTTGCACTGGTCTTCTTTGTTAGCCCACCTTGCGATTTTTTCGTTTAAGTCCCCCATGAACCGACTTATATTGCTCAAGTTATCTCGGATTTGTGCCAGCAGTTTTACACACTTATTCAACTGTACAGCGGATAGCTTCACTCCATCTCGCCACAATTTGAGCAATGCAGGACAATGATGGATTTTGCACCATCGCTCCAATACTTCATCATCAGTGAGAGACTCCGCTAAGGCCTGATCAACATGAAGCAACAGATGGTAGTGGTTAGACAGAATGGCGTAGCCAGCAGTATCGATACAATAGCTGGCCGACAAAACTAGTAGTCGATCTTCAATCCACTTTCTTCGATGATCGAAATTTCTGCCCGAACTTTTGTCAAACCCGCAGAGGAACGCCTGCCTGACGCAACGTGACATGCAATGGTAATAGGGAGTCTGATCCAGACAAATCTTTTTTCGGCGTGGAACGGCCATCGCTACCTCCTGTAGCCTCTGAAAAATCCTTTAAACCCATCATACCCCCCACCACCCCCTTGTCAAACTGGATCAACAAAACAAAGACACCCATCGATCCCTTCTCCCAGTTTTTTTTCAATCTATGGCTGTCTTATATCGCTATGTCGGCGTATCGTATAAGTTGATTTTGGGTGTGGTGGAATAGGCGAAAACGTTGGCTGTCTTTATCCTGTCTACCATCGAAATCTATGGATGTCTTTATTCGGTTTGATTGTTCTGGCTATCTACAGCGTATAAATTAATGACACAGAAAGCACATGGCATCGGGTTACTTGCCGCTGGGCAAACGCTTGTTTGGGCTGGAATTTATTACGTATTCCCTGCAATGCTTATACATTGGGAAGACAGCTTGAACTGGGAACGGACAGAGCTGACAGCGGCATTTACGATTGCTGTACTGCTATCAGCCTTATGCTCTCCTATAGCCGGCAGGATCATTGACCACGGACGCGGCGCATCAATGATGTGCGCATCTGCCGCTACCGGCGGCATACTTCTAATAGCAGTATCAACCGCAACGGATATATTTCAGTTTTACATTTATTGGGCGGCTCTAGGCATTTGTTTTTCTGGGTGTCTATATGAACCGTGTTTTGCATTGATTACCCGTGCCAGAGGAATAGACGCGAAATCCAGCATACTAAAAGTGAGTTTGATTGCGGGTTTCGCGAGTACGCTGAGTTTTCCCGGTGTTCACTACCTGAGTAGTACAGTGGGTTGGAGTAACACACTTATTTGTTTTGGTTTAGTGGTGTCATTGGTCGCTGCACCGATGCTCTATATTGGAGCAAATCGAGCCGAAACGAGCGCGAGCTCCATCAATCGTATTGCGAGTGAATCAACGCGATCTTATACTTTTCTGAAAAATCCAATTTTTTGGCTGTCTGGAGTTGCCTTTGCCTGGATCGCACTAGTGCACGGCATGACACTTCATCACTTGTTGCCACTGTTACGCGAGAAAGGTGTTGCAGCAACCACAGCAGTCGCTATTGCCTCACTGATTGGCCCAATGCAGGTTATTGGAAGAATTCTGATGGTGTCGACCGATCAAGTGGTTTCAAATCATCGCCTGATGTTAGGGTGTTTTTTGGCACTAGCGGTATCTATAGTCATTTTGGCCGCCAGCGGCACGCAGATAGGCTTATTAGTATTGTTTGTTATATTCTTTGGCAGTGCCTATGGAATGGTGAGTGTCCTGCGCCCG
>JAHQVR010000135.1 GCA_019634245.1 Gammaproteobacteria bacterium
CCAACTTTGGTCTTGTGCGAACTGCCGTACGATGTCTGCGGCCGACTCAATAGCCACGACACTGCCAGCGCTCTTACCAGCCTGCCAATAATCTTGATATGCGCTGCCTTGCAGGTTGGCCTTTTTGAGTTTCCAAACGGATTGCAAGGAGTAAATCGTGCGCATCCAGTGTTTGGTTTTTCTGCCTTTTAGCATCCAACGGGCTAATGGTCCTGCTTTTGTGCCGATTTTTTGAATATATGGGGTGTTAATGATCGCCACAGGGACGCCTGTTAACCGTTCGGTCAAAACGATATCTTCAGACTGAGCCGCCACTATGGCGGCTTTATAGTCCTGATGCGCGCTACATTCGTGCGTTGCGATGAATCGAGTGCCTAGTTGCGTTCCTGCGTACCCTAAGGTTAGAGCGTTTTTAAAGTCGTTGGCGTTGCCGATTCCCCCTGCGGCCACTATGGGTTTACCCATCGGTGCGATCGCCTCTAACAACTGCTCAGGCGAGAGTGTTCCAGCGTGACCACCGGCGTTCGCGTTGACCGCTATAAAACCATCGACGCCGGCATCCAGAGCTTTTTGGGCGGGTTGTGTATTGGTGACGTCGTGATAGACGGTTATGCCGTGCTGCTGTGCGAGCTCAACAACCCAGCTAGGGTTACCTAAAGCGGTAACAAAAAACTTTACGCCTTCCTCTGCCGCCACAGACGCCCATTGTTCGGTTCGCTCACGATAAGTTTTCGAGCTCGTTTCCAATATCAGATTCAAACCGATCGGCTTTTTTGTTAATGATCGGATGAAGCGTAAGCCTTCCCGAAATTCATAGCCGTGGACAAAACTCAGGGACATCGGCTGTACGACACCCATAGCTCCAGCTTCGGAAACAGCAGCGACCAGTTCCGGGTTGCTGCAAGGGTACATAGCACCGCAAATTAAGGGCACATCGACGTTTAGATCCTGCAGTAACTGTTGTGAAGGTGTCATACGGGTCCAATCAACCAACGGGCCTGAGCAGTGGTTACCGTGTCGCCCTGCGCATCTCGAATCACAGTCTGTACGTGGGTTTCCGTGCGCTCGCTGAAGGCCGGAACATCACACTGGCACTCGGCAATCAATGGTCCTCGAGCTTTTTTTTCATAGGTGATCTCCAAACCGATTAGTATCCCGTTGAAACCTGGTGGCATACCAGATAACACGGCCAGCCCGGTAGAGAGTTCAGCAACGTTCGCCAACGCGATGGCGTGTACGGAATTCAGGTGGTTGCGCACCTTTCGGCGGTCTCTGAGCGCAACGACAGCATGACCTGGTTCCAATTGCTGAACTATGGATCCAATACTGCCTGTGTAGGGAATCATAAACCCCAAGAATCGGCTGAATAGCCATTTGCCGCAAGGCAACGGTGACAGGGTTGACCAGGTGTTAAGCAGGCGTTCACTCAAGGGTGTGGGGCTATCGGTCACTGTTGTGCAGGCTCAAACGACGTAACGGTTGGGAAGTGCCTACAACTCTAGCACCGCCAATGTCGTTCTGCAGGGCCTGTGTGTGCCTACGCTGAAAAGAAAAATGGAACGGTCGCTTGATTTATAGGCCGACAAAGGGCTGAAGGAGCCTGGGCACTACACCCGTGAAGCGCACAGGTGAGTCTGTCGCTATCAGTGCAATGCAAGGCTCATCAGTATCCACGACAGGCTGGTGGATATTGTTATCGTCCAAATCGGCAATATCGCCGGCTTTGAACCGACCGATTTCATCCTGGTAAGAACCTTTCACGACATAGGTGAGTTCTCGTTCTGTATGGCTATGTTGGCTAAGAACGACACCTGGGTCTAAGTGCAATAATTTAAATGCGCCGTGCTTACGAGGCTGGTCAGATAGGTTAATTTGTTTGATCCCTGGGGCCATGCGTTTCCAATCTAGCTCCGCGAGGGGTTTACCTAACAGTCGCGTCAATGGCATCGGGATGCCGGGTTCGGGTTCGACACTCTCCATCTTCGGACCAAATTTGGGCTGACTCATCGCCAGCGTCAAAACCTGATTGGCATTTGATTGCATGGATAAATGTTCAGATTCGTGCAGCATAGCGCCACCGATGCCATCGGCTGCATTGGCACGACTTCGGCAATATGGGCAGACTGTTAGATGGCAGGCAATCAACGTCTCCATTGCCTGGTTCAAACTGCCAGCGGAGTAAGCACTGAGCGTATCATCAGCTAAATGATGAGACACGTCTCCTGCAGATGAAGGGGTTGCGGCGTTCACGCTTGAAATTCCTCTGTATCAGCTAACTGTTGTCTGATGTTTTGCATGGCGAGTCGGATTCTTGATTTTACAGTGCCAATCGGTATATCCAGCCACCCAGCAATAGCGCTGTGTGATTGACCTCGAAAATAGGACAGCTGCAACACTTGTTGTTGCTCTGGCGGAAGTTTCTTCATCACACGAGAGATAGTGGTCACGGCTTCTTCGCTGCTGACATAGGCCTCTTGCAAGTCAGATTCGGTAGCCTGATTCTCTAATAAGGCATCGTCTGAGTCGATCTGGACTCGGCTGTTGCCGCGCAAATAATCAATGTAGCGATTGCGCGCAATGGTAAACAACCACGTGCTCGCGGCTGCTTTGTTGGGGTCATAGCTCTCGGCTCGGCGCCAAACTATGATCATAATTTCCTGGGTGAGCTCTTCGCCCAGGTCTTCTGTCACACCTTTCCCAATTAAAAACGATTTGACCCGGCCCGCGAAATAATCGAAAAAATCTGAAAAGGCTTCAGGATCTTGGGATCTGCCAATCGCCACAAGGTTTTGCTTCATCCTGGCGGCAATAGCTGGATTTTGGGGCTTGCGCACTGCCTTGCCCTGCTGAGGGGGGTTTTTGTCTGGCACTCGTGGAATCGTCGCTAACATGTCCCTAGTTACGCAGCCTGGCAAGGGTTGGATCATTGCTGATCTGCGCGGAAAATCGGTGCGTAGAAGCCTTGTCTTTATACTGTAGCATCTGCCCAAGGTACGACCGGATGAACATTTTGCCGTTTAAGGCTTCAAAAATCAGCCACTTAGGCTCACCAAGTGAGCACCCAGAACATGTGGTGGTGATTGGCAGCGGCGCGGCGGGACTGTCTGCGGCCTGGCTTTTGGCTCGTTCTTCGATGCGTGTCACCCTAGTGGAAAAAGACGACCGGCTGGGTGGTCATGCCAATACAGCGTCGGTGATGCAATCTGATGGTTCGACACAGCCTATCGATACGGGATTTATTGTCTACAACGAGGCGACGTATCCCAATCTGACTGAATGGTACCGGTCCATGGGTGTGCGTTCGGAGCCGAGTGACATGTCGTTTGCTGTGTCTCGCAATGCTGGGCGATTCGAGTATGCCGGTGGTCCAAGGCTCGGTTTGTTCGCTCAGCCTTCTCTGTGGACAAAGCCTCGGTTTTATAAAATGTTAAAGGACCTGTTGCGCTTCTATAAGGAGGCGCCTGCGAAAATTTCAACGCATGCGGATATCTCCTTGGGCGACTTTCTTAAGCGAGAAGCCTATTCGGATGAATTTATCAATGATCATTTGATGCCGTTTGCGGCAGCTATTTGGTCAACCTCGCGAGCTAATATGCTGGACTACCCTGCCAGTGCGTTCATCCGCTTTTGCGATAATCACGGTTTGTTGAGGTTGCGCAACCGACCGCAGTGGCGAACCGTTAGCGGCGGTAGTAAGTGTTATGTGGATGCGGTGAAACAATCACTGGGAGCGGATAACATTCGCTCTAATTTTCTGGTGGCGGAGATTAATCGGCATAAATTCGGCGTCACGGTCCGATCCCGGACAGGTCAAACCATTGAGGCCGATCATGTGGTGCTAGCAACACATGCCGATCAGGCTTTGGCTTTGATTTCCGATGCTGATGATGTTGAAAGGCAGCTACTAAGCCCGTTCCAATACGAGAGTAATTTAGCGATATTGCATACTGACATTCGGTATCTACCCAAGCGCAAAAGAGCATGGGCTAGTTGGAACTACGTAGAGCAATCAGAAGATGATGGGGCAAAAGTTTCTGTGAGCTATTGGATGAACAAACTCCAGAACCTTGAATCAGACACCGATTATGTGGTGTCACTTAATCCGGCGATTCGGCCTGGTACTCAATACATACTTCGAAGCCAAATCTACGAACATCCCATTTTTAATGCAGACACATTTCAAGCTCAACAGCAACTCTGGTCACTGCAGGGCAGGCGCAGAACCTGGTTCTGTGGCAGCTACTTCGGCGCCGGCTTTCATGAAGATGCTGTTCAATCGGGGTTTGCGGCCGCGGAACAATTGAGCGGTATAATGCGACCCTGGACAGTAGAGTCACCATCAGGACGAATCTTCGTGAATAACACAAAAAACCAGCGAGTAGTCGCCGCGTGAACCCAGCGTCGTGCCTATACCGAGGGGAAGTATTCCACAAGCGCTTTAAACCTCGGGTGCACTCATTAAAATATCAAGTGTTCTCATTGTTTGTTGACCTAGAAGACCTACCCACGCTCAGTGCCAGGTCCAGATGGTTTTCGCACAATCGCTTCAACCTTCTGTCTTTCTATGATGCAGATGTAGGTCGGGGAGGGAATGAGACTCTTAGGGAATATGTCTCATCGTTGTTGGGCTCTGCAGAGTTAAATCCAATTCCAGAGACCATATGCCTGTCCTGCTATCCCCGCGTACTTGGGTATTCTTTCAACCCTTTGAGCTTGTTTTATTGTTATAACTCTGAAGGGGATTTGTATGCCATTGTGCATGAAGTGCATAACACGTTTGGTGAGCGACATGCTTACGTTTTGCCCTGCGATGTTAAGACGTTACAAGGCGCTGAGACCTGGATACATCAAAGGGCCGAAAAGGAATTATTTGTCTCGCCCTTTGCACACATGGATATGCGCTATCGATTCAGAGTAAATGTGCCAGGTGCTCACCAGTTGATTAGTATTCAAACCCATGACAATAAATCTCGGAGTCTTGTATTGACCGCAGGGTATTCTGCAAAACGTCAGGAGTTCTCAGACGGTAACCTATTGCGATTGTTTCTGCATCTACCGGCTCTTTGTATAAAGGTGGTGGCAGGGATCCATTGGGAGGCCTTGAAGCTGTTTGTTAAAAGAATTCCACTGTTCAAACATCAACCTAAAGCGATTTGAAAAAGCGATTATGCAGCCGGTTTGCACACCACATATACAGGGGTCTATTGAGTACTGATGTCTGATACTAATAAACAAAGCCTGGAGATGTCTTGCGCTTCTCTTGAGCTTTCATCCGGTAAGCTTAAATCGGCTATCAAATCCAAATTCGCAACGATTCTGTCTGGTATAGAAGATGGTCAGCTGGTAATTCTGTGGCCGAACGGGGCAGAAACTCGGCACGGAACCGTATCCAGCCAAGTGGCCCACAATGTCACTATTGAATTTCATAGTTACCGACCTGTTCAACGATTGATTTTCGGTGGTGCGGTTGGGTTTGCCGAAAGCTACCTGCGCGCTGAGTGGAGTTGCAACAATCTGACAAACTTCTTCTCGCTGGTTATGCGTAATGAAAATCGTTTATTTTCGCCGACGCGAGGCAAACAGGTTTCTCGATTGGCCAGAACGATTAGGCATCTACTGAACAGAAATTCGAAACGGGGCAGCCAAAAGAACATCTCATACCACTACGATTTAGGTAATAGTTTTTATCGTCTGTGGTTGGATCGTTCCATGAGTTATTCAGCCGGTGTCTTTCACGATGAATCAATGACGCTGGAGCAGGCCCAATTGGGAAAAATGGAAAAGATTGCGCAAATGCTTAATGCTTCGGCAGGTGAAAGGGTTCTGGAGATAGGTTGCGGTTGGGGATCTTTGGCACAATTCTTAGCTGTTAAAAATGGCTGTAGTGTGGATGCTATATCCCTGTCTCATCAACAACTGGACTATGCAAACGCGGCACTTGAATCTAACACCGATATATCCGATTCTTCTGCATCCGTTGAGTTTCGACATCAAGACTATCGCGCAGTTGAACGCACTTATGACCATATTGTTTCGGTGGAGATGTTTGAAGCGGTCGGGGAAGAATACTGGAAGGCGTATTTCTCAAAAGTGGCGCAACTATTAGAAAGTGGTGGCAACGTGGTACTCCAGGTGATCACCATTCTCGAAGAGCGATTCGATCACTATAAGAAAAACCCAGATTTTATTCAGCGCTATATTTTCCCTGGCGGAATGTTACCCACAAAAACACGGCTACTCGATCTGATAGAAGAGGCCGGGTTGCAGTTGGTAGATTCGTTTTGGTTTGGTGAAGGATATGCCGAGACACTGCGGCATTGGTCGGATCGATTTGAAGAATCGTCCAACGAGATATTTGCCCAAGGTTATGATGAGCGATTTGTACGTATGTGGCGGTACTATTTGAACTATTGCGAGGTGGGTTTTCGTTTTGGCTCAACTGATGTCGGGCTGCTAGCGTGTAAAAAAGTCTAACTCACTTGATCATTTTTCCGGTGATCTTAAACAATAGCCAGTAGGGCAAGACTTGAAGAACCTTTAGCATATACGTAAAGCGCCGCGGAAACGTTATCTCAAATTTTGACGTCGCCAGTCCGTCGACAATTCTTCGTGCTGCTTCATCGCTTTCGATGATGAATGGCATGTCAAAGCTGTTTTTATCCGTGAGTGGAGATTTGACGAATCCTGGGGATACCAACGAAATTTGAACGCCATGTGCTTCGCACTCAGGGCGTAACGATTCTGCCAAATTGATTAACGCTGCCTTGCTGGATCCATAGGCTGCAGCCTTTGGAAGGCCAATGTAGCCGGAAACCGATGACACAATGGCGACTTTACCCGAGCGGCGCGCAAGTGCACTGGGAAGTACAGCCATCAAACACCGTATGACTCCTCTCAAATTGACATCGTAGGTATTTTCGAAGTGAGCTAAATCCAGTTGATCAATCTCGATAGGTTCGTAGTAACCAGCGTTCAAGATACTAAGATCGATCTCCCCAAATTCTGCTACAGCACTTTGGACATGTGATGTGACCGCCTCGTTGTCGGTGACATCTAACGGCAGGGCTACAATTTTTCCAGATAGATCGCTTGAGCGAGCAGCCAATTCATTTAATTTTTCCGCATTTCGGGCACTCGCTAGCACTTGATGGCCTTGGCTGGCATACAGCCATGCCAAAGATTCGCCAATCCCACTACTTGCACCTGTAATCCAAACGTTCATAGAATGTTCCACTGCGGTTTTCTTGGGAGATATTAGTAGCACTGCCCAAAGGCTTGTACGAAATATCAGACACACAGATCAAGCGATTGGTTCTCGCATTCTTAACTGTAACGGGCAAAGCTCTAGCCGTGTTGAACAATCGACAGAGAGCACCAAATCGTGACTGTGTAACTCAGCTGAGTGGGAATTCGGAAGGCTTTTTAGCCAAGAAGTTCAGAGCGTAGCGCCTGCCTTACGGTTGATAGCAGGGTGGCTACATCTTGTCGCCCATGATGAGCGTTACCATCAAGTGCTTTTTGGCTGAGAATTTGTAAGGATTTTTCAATGATTTCGCTTGTTTGTCGCTGATGAGATTCTATAGCCCAGGCAGTATCAGCAAAATTGCGCTCTCCTTGGTGAAAGCGCTCGATAAGTGCAAGGGAGTTGACCTCAGTGAGCTTCGAGCTGCAGGCCGATGTGCTCATCGAATCAAAGGCTAACCGACAACAGTGCTCAAATTCTGATAGGGCTGCATCTGCCGATGGCTTCGGTGCCTCAGTCGAGATGTGCGCCATTCGGATTAAAGCTGCGTGGTTCAGCTGCAGTAGTTCTTGCGCCTGTTTAATCAGCGGCGCAATAGTAGAGCCGTCCTCCCGAAGCACGCAGACTGATCGCAACCCACTGCGGCTGTTTGTGCGATGTCCGAAATGTATAGGATAAAACTGATGCTTTAACCAAAAGGGGAGCACTTCGATATTCGCGCCGAAGCTGGCTCCCAGCGTATACCCCAGGGGAGTGAAATGATGAATCAGGTAGGTGAGCAGATGTGAACCCAATCCAGTTCTTTGGCGTTCTGGAGCGATGGCAATTCGGGTAATTCGGGCGAAACGATGGGCTAACACTTTCTCGGTGTTTAGACACTGTGCGAATAATTGCGGAATCAACTGATTGTGTAGGCGTCGCTGTTTTCGAATAATGGGTTCAAACAGCTCGTTACTAAGCTCCCCTTCGAGGGTTACCAGTGCAACGCCAATCACCCATGGGATAGGATCGCTGTCAATTACCATAGCAAACACGCGCATACTGGGTTGATCGAGCAGATGTCTCAGGTCATCGGGTGTGGTCTGATAATGCGCTGTTGATAACAAATGGTAAACACCAGCGAGCAGCTTTTCGTTGGACAACAGTTCTTCTGAATCCAGTTGCCGAATAACCCAGTCAGACGGTGTTGACTGACACTCTGGAAGGGCAGACTCAGGGTCTAGTAATCCGAGTTTTGCGATCAGCGTTTCGAGCGGATCCTCTCGCCCCCAGCGCACCGGCCATTGCGGAGAAATAAGGTTCCAACCCGGTCGATGAGCATCTAACCAGCGGGTAAATCGAATGGCAAAACTTCGGCCAGCGCCCTCGTAACCGTGAACCGTTGTGGCATACACGATATGTTGTTGTGTAAGAGCCAGCTGTTGTAGAACAGACAAAGGCAGCGATCCAGCTTCCTCGACGAGCAACACCTCTCCCGACCAGCGTGCGAGCTGATCTACCGGCACAAAAGGTAGTTCGGTATTTCCTTTCAAGTGTGTGTCACTGTGCCGGTACAAAACGTTGGCATTTGCTCGCACACTCGCGGTGGTTGCCACCGAGAAACCTTGCTGGACTAACTTCGCTGCGAGCATACCCAGGAGCGCTGACTTGCCTCTTCCGCGGTCCGCCATCACTACTGAGGCGCTTTGATTTTGTTTCACAATGGAACGGTGTAAAAGGGCAAGGTGTTGCTGTTGTTCAAGCTGCCATCGCTGTGCTAACTCGTCAGCGTTAGGAACATCACTACCGTATTCAGACAGCGTTGGATCTTGGTGATGCCACTTCCTATGTGTGGAAAACACTGTGGCATTCGTATCGAGTGGTTCGCAGTGATCCAGTAGTACGCGAATTGTGCGTCGTATGAATCGAGAAGAGGAGGTTTGTGCCACATCCGAGCTGCCATCGTGCTTGCCGAGTTGGCTGTGGTACACGGTATCTGATTGTGTCGGCCAATCTTCTAGATTGGGCACAACGAGAATCAATGTGCCGCCTGCGACCAGCGTACCTGAACACGCAATCAACAGGGTTGCATCTAGGCCATTGGTGGCATCAAACACGATGGCGTTCAATTCTTTACCGAGTAGTGCACGGATTTGATGTTTACGATCTGCACTAGAGTGCGTATTAGGCAGTAGACAGTATTTTTCTGACGCATTTTTCTCGACGAAATTCTGCAATATAGTGACGAGTTCAGGCTGATTTTCAAGAAGGAGTAACTGTCGATTACCCAGAGATTTCAATGTCTTGGAAAAATTTGACCAATCGTTCAAGATTGCTGACAGGTCGTTGAATAACACTTGCATTTTTTTCACACGTGAGCTTTGCCCAATTGACTATACTTAACTTGGTGGTAGAGCTCTTTAGCTTTGTCATCAACCTCCTCCAAGTGGTATTGAAGCAGGATGCTCGTTTGGCCAAGGATGGCCAGTTTTTTTTCTCCCTCTCCTGAATCCATAGTGCAGTTTCACGCTGTCACTTTTGTCAAATTCGTCAATTTAACACCGCGATTCGAGCCAATTAAGCCAGTTTAAGGGCAATAGTTCGGACAATTTTCACAATTGCAATGCGTTCTATCAGAACCCGTAATTTATAATACGATCAACGGGATAGCCCCCGATATGGAAAAACCGGTAATAGATCACGCCTAGTTTGTTATAGGGTTCATTAATTTCCGGGCCAGCTCGAGTAAAATTCCCGCTGTGCGTTGATAGCGACCTCCTTGCCTTAGCAATGTGAACGCTCAAACGCAGACAATGGCTGGTATTCAGTAAATAAAGGGAAATTCCGGCATCATATTTACGTTGGAATTTGGCTATTTTGGACTAGCTTCTATAGTGTTCGGCATTGCGGCTCAACGAGATACTTTGCGGACCCGTATCAACAGTCTTAATTAACACAGACTTGAAAACAACAATCCACGAGGATTTTTTGCATGATCAAAAAGTATATTGGAATATCTCTCATTACTGCCAGTTTGATGGTAATGGGTTGTTCTAGCGACGACGACGACGAGCCAACCACTGATGGTGGCACAACAGCAACTGATGCTGGCACCGATGCCGGTAGCGATGCTGGTACAGATGCTGGTACAGATGCTGGTACAGATGCAGGCACTGATGCTGGTACAGATTCAGGTACTGACGCTGGTACTGACTCTGGCACAGATTCAGGAACTGATTCAGGTACTGACGGTGGCACTGATTCAGGTACTGATGGTGGCACAGACTCTGGTTCTGGCAGTGGCTACGATGCTGGGTCTTTAGCAGACGTTGTATTTCTAGATGGCCGAGCTACTGACGCACTGGCGGCTCTTCAGGCTGAAGGTCTGGATCTATCTTTGAACGATCCTGTTAACTCTTGGACGGTCTTCCTGCCATCAAACGATGCGGTTGCTGCGTTCGGTAGCGCGATCACTCTGGATATCTTGAGAACCCACATTTACTCTGATGCGGCTGTTGATTCTACTGCAGCTACTGGACTGTCAGGTACATCTATTACGATGAACAACGGTAATTCAGTTGCCATCGCCGGTGGTGGTACTGAACCACTGACTATTGGTGGTGCTGCTGTGATTGGTGCGGATCTGACTGGTAACTCCAGTACGACCATCGTTCACATCATCGATGGTGTCATCATTCCTTAAAGGTATGTCTTAACGATAGCTCGGGGCTAATTCGCTCCGTACTGATTAAAAGAAGCCGTCACATTGTGGCGGCTTTTTTTTGCTCGCCTAAAAGAGGGGCTAGTCGGTCTTGGCAAGAACAACAACGATCTTTTCTAGGATGCGCTTTCGGCTGGTCGGGCTACTGAAATGCGGTTTCGAAAAAGGATCTAAGTTTTCTGGAATGCAGTTTTTCTGGATCCATTTCGCTGAGCTTTTCCAACGCGCGCATGCCAATCAGCAAATGCTGGGATACCTGTTTTTTATAAAATTCGGAAGCCATTCCCGGCAGCTTGAGTTCGCCTTGCAAGGGTTTATCCGAGACGCACAGCAAAGTGCCATACGGCACTCGAAGACGAAAGCCGTTAGCCGCGATGGTCGCTGACTCCATGTCCAATGCGATCGCCCTTGACTGGGACAACCGGCGCACCGGTTCGCGCTGATCTTGTAATTCCCAGTTTCGATTGTCGATCGATGCCACGGTGCCGGTACGCATGACTTGTTTTAAGTCTGAACCGGTAAAGCCGGTGATTTCCTCCACAGCAGCTTCCAGGGCCACTTGAATCTCGGCTAGTGCTGGTATCGGAACCCAGACGGGGATATCGTTGTCTAGAACTTTGTCTTCACGTACATAGGCATGAGCCAGAACATAGTCACCTAATTCTTGCGTGTTTCGCAGGCCTGCACAATGCCCCAGCATCAACCAGGCATGCGGTCGAAGCACCGCAACGTGATCGGTAATGGTCTTGGCGTTGGAGGGGCCGACACCAATGTTAATCAGAGTGATACCGCGGCCGTGATCGGCGATCAGGTGATAGGCAGGCATTTGGGGCAATCGAGCAGGTTCTGTTCCTGAACTACTGCTGCTGTGACCATTTAGAGTAACCACATTGCCTGGCTCAACAAAGGCGGTATAGAGATCGTCATGTTCAGCCATCATCTTTTTTGCCATATCGCAAAACTCATCGATGTAGAACTGATAGTTGGTGAACAACACGAAATTTTGAAAGTGCTCAGGCGCGGTGGCTGAATAGTGCACAAGCCGATGCAGCGAATAGTCAACACGCTGTGCAGGAAACGGGGCTAACGGAATGGGCATCTCGGGTGTGGGTTCGTACGTTCCATTGACGATATAGTCGTTCACGTGTGCGATATCGGGAACATCGAATACATCCCGCAAAGTAGCCTCGGCGTCACTGGGTGCTGGTACGGCAACGGGGGATCCGGGTGTGAGTGCAAAGTGCAGCGGAATGGGTACGTTAGATTCACCGATTTCTACCGATTCGCCATGATTCTCCATCAGTAGATTAAGTTGATCCCGAAGATAACCTTTGAACAATAGAGGCTGAGTGATCGTCGTGGCAAACATTCCCGGTCGGTCAACATGTCCGAACGAAGATCGAGTTTTGGGCCGCACATAGGTGGAATTGCGAAATCGAATCTCGGGGTAAAACGCTCTGTATTTACCACCGGCTAACTCATTGTTCAGATAACGACTAAAGGCGTTTTGCAAATACTCTGTATTGCGCTGATAAATAGTAATTAAGCGATCAACAGCAGCGATGGAATCTTCGAATGTTTCGCTTGCCAGGCTTGGCGGCGTAAGTATAGTTTGTGGCATGTTGAAACCCCTTCGGCGTTTCGCCGAAGAGTATACAACATTCGTTCAGCAGCGGGTTTTAACTTTGACCTCTAGCGGGTTGCACTGTTGGTTGGTAGAACGCAAACAAAATCGCAACCACAGCTGCCAGCAGATAGCTTGCTTGTAGAGCGGCAACGCCGTCTATAGCGAATCCACCCACATAAAGTGCGAGTGCGAGAAAAAAGGCGGACAGGTAGGCTTGAGACACTATGCTTTTCGCCAACAGGTAATGCACTCCGGTGCCTGACTTGGCGTGGTCGAAGAACCGTTTGTTGAAAGCTAGTCTGAAAAAAGAGGTGCAGAAGGTAATCACGATTAGTTGAATGCCCAGCCAATTTGATTCAAGCACAGACTCAGAAGTGTCAATGCTATATCTCAACACCCAGGACAGCACGTACAGTGCGACAGCGAGCAAATAGATCTGTTGAGTAGGGTAGAGATCGATGGTGTTTTTTATTAAAAAAAACAGCAGCGCAAAAACAGCGGCAAGTGCAACCACTACCAAGCCAAGGGCTGCATAGTCCGATTTAACAAGAATGAATAACGTCAGAGTCCAGAAGTGACTTTCCAGGAACAGAAATATCCCATCAATTCGAAAGCTTAGAGCCGAGCCTCTATTATCTTTGAATGTAAATCCTTGCGCAAACGTGCAGGAGTCAACGTTTGAAAGTCGAGTTGAATCCAAAGTGCGTTTGAACCAAATCCATAACGATAGGTTGAGTACAGTCGACAGCCCGATAATCCATAGTAGACCACCTTGTTCGAGTAAAAGACCGCCGAGCACAATGCCAAATTTTAAAAATAGCGTGACAAAAATTTGAAAGTTCCCGAACTGCCGGCCAGAATCATTAGAGCCTAACAAGGCCAGGAATAGGGTGCGCTGTGTCGTCCAAAAAAACGCGTTGTAGAGTCCATTAGCGATTCCAAGAAGACAGGCGATAGCAATGATGTACTGCGATTTAAGAACCTCGGTCAGTAGAAACACCGCTATCACCAGCAGACACTCAAGTCCAAAGGTCAATGCGACTAACAGAGCTGCTGATTGGTGACGAGCAATGGTTTGCCATAGTTTTAAACTCAAACAAAACGTGGCCCCGGAGATGCCAATCAATACGGAGATTGCCTGCAGATTAAACCCCAATCCCCACAAATAGACAGGTAAGTAGAATGGGAAAAGCCCGATTAGCAGAGAGTGAGCGCCAAGGAACTGGTAGAACACTGAAGGTTTCATGGTCGACGCCGCGGGTGGCAGGCGATGGTGTTAGAAAATATCAGTGTCTGGAATCTGCATCGCATCCATTCGATCGAAGAAGGGTTGGAGGTTTTCAGCTTCTCCAAATCGCGGTTTGTGGTGCATTTTGATGTAGGGGCGTGAATTGACTTCGAGCATAATGCATTTTTGATCTTTGTAGCTTTTCTCAATACCATGCTCAAAGATGACATCAACACCGAATAGGTTGGCATCGAAGGCTTTGACCACTTCGTGGAACAGTGCTTTGTTCACTGGTGGAATAGTGCTTTGATCAATGATTTCCACAACACCGCCGGGTGCCAACGCGACCCGGTTGAACAAGTAGATTCGTTCACCCCTCTTTGGAACTGATTCCAAGCTCAATTGTTGCTTTTTTAAAAAGCCTACAACGCCGCTGGATTTTTCGATGAGATGAATGGTGGGAGGTAACGCCATGTCTGTTCGGATCTGATTTTCGGCATCGATTAATACCGATATGCTGTCACTGCCATTGCCATCGACAAAGGGTGGGTATCGCCGAATCACTGATACGATTTCGTCCGGAGTTGCTAGCACTCGGTAGTTGGCACCTTCTAAGTATTGTTCAATGATGCTGGTCGGCCACCAGATTTTAACCAGTAAGGCCGCTTTCCACAGTTCCTGTTCATTGCGTATTGGGAAATGGCTACCTCGAGAATACCCACTGACATTGGGTTTTATAACCAAAGGATATCCGTGTTCTCTGGCAAACTTTAGGGCTTTGAGCGGGCTAAAAAATATATCACCTTTGGCATGCGGGAAGTTTTTGCTGGCAAACATCTCGCGCGCCTGGCGCTTAGAGCGGCTGTTCTTTCGAACGGAAAGTGAGTTGTAGTTACTACAACCATCCATGTATTTATCGCTGATCCAACGATAAATCAGCTTCTTGAGTGCTCTCACGAAGCCCTACGACGGTGTTCTGCGGTGACCTCAGATTTTGAGGGTTCCAGATCGATTTCCGCAACAGGTTGTTGCATCGGTCGCTGTGTGAAGCGCACATCCCGATTCGTTTGAATCGACGAACGCTTGGGTTGTCGGCCATACAACATCATTTTGGTGAATATGGCCTGGGGTTTTTCCACCGGTTCGATAGCCTTGGTCGCCCTAGCCAAAGACATCATTGAGCTGCCAATGAATGTCAATCGCTCACGTAGTGTGTAGTCGGTATCCAATAGATTGATGGGCATGGGCAGAAAAAGATTAATTTCGATCACATGAAATTTACCTTGCAGCATCGCGTCGATAGAATCGGCCCTTACACTCATGCGTGAAATTCCAAATCGGCCGATTTCGCTGATGTACCGCGAGAGTTGGTGGCGCTCTGTGGCACTGAATTGTTCAGTGATATCCCGATATTGAGTGTTGCGATTGTATTTACTGTTTATAGGAAAGCGTTCACTGTTGTTGATCGCTTCGGTCACCGTTAGGACATCGTGCTGATCATCATAGCGATTGGAATCGATGCTAAATACTTCAAACTCCCGCATCCCAGGAGCTGCACTTTGTAGCATGTATCGTTTGGGTTGGCGACGAAGCTGGGCTCTGACCCGCTGTAAATCTTCGCTATTTTCAACTCGGTGTATGCCGTGTGCGTTCTGGCCCCATTCTGGTTTCAAAAAAACCGGGAAGTTTTCAGGAGAAATAGTTCCGTCGTCGATGGCCTGTGGCAACCGCCAGCGTGCTGGTATCAATTTATCGATACGCAGCTTCGAAAAAATGCCTTCATCATTGGAGAAGTATCGCGCATTGATCTGGAAATACTTCCATGGAGCTGTGCCGATTCTCACGCAGCAGGCGATGTAAGTGAGAATCATTAATATCGTGATTTTCATCAGTTTTGTCGCGATTCGTTCGTACACCAAACGGGGAACGATTCCGTTGGTCACGATAATACAATGATGGCCGTGCTTCCCGCTACTCTAGAGCCCTTGCTTCCTTGCAATTTCGTTATGTAGTGGGCTGTGTTGATAGATATCTATAGAACAAAAAGGTTCAAAGTGGCAGTTTATCAAGGCATTCGAATGGTCAGTAACCCTTCTTTTTGAACAAGTTCGAAGTGACGCAGGAAGCTCATTCCAAGCAAAGCAACCTGTCCATCGAGCCCTGGAGCTATCAATGCTCGAACGTTGGTTAGCTCTAAACCCCCAATTTCCACGCTATCAATAATAGTGGTGTAGGCCGTAGAAACACCATTCGCAGTCTGGGTTGTGACGGGGTAGCCAGATTCGAGGCCAAGACGCATTGCCAATGGCTCGGGTATGGCGATTGAACTCGCCCCTGTGTCGACCAGGAACCCCACCGTCTCGCCATTCACAGAACCATTGACGAGAAAGTGTCCGCGGCCATCGGATTCGAGAATCACCTCTGGTCGGCCATCGGGACCCACCGCTAGTTCTGGGTCGCTAGGTGCATTGCGAGCTTCGAACCAGCGCTGGGCCCATAGAGTGCCAAAAACCATCACGATGATCCATAGTCCCAGAACCATCAGGAGCGCAAATTTGCCTGAATATTCGGGGGTTGGTGCCTGTTTGTTGTCGCTCATTATCTGGTTCAGAATAATCGATTGGATTATCCCTTGATTGAGCCCTGATTGGCCCTATTTTTGGGTACAATACCCGGCTGACCGCTGCCAGTTCCCAGCAATAATCTTGTCGGGGGTGTTCGTTTCACTCGACTACCTTAACTAGTGCGCTCACTCGAACATTGCTCGCCCGGCTGATCGTCGGGCGTTTTCTTTTGATTGTAGGTAACAAAATGACTGACCTATCCAACTATCGCAACATTGGCATATTTGCTCACGTCGATGCAGGCAAAACCACCACCACCGAACGTATCCTCAAATTGACCGGGAAGATACACAAAACCGGTGAAGTTCACGACGGAGAAGCCACCACGGACTTCATGGAACAGGAGCAGGAGCGCGGCATTACGATTCAGTCTGCGGCGACCAGCTGTTCTTGGAAGGACCACCGCCTAAACATTATCGACACCCCGGGTCACGTTGATTTTACGATTGAAGTGTATCGCTCGCTGAAAGTACTCGATGGTGGTGTGGGCGTCTTCTGTGGGTCTGGCGGTGTGGAGCCACAATCAGAAACTAACTGGCGTTACGCGAATGAATCAGAGGTATCGCGAATTATCTTTGTGAACAAGCTCGACCGTATAGGTGCGGATTTCTATCGCGTGGTTAAGCAGATAAAAGATGTTTTAGGTGCCAATCCTTTAGTCATGACTTTGCCCATCGGTCGCGAGGATGACTTCCGCGGCGTCGTGGATCTTCTTTCTGAGAAGGCTTATGTGTGGGATGACACCGGCAATGTCGAAGCCTTTGAAGTGATAGATATTCCCGAAGACATGGCGGCCGATGCGGCCAAATGGCGAGAAGAACTCGTCGAAACGGCGCTGGAGCACGATGACGATGCGATGGAAAAGTATCTAGAAGGTGAGATGCCGGACATCGACACGCTGAAGGCCTGTATTCGCAAGGGCACCATTAGCTTGGACTTTTTTCCAACCTATTGTGGTTCTGCGTTCAAAAACAAAGGCGTGCAGGTGTTGTTGGATGCTGTGGTGGATTATCTACCTGACCCAACGGAAGTTAAGCCGCAGCCTGAGATGGATATCGAAGGCAACGAAACTGGTGAGTTTGCCATGGTCGATCCGGCCAAACCGTTGCGCTCATTAGCCTTCAAAATTATGGATGACCGCTATGGCGCGTTAACCTTTATTCGAATCTACTCGGGCACCTTGAATAAGGGTGATACCGTTTTGAATACCTATACGGGTAAAACAGAGCGAATCGGTCGTATTGTTGAAATGCATGCCGACTCTCGTGAGGAGTTAAATTCGGCTCAGGCAGGCGATATCGTTGCGGTCCTGGGTATGAAGAACGTTCAAACTGGGCATACGTTGGCAGATGCTAAACAGCCGGCCACATTAGAACCGATGGTTTTCCCTGATCCGGTTATTTCGATCGCGGTAGCACCTAAGGATAAGGCAGGTTCAGAAAAATTGGGCGTTGCTCTGGGAAAAATGATTGCCGAAGATCCATCGTTTCGAGTTGAAACCGATGAAGACAGTGGTGAAACCATCCTGATGGGTATGGGTGAGCTGCATCTTGATATCAAGATCGATATCTTGAAGCGTACGCACGCGGTTGAAGTCGAGGTGGGTAAACCCCAGGTGGCCTATCGTGAAACGATTACCGCCCCGGTGGAAGACACCTATACACACAAGAAGCAGTCGGGTGGTTCGGGTCAGTTCGGACGCATCGATTATAAGATCGATCCAGGTGAGCCAGGTTCAGGCTACGTGTTCGAGTCCAAGGTCACTGGCGGAAATGTGCCTCGAGAGTATTGGCCAGCCGTGGAGAAAGGGTTTGAGCAGAGTATGGCCGAGGGTGTTCTAGCGGGCTATCCATGTCTGGACTTCAAAGTGACTCTAATGGATGGTGCTCACCATGCGGTGGATTCGTCGGCGCTGGCGTTCGAAATTGCTGCGAAAGCGGCTTACCGTCAGTCTATTCCGAAGGCATCGCCACAGCTGATTGAGCCAGTGATGAAGGTGGACGTATTTACTCCGGAAGATCATGTGGGTGATGTTATTGGTGATTTAAACCGACGACGCGGAATGATCAAATCCCAGGAAGCAGGGGCGACCGGGGTTCGCATCAAGGGTGATGTGCCATTGGCGGAGATGTTTGGCTATATCGGAGACCTCCGTACCATGACCTCTGGACGTGGTCAATTTTCGATGGAGTTTTCACACTACATGCCTTGCCCAAGAAATGTGGCTGAGGTAGTCATCAAGGAAGCTCAGGAGCGCAACAGCAAGTCCTAAGTAGCTCGACCAAATTCCCAGTGAGCGGCACTTAGCCGCTCAGTTGGGACCCCTAAAAAGGCTCACACCGATCCACTTGGTGTGGGCCTTTTTTGTCTTCTAGGATCGGCGGATGACGGCCTTTGGCGGGCAGAGTCCTGTTTTAGCATTCGCAAACTGGGCTAATTGAGTGTTGGTGGTCCATCTCCAAAGGAGCGCTTGACGGGTTCTCTGGCCCAGCGATCCGCGGCAGTTTCTGCCCAGGTATCCAGGGCCCAGTAGGTAACTGACATCGAGGGCCAGTCACCAACACTCAATTAGGTCAGTTTGGGTTGATCCGTGCTGTGACGTCATGGGCTTTTTATGCGCTAAGAGTGAACCGTTTTGCACGGTTCGGTGTAGGATGAAGCTTGATCCACTCAATTTAAAGCTATGTTAGACACTGCCCATGCCTCGGCTTCTTCGGCCGAACTGTTGCCCGATACATCCGTCTCAGTGGCCGATACCTTTGGGCTTGATGTCGACATCACAGTGCCGGCGTATTCAGAAACGACCGCGCGTGTTCCAGAGCTCGACCCTGATTACATATTCGATTTGCGCACCACTCTGGCGATCTTATCTGGGTTTGCCAACGATTGGCGGGTGTTGATTTCTGGGTTTCATGGCACAGGAAAATCCACACATGTGGAACAGGTGGCGGCACGATTGAATTGGCCCTGCGTTCGGATCAATCTCGACAGTCATGTCAGCCGCATCGATTTGATCGGTAAAGATGCCATCGTTTTAAAGGATGGTAAGCAAGTGACCGAATTCCAAGATGGCATTCTTCCTTGGGCGTACCAGCGAAATGTCGCATTGGTGTTTGATGAGTATGACGCCGGTAGACCAGATGTGATGTTTGTTATTCAGAGAGTGCTGGAATCCACTGGGCGACTGACTTTGTTGGATCAGAGCCGAGTGTTGACACCACACCCGGCTTTTCGTTTCTTTGCAACGGCAAACACGGTGGGTTTGGGTGATACCACTGGTTTGTATCACGGCACTCAACAAATCAATCAGGCGCAGATGGATCGCTGGAACATCACAACTATACTCAACTATTTGCCTGCTGAGCGAGAGACCGCGGTCGTTCTAGCAAAAGCCCCTCATTTGCAGAATACCGAAGGCGAAAATTTGGTTAAAAACATGGTGGCATTGGCCAATTTGTCACGTCACGCCTTTCAAAATGGTGATCTGTCCACCGTGATCAGCCCACGCACATTAATCACCTGGACTCAAAATCTCACCTTTTTTAATGACAACGCCCTGTCCTTTGAATTGTGTTTCCTAAATAAATGTGACCCGGCAGAGCGACCGTTGATCGCTGAACTTTATCAGCGTGTGTTCGGTGAAGAGCTGCCTATGAGCGATGACCGCGCCGACTGACGATCACCCGCATGTGATCGGTGAGGTTGTGCCTGAGGGCGGGCAACCACTGACATCGGCGGCAGAATCCTCTACCTCTGAAGGTAAAACGACAGATGATTTTCGTCAGTCGACTGGAGCCTGTGCTCGTGCAATCGCTCAAGATCATACCGTTAATTTGAATTTCGCCGGCGATGCTGATGATGTAGATGTAGCTTCAACCACGTTGCCTGATATTAAAAATGCGGCCACAGAATCAGAGCGCCAGCTGGCTCGCGGTCGCAGTGATGCCATTGCGTTACACAAACAACATCATGACCCAAAAGTATTTTATAAAAACCAACCCTCCACAGATTCAGCCAAACGCTGTTATGCCTTGGCGGAGCAAACTCGGGTTGAGTTGATTGGTGCCAATCAGTTTCAAGGGGTCGGGCGAAATCTATCGGCTGCTCTCGATCAACGATATGGTGCGCTACTCGATGCGATGAAATCTACGGCGGTGCCCAATGCAGCTGAACTGTTGCGCCCGGGTGTTGAGCACGCCCTGTCGTTATACCTACGAGAGCAATTGGGTGGGCCTCTGCCAGAATCGGCTGCTAAGGCCATTGAAGACTGGCGAGGGTGGCTTGAAAGCGATGTCGCGCCGATCCTCAAGGATCAAAACTTAGATATTGATGATCAAACGCTCTTTGCTCAGCAGCTCAGTACTCTGCTCAAGCGGTTAAACATTGAATCCGGGGATGCTGACAGCTCAAACTCTGAGCAAGACGAACAACCCGAGGATCAGCAGGAAAATCAAGAATCCCCGGATCAGGAAAATAGCGGCGGTGAACAGGAGAGCGAAGCAGAATCTGGAGAAGAGCAAGCTGAGTTGTCCGATGAGGATGGCGATGCAGACATGGGTAGCGATGCCGTTGAAACAGAGGATGATCTTCAAGAACAATCTTCCGAGAATCCAGGTAACGAGTGGCGACCCCGCGCCGTAGAGAAGTCGCGCCCCGACAACGACTACCACATCTACACAACTGATTTTGATGAAATCGTTAGGCCGTTAGATATTTGTTCGTTGGAGGAGCTCAATACGCTGCGCAAAGTGCTTGATCAGCAGTTGGGTGATCTACAAAAATCTATCGGAAAATTTGCGAATCGATTGCAACGTGTGTTGCTTGCCCAACAGCAACGAGCTTGGAATTTTGATTTAGAAGAAGGTCAACTGGACTGTGCGCGATTGACTCGCGTGCTGACAGATCCTCTCACTCCATTAAGTTTTAAACAGGAAACTGACACTGAGTTTCGCGACACGGTGGTGACATTACTATTGGATAACTCAGGCTCGATGCATGGGCGCTCAATTCGCGTTGCAGCTGTCTGTGCCGACATACTTTCTTCTACTTTAGAACGCTGTGGTGTGAAAGTCGAAATTCTGGGTTTTACCACCGGTGCATGGAAAGGCGGAAAGTCACGTGAGCGCTGGGTAGAGGCCGGCTATCCTGCGAACCCGGGGCGGCTCAACGATTTACGTCACATCGTGTATAAGTCTGCAGATTCTTCCTGGCGACAAGCGCGCAAAAACTTAGGGTTAATGATGCGCAAAGGGCTGCTCAAGGAGAATATTGATGGTGAGGCGTTGCAGTGGGCGCAACAACGAATCAGCGCTCGACCAGAGAAACGTAAAATACTGATGATGATCTCTGATGGCGCGCCTATTGATGACTCTACCTTGTCCACCAATACCGGGCGCTTTTTAGAAAAACACTTACGTTACGTGATTTCAACTCTGGAACGCCGTGAGGATTTGGAATTGGTTGCTGTGGGTATTGGTCACGATGTGGGGCAATACTACGCTCGAGCAGTCACCATCCATGATGTAAACCAGTTAGCTGATGCGATGACGACACAGTTAGTGGAATTGTTCACCGCGAAGCGTTGATACCCAAGCAAGTCTAGAGTGGCAGCTGTGCTTCAATGTGAGTTGGAAACAGCGCTACAGTGTGATCCCTAATCGTCTGCCTGGGTTTGTACATTCCAAGGTTTTAATCCGGCAGAAGCTTCGGCACAGTTTGCCAAGAGGTGTGTTTTTCGCGTTGAATAATTTCTAGTAGCGTTGTATCGATGCTGTGTTCAAGTCTCAGGAACGATTCGCAACACTTTTCCTTGGGGCGAATCTGTGAGCAAATACAGACTGCCATCGGGTGCCACACGAATATCACGAATCCGCTCGCCGATCTCTTTGAACAGAACTTGTTCTGCGATCACTTTATCTCCATCCATTCGTACTCGACGTACCTCTCGAGCTTTCAATGCAGCCACAAGAAGGTCACCGTTTAGTTGTGGAAACAGTTCGCTTTGGACACTGGTCATGCCACCGGGTGCAATTGAGGGCGTCCAGTGCAAAAGGGGTTGTGTGGTGCCCACATGCTCGGTGTAAGGGCTGATTTTTGCACCGGAATAGTCAATACCGTAGGTGGCAATCGGCCAGCCATAGTTTTGACCACCTCCAATCCAGTTTATTTCGTCTCCCCCTTTGGGGCCATGTTCGTTGGCGTATACCCGTTGCGCTGCCGTATCCACCACGATGGCCTGAGCATTACGGTGTCCATAACTCCATATTTCGGGAAGCACATCGGCTGCATCGGTAAATGGATTGTCACTCGGCACCGAGCCATCGTCGTTGACTCGAACAATTTTGCCAAAATGATTGTCGAGCCGCTGAGCTTCTTCCCGGTAGTTGTAACCATCCCCGACACTCAGTAACAGAGTGCTATCGGGTAAAAACACAAAGCGCGCGCCGAAGTGAGCACCTCCGCTTTTCAACGGCTGGGCGGTAAAGATCTCTTCGACGTCGGTGAGCGAATCGCCCGTCCATTTACCCCGAACCAGTCGCGTCGCATTGGCTCTCGAATTACCAAATGCCTGGCTTAAATACACCCATTGGTTCTCAGCAAAACCAGGGTGCAATGCTACGTCGAAGAGTCCACCTTGCCGACCGACAAAACTCTGTGGCACTCCTGCAACAGGATCACTAATGGTTGTGCCCTCGATTAAGCGCAACGCGCCAGTGCGTTCGGTGACCAGCAATTCTCCGCTGGGTAGAAAGGCGATGGACCAGGGATGGTTCAAACCTGAGGCAACTGTTTCTATCCGATACTGCGGCATCTCAAGCTCAACCGTGGAGTTGAAGGTTCGGTTCATACCGCTTGCGATGTTGTCCCCAGCACTCGCTGCACAGGCCAACTGTGAACCTATCAAGCCTGCGATGCATAGCGTCACCGCCAGCCGGGACCGCCTGATGGATTGAGCCTGACGAATGCTCTTTGACGATTTATGCGCTACTGTTTTCACGGATCAGAACCTTTATGAGTGAGTTTAATTCATTGTCCAAAGTATCTAGAGTCTTGGGACGCTCAATGGTTGCATGGCTGGCGTCAACCCTTTGTACGTATTTACTTGCAGCCCTGTTTCATACACAACGGGTTTTAGCCGAACTGCAAGGGCTCGGGGTCAGTATACCGATCGATCAGCGTATCAAAATGACATTGCATGACATGGCTGGATTGTCAGCCTATGCGGTGGTGATTGGGGTTGGGTTGTTGCTTGCGATGAGTGTGTTTAGCGTCTTTTACGCCCTAAAATGGCTAAAAGGACCCGTGTGGTATGTGTTGGCAGGGGCCATAGCGATGGCTACGATACTGCTCAGTATGTGGGTGTTGTTTTCGTTTACACCTATTGCTGGTGCTCGGGGAATTCTCGGTATAGTGTTGCAGCTGCTCGCGGGGTCAGTCGGTGGTTGGGTGTTCGCTCGACTCATGGGGGTGTCTCATCCTGCCGAAGCCAGCCAAAGCGGGTAGCGTCTTCATAGATGGCATTGGCGCACTGCCAAAGTGTTTCTGAACCCTTTTTCATTGGAATCGTTTTCTCTTTCACTTGGCTCAGAGAAACCTCAAAGTCAGGCCAGGTGCCACCTTGCGTGATGAAATTTAATAAAACAGGTTGCAAGCGATCAATAGCCTTTGCAAAACGTGCGTCGGCAGAATCACTTGTTTCGAATTCATCCCACAGTTGGCGAACTGTGGCCGCTTGATCGGCTGGCAGTAAGCTAAACAATCGATCTGCAGCAGCCTGTTCGCGTGCTGATTGGCTCGGGTCTGGTGCAGCATGCAACGGCAGGTCTCCGGCATCAATTTCAACGATGTCATGAATCAACAACATTATGATGGCTCTGTGAACGTTTATTGAGAGCTCGGCGTATTCTGCGAGAATGTGTGCAAACAAACTAACGTGCCAGGAGTGTTCGGCACTGTTCTCTTTTCGGCCACCCGTTTGAATCACCGACGCTCGGTGCACGGTTTTAAGTTCATTGACGGTCATCAAAAAGGTGAGTTGTTGCCGTAAGCGCTCAGGCAGTGAGTCGGGCCAAGGAGTGTTGTTCATTGGATGCACCGTGCGTAGGCGAACGAGAGGCTGCGGCTGAGTGTAATCGGGTGGGAAGGTGATTTGGCGGGAAAACCAGTAGCTCGGCCCAAAGTGACCGGACTATTGGTTGTTCGGCACTGTATTAGGGCGGTCGAGGGCGATTATTTATTTGACCGTTTGGACAAATTTTGCTTAACTTAAACCCAACGTTATCGGTCAGTCGCAGGAGCTGTTTGTATGTCCGAAAGTGCCTTGAACAAATTACAAACGGATTTGCATGCGCCGTTAACCCGACATGAAGCCTCCGTTGAGGCCGATCGCTGCTACTTCTGCTTTGATGCACCCTGTGTCACTGCGTGTCCCACCGGCATTGATATTCCTCTGTTTATCCGACAAATTAAAACGGATAACCCGAAAGGTGCAGCGACCACAATCTTCAACGACAATATTTTTGGTGGGATGTGCGCTCGCGTCTGTCCGACAGAAACTTTGTGTGAAGAGAAGTGCGTGCGTACCGTTGGAGAGGAAAAACCCGTTCTGATCGGACAACTGCAACGGTATGCCACCGATGTGATGATGGCCACGGGCAAACAACCCTTCACTCGAGCCGCGGAGCGATCGACGAAGATTGCAGTAGTTGGTGCGGGTCCAGCCGGTTTGTCTTGTGCACATCGCCTAGCACTACATGGGCATCAAGTTAAGGTGTTTGATGCGGCTGATAAGCCCGGTGGGTTAAATGAATATGGAATTGCCGCCTACAAAACGATTGATGATTTTGCAGCGCGAGAAGTGAACTATATCTTGTCCATCGGTGGCATTGAGGTGGTTTCTAATCAAGTATTGGGAAAGGACATCACCTTGGAACGGCTCAAAGCTGATTATGATGCTGTTTTTTTAGGGATGGGTTTAGCCGATGTGAATGTGCTTGGCATCCTTGGCAGTGATTTAGAGGGTGTGCAAGATGCTGTGCAGTTTATCGCACAGTTGCGTCAGGCCACTGAGCTGTCTGCTCTTCAACCATCGATCGGCAAGCATGTGGTTGTCATCGGTGGCGGTATGACGGCCATAGATGCCGCCGTGCAATCTAAGATGTTGGGTGCAGAGAACGTCACCGTGGTTTATCGGCGTGCCCAATCGGATATGAATGCCAGTGAGTTTGAACAACAGCTGGCGCAGAAAAATGGAGTGCTTCTTAGAACGCACTTGCAACCTCAGGAAATCCTTGGCGCTGGCGGACAAGTGACCGGTATCCGGTTTGAGTACACGAGTAGCAACCATGGTTCACTCACAGGAAACGGGGAAACACTGGACATTGAATGTGATCGCCTGTTGGTGGCGATCGGCCAACAGTTTTTGCCTGATTCGTTGACGGGCAGTGTCGATGTTGCGTTGCAGAGTAATCGCATTAAAGTCGATGCAGATAGACGCACCAGTGACGAGCGCATTTGGGCGGGAGGTGATTGTATATTAGGTGGTGAAGATTTAACGGTGGCAGCCGTGCAAGATGGCAAGTTGGCCGCCGAATCGATTCATTCGACATTGGAGAACGTACATGGCTGATTTGGCGTCTGACTTTATCGGAATCTCGTCGCCCAATCCGTTTTGGCTGGCTTCGGCGCCTCCCACGGATAAGCAGCTAAATGTGGTTCGAGCATTCGAAGCCGGTTGGGGTGGCGTTGTTTGGAAAACCCTGGGTGAAGATCCACATATTGTGAATGTGAATGGTCCTCGCTATGGTGCCGTGTATTCGTCTGACCGCACTTTAATAGGACTAAACAACATAGAGCTCATAACAGATCGTCCGTTACAGACTAATCTGGATGAAATCAAAATCGTTAAAAAAGAGTGGCCCGATAGAGCAATGATTGTGTCTTTGATGGTCCCCTGCGAAGAAAAAAATTGGATAGACATCGTTAAGCGAGTGGAAGACACCGGCGCGGATGGCATTGAGTTGAACTTTGGCTGCCCACACGGAATGTCAGAACGGGGTATGGGTTCTGCGGTAGGTCAAGTACCCGATTACATAGAAATGGTGACCCGTTGGTGTAAAGAGAATACGCACATGCCAGTGATCGTTAAGTTGACGCCTAACATCACTGACATTCGATATCCTGCTCGAGCGGCGATGGCAGGGGGTGCCGATGCGGTCTCACTGATCAACACTGTAAGCTCTATTGTTAGCGTTAACCTCGATACTATGTCGCCCGAACCCTCTATTGATGGTTGGGGGAGCCACGGAGGGTATTGTGGACCTGCGGTTAAGCCTATAGCGCTTAACATGGTGGCTGAAATCGCCCGCGATCCGCAGACCGCACAGATACCTATCTCAGGGATTGGCGGAATTACCACCTGGCGAGACGCGGCAGAATTTCTAAGTCTTGGCGCAGGTAATGTGCAAGTGTGCACAGCTGCAATGACCTATGGTTTTAAAATCATCGATGAATTGACCACCGGGTTATCCAACTGGATGGATGAAGCGGGCTACCCATCGGTGCAAGCGATCGTCGGTAAGGCCACACCGAATGTTAAGGACTGGCAGAATTTAAATCTTAATTATGTGGCGAAAGCAAAAATTGATCAGGATTTATGTGTGCAATGTGGACGCTGTCATGTCGTATGTGAAGACACCTCTCATCAGGCGATAACCGCTACGGTAAACGGTCAACGTAAATTTGAAGTAATTGATGAAGAGTGTGTGGGTTGTAATCTCTGCGTCAGTGTCTGTCCTGTGGAGCAGTGCATCACGATGGAACCGATGACGACCGGTGTGGATCCACGCACTGGCGCGGCTATTGACAGCAGCTATGCCAACTGGACTACGCATCCGAACAATCCAGGGCGCGTGTCAGAGTGAGGTTTTGGGTGGAATGGCTTTTCGCGCTGGACTAAGAGAGTGTCAGTGGACCAATCGCTTCGCACCAGAGGTTGTGCTTTTGAGATAGGGACAAGCTGGCCATGGCAGGGCTGGTCGAGGGCAATGCGGTCATCGACAGTGTCGCTAATCGCTCTGGTTGTTGCTCCTTTAGCTGTGGCAGCGCATGTTTCTTAAATAGCGATTCCGCAGCCTTTCCATTGAAGAGTATTTTTTCCAGTAGTGGTTGATGCTCGAAGTAGTGGCAAAAGTCCTGAGCGACTACCGACGCTTTCTGAATCGACGCATCCAAACTTCCAGGTCGTATGCATTGTGCAATAACATCCCACAACGCGATATCGAACTTCTCAATGGCGTCTAAGCGTTCACGATAGCCAAGATTGGATATAGCATCGTAGCTGGCTGGTTGATCATCGACGATAGCAAGCATTACCGGCCAAAAGGCGTTTCTGGGATGTGCGTAGTACTGCTGTTTGTTCAAGGAGGCGACGCCGGGCATTGAACCTAAAATTAGTATTCGAGCCTGCTTCGCTCCCACTGGTTTAAACGAACGTAGCCATTGAACTTGCGTGCTGGAATCACTCACAACATCATTTTCAGTCAGAGTTATTGGGAAAAGAACCGGAGTAGTTCGGACCTTTTAAACCGGCCACCAGCACTTGATCCAGGAAAGTTTCCGCATCGGTGTAGAGTTTGTTCGTCGATACCGGTTCCAGGGCCGTGATCTGTGTGGCAAAGTCGGCATAGTGCTGTGTCGTTGACCAAATCATAAAAAGTAGATGTATCGGTTCAAAGGTTTTTATCTCACCTGATTTCATCCAGCGGCGCAAAATTTTGACTTTGTCGTCGACCAGCTGTTTGAGTTCGTTATTCAAATAGGGTCCGATCATGGGTGCACCTTGAAGGATTTCATTGGCAAACAGGCGCGATGCTTCCGGAGAGGTTTTGGAAAGTGCCAGTTTAGTGCGCACATACCGCTGTATTTCAATCAAAGGATCGCCGTCAGCTCTTAGCTCAGTCAACGGGTTAAGCCAGGATGTCAGTGTATGTTCAAGGACAGCGAGATATATGTCATTCTTACGCCGAAAATAGTACAGCACGTTCGCTTTCGACATGCCTGCGGCTGAGGCAATCTGGTCAACGGTAGTGCCGCGTGGTCCGAAGTTGGAGAAGATGCCAAGAGCCGCGATAATGATTTTGTGCTCATTCTCGGCTTGTATCCGGGTACGCTTACGTTCGGCAGGTGGCATGATTGGACTTGAATCAAATTGTTGACCATTTGGTCAAGATACGATAGCGTTCCTAGGGAGTAAAGTCGAGCATGATTTGTATTTCCACACTACCAATTAAACAGCGAAATCCTTAGAAAATGATCGAAAATCTAGTTGATGGGGCGAGAGTAGGCACTAACAGCGGTCGTACCCAGCCCGTGTTCAATCCGGCGTTAGGAAAACCCTGCGATGAGTTAGGGCTATCGAGTGCAGCGGAAGTCAATGCCGCTATTGAATCGGCAGCTGCGGCATTTCCTGCCTGGAGTGCCACGCCGCCGTTGAAGCGAGCCGCCGTGATGTTTCGGTTTAACGAGCTGCTGTCGCAACGCGCTGACGACATAGCTAAAGAGATCTCTCGCGAGCATGGAAAGACGCATGAGGATGCTTTGGGAGAAGTACAACGCGGTAAAGAGATCGTTGAGTTCTGCTGTGGTATTCCACAATTACTGAAAGGTGAGTTTTCACGCAATGTCGGCCCTTCGATCGACAGTTACTCCGATCGTCAGGGGCTTGGTGTTTGTGCCGGTATAACGCCCTTTAATTTCCCCGCTATGGTGCCGTTGTGGATGTATCCCGTCGCGATCGCCTGTGGGAATACCTTCGTGTTAAAACCCTCTGAGCGAGATCCATCTGCAGCGATGCTAGTGGCTGAGCTCCTCCACGAAGCAGGTCTTCCGCCAGGAGTGCTAAACGTTGTCCACGGCGACAAATCAGCGGTGGATACGATTCTGGATAACCCTCTGGTACAAGCTGTGAGTTTTGTGGGTTCAACACCCATCGCCGAATACGTATATCAACGCGGAACAGCGGCTGGCAAACGGGTGCAGGCGCTCGGTGGTGCGAAGAACCATATGGTTGTTATGCCCGATGCCGATTTAGATCAGGCGGTGGATGCATTGATGGGCGCCGGTTATGGTTCTGCCGGTGAACGTTGTATGGCCATCTCCGTGGCTGTGCCGGTTGGCGAAGAAACGGCTGATCGGCTCATTGAAAAATTAGCACCACGTGTAGAAGCCCTCAAGGTAGGTCCGGCGGATGATCCAGATGCTGAAATGGGCCCGGTGATCACACAAGACGCCTATGACCGGATCAAAGGCTTGATCGACTCAGGTGAGAAAGCCGGCGCGAAGCTAGTCGTTGATGGACGGAACCTGAGTTTGCAAGGCTATGAGGACGGCTATTTCCTGGGTGGTAGTCTGTTTGACAACGTGACCACCGACATGGACATCTATCGCCAAGAAATCTTTGGGCCGGTTCTGTCGGTCGTGCGCGCACAGCAGTATAGCGATGCAGTTGAAATGATAAACGCACATGAATACGGCAATGGTACTGCGATTTTCACTCGCGATGGAGACGCTGCACGATCCTTTGCCGATAGCATTCAGGTAGGGATGGTGGGCATTAACGTCCCCATTCCAGTACCAGTGGCCTACCACAGTTTTGGTGGCTGGAAACGTTCACTGTTTGGCGACCATTCTATTTACGGTCCTGAGGGTGTACATTTTTATACGCGGTTGAAAACGATTACCAGCCGATGGCCGACTGGGATCAAGGATGGCGCCGTGTTTTCTTTTCCCACCACTTAATCGATAGCCCCACGAGCAAACGAGACTGCACAATGGCAATCAACAGCAACATGCGCATTAATAGTGATCGGCTCTGGGAGTCGATCATGGATATGGCAAAGATCGGCCCTGGTGTCGCAGGGGGTAATAATCGTCAAACGTTAACCGATGAAGACGCCGTTGGCAGGAAGCTTTTTCAAACATGGTGTGAAGACGCAGGCTGCACGATGGGCCTAGATAAGATGGGAACGATGTTCGCGCGCCGTGAAGGTACAGATCCAGAGGCGCTGCCGGTGTATGTCGGAAGCCATCTCGACACCCAGCCCACGGGGGGTAAATACGATGGGGTATTGGGCGTGCTGGGGGGGTTGGAAATCGTTCGAATGCTCAATGACATGAATGTTAAAACCAAACACCCTATTGTCGTGGTTAACTGGACCAACGAGGAAGGAACTCGGTTTGCACCGGCGATGGTGGCGTCTGGTGTGTTCGCTGGTATGCACACGCTAGATTGGGCGTATGCCCGAGAGGATGCCGATGGCATCAAGTTAGGCGATGAATTAAAACGTGTTGGTTTTTTGGGAGATGAGGAAGTCGGTGATCGAAAAATGCATGCGTTTTTTGAGTTGCATATTGAGCAAGGGCCCATACTGGAAAAGGAAAATGTGGACATTGGTGTCGTCACACATGGACAAGGATTGAAGTGGCTGGAGGTCACACTGACGGGTAAGGAAAGTCATACAGGTTCAACACCCATGCCAATGCGTGTTAATGCGGGGCTGGGAATGGCGCGCATCACCGAACTGGTCAATGAGATTGCTCTGAGTCATGCACCCAATGCAGTGGGTGCGATTGGTCATTGCGATGTCTATCCGAACTCTCGCAATATCATCCCTGGCAAAGTGGTGTTCACGATCGACTTTCGACATCCCGACAAAGAAGTAATCAGTGATATGGAGGCGCGGCTTCGATCCGGTGCTAAGGAAATCGCTGATGACATCGGTTTGGGTATGGAGATAGAGCAGGTTGGTGGGTTCGATCCTGTGGAGTTCGACGAAAATTGCATCACCGCGGTGCGCAACGCTGCGGAGCGTCTGGGGTACAGTCACAGAGATTTAGTGTCAGGAGCAGGCCATGATGCTTGTTGGATCAATCGTGTTGCCCCAACGTCGATGGTGATGTGTCCTTGTGTGGATGGTTTGTCGCACAATGAAGCAGAGGACATTTCTCAAGAGTGGGCTGCGGCCGGTACCAATGTTCTTTTTCACGCGGTGGTTGAAACCGCACAAATTATTGATTAAGGAGTCGATGCATGTCTACGGTGATTAAAGGTGGCACAGTAGTTACCGCCGATCGCAGCTTTGCGGCAGACGTACTGATCGAAAAAGGTGTTATTAGCGCCATCGGGAAAAATCTGAATGGCGACGAATCTCTCGATGCCAGTGGCTGTTACATCATGCCCGGTGGTATCGATCCGCACACGCACTTGGAAATGCCGTTCATGGGCACCTACTCCACGGACGATTTTGAATCCGGTACCCGAGCTGCGCTCTCTGGTGGCACCACGATGGTGGTGGACTTCTGCTTGCCCGCACCGGGTCAATCGCTACTTGAAGCTCGGCAAATGTGGGACAACAAAACATCTAAGGCCTCTTGCGACTATTCGTTCCATATGGCCATCACCTGGTGGGGTGAACAAGTATTTAACGAGATGGCTACCGTGGTCGACAGCGGTATCAATACGTTCAAACATTTCATGGCTTACAAAGGTGCGTTGATGGTTGACGATGAAGAGATGTATTCATCGTTCAAACGTTGTGCCGCAATTGGAGCGATGCCGTTGGTTCATGCTGAAAATGGCGATGTTGTAGCGCAGTTACAGCAAAGCTTATTGGCCGATGGTAACAACGGGCCCGAGGGGCACGCCTATTCGCGGCCCACGCAGGTTGAAGGTGAGGCTTGCAATCGAGCGGTGATGATTGCGGATATGGCCGGCGTTCCGCTGTACATAGTGCATGTGTCATGTGAGGAAGCCCATGAAGCCATTCGACGAGCGCGGCAAAATGGAAAACGCGTGTTTGGTGAACCGCTGATTCAACATTTAACACTCGATGAGAGCGAGTATTTTCACGAAGACTGGGATCATTCGGCACGGCGTGTGATGTCACCGCCGTTTCGCAACAAAGCCCATCAGGACTCTCTGTGGGCCGGACTTGCTGCGGGCAGCCTGCAAGTGGTTGCCACCGATCATTGCAGTTTTACCACGGAGCAAAAACGGTTCGGTTTGGGCGACTTCACGAAAATTCCCAACGGTACCGGTGGCTTGGAAGATCGATTGCCAGTGCTTTGGACCAAAGGTGTGGGTAGCGGACGTTTGACGATGAATGAGTTTGTCGCGGTGACATCAACCAATATTGCGAAAATTCTAAATATGTATCCAAAAAAAGGGGCGATAGTGGAGGGAGCTGATGCTGATATTGTTGTGTGGGACCCTAAGCGCAGTAAAACCATCTCCAGTCAAACTCAACAGTCTGCCATCGACTACAACGTGTTTGAAGGTATTGAAGTCACTGGCCTTCCCAGATTTACACTGACTCGTGGCAAGGTTGCGATAGCGGAAAGTGACATTAACACCGAAGAGGGTCATGGTCAGTTTGTGAAACGCGATTCGTATCCGGCAGTAAACCGCGCCTTGTCGAAATGGAAGGAATTAACCGCGCCACGGCCGATCGCGCGAGACCCGTCAAAGATGCCTGCCGGGGTGTAGGTGCCAAACGCATCGACCGCGAGCTCTGCCGTGGATTCTTCTGTCATTGCGGTGAATGATCTGTCGCTGACGTTTCAAACGGGCGATGGGCCTGTGCATGCATTGTCGGATATTAATCTGGATATTGCTCAAGGTGATTTCGTCTCACTTATTGGTCCTTCTGGTTGTGGCAAAACGACCCTGCTGAGAGTGATTGCTGATCTAGAGCAACCCACTGGTGGAAACGTAAGTGTTAATGGAGTATCGCCTCAGGCTGCGAGACAAGCGCGGGCGTACGGCTATGTGTTTCAAGCCGCTGGGCTGTATCCATGGCGAAATATTGCTAAAAATGTTGCGCTGCCTCTGGAAATTATGGGGTTGGATAGAGCCACTCGTCGGCAACGCATCGCCGATAATTTAGCACTGGTGAATCTCAATGGCTTTGAGAAAAAGTTCCCCTGGCAACTGTCCGGCGGAATGCAGCAGCGTGCATCTATTGCCCGGGCTCTGGCAGTTGAGCCTGATCTTTTACTTATGGATGAACCCTTTGGTGCACTGGATGAAATTGTCCGAGATCATTTGAACGAACAACTACTTCTGCTATGGGCGAAAACCAACAAGACAGTTGTGTTCGTAACTCACTCCATACCTGAAGCTGTGTACCTGTCGACCCATATCGTTGTGATGTCTCCTCGGCCCGGTCGGATTCAAGACGTTATTGTGAGCGATTTACCCAGCGACAGAACACTGGATATTCGTGAAACGCCCGAATTTTTAAAGCTGGCCAATCGGGTACGGGATGGTTTACGCGCTGGACATTCTTACGATGATCAGTAATGACTGAGCGGCATGGATTCCTCAGTAGCGTGGTTCCCGTGGTCACGGTGCTATTCGTTATCGGAGTGGTTTGGTTGGTGGCTACGGTTGTGCTAAACACACCCTGGCAAAAGGATGTCTATAAAAGAGCCGATCGAACCGATGTTGGACTAGTTGAATTTATTGGGGCCACGATGACGCAGGAGCGGCCGGTATTGCCCTCACCACAACAGGTTGCGGTGGAGTTATACAACACCACCGTGAAGAAAAAAATAACCTCTAAGCGCTCATTGCTGTTTCATTCGAAAATCACTTTATCATCAGCTCTGCTCGGTTTTGTCATGGGCACGCTGCTCGGCATCGTGCTGTCGGTGGGCATCACCTATAACCAAGCCCTGAATAAAAGCTTAATGCCTTGGATTATTACCTCACAAACGATTCCGATATTGGCCATAGCACCCATGGTTATCGTGGTTCTGAATTCTATTGGGGTACAGGGCTTAGTACCTAAAGCCTTTATCTCGATGTATCTGAGCTTTTTCCCAATCGCGGTTGGTATGGTCAAAGGCTTAAATTCTCCCGATATCAGCCACCTTGATTTGATGCACACCTACAGCGCATCCAAATGGCAGTCTTTTTGGAAGCTTCGATTGCCATCCTCGTTGCCCTATCTATTTACTAGTATGAAAATCGCCGTTGCGATATCTATCGTCGGGGCTATCGTTGCGGAACTGCCTACAGGTGCCGTTGCTGGGCTTGGTGCGCGATTATTGGCCGGTTCCTACTACGGTCAGACTGTGCAAATTTGGTCGGCTCTAGTGATGGCCTCCATATTGGCGGCCAGTTTGGTTGGACTGGTTGGTTTGGCTGGTCATTGGGTGACGCGGCGGATGGGTTTGCAACATGCCTAACAGTCACGTGATAGGCATGGTTGAACGCGTGCTGTACACCGTAAGCGGCGTGTTGGGTGTGTTGAGTCTGATGGCCATGACATTGCAAGGAGCTCTGTCTAATCGGCTGGTCATCACCGCTGTGATCGTTATAGTCGCAAGCATCGTGGGTATTTGGTTAGCGCTGCGTTTTGCCTTTTGGGCCGCTGTTTGGTTGTTGGCGAATTCTTCACTGTGTGCGCTGTTTCTACTGTCGCATTTGGAGCAGAACCATCACGCGGTTCAGAACTATGGATTTTGGGCTTTAGTGATAGCCAGCTGGCTACTTGCCTGGTCGTCTGTAACGCGTTTTGCTGAAATCAACACCTTGTCGAAATCACTCAAGATGAGTTTGTCCTTTTTGATTCCTCTCATCTTTGGTGCCTGGTTGTTGTTGCTGTGGGAGTTTATAACCCGAGGGTTGGAGGTACCTCAGGTATTGCTACCAGCGCCATCGGATATTGGTGATCGTTTTATTCATTCAATGCCAACGTTATGGGCAGACTTCAAACAAACCTTCATTAAGTCGGTTTTAACGGGTTATGTGATGGGCTGCTCAGCCGGGTTTCTGGTGGCCATCATGATCGATCGCTCACCGTTCCTAAAACGCGGCCTATTGCCTGTTGGAAACCTTGTGGCTGCTTTACCGATCGTCGGCATCGCTCCAATCATGGTTATGTGGTTTGGTTTTGATTGGCAATCCAAAGCGGCCGTGGTGGTGGTTATGACGTTTTTTCCGATGCTGGTCAATACGGTGGTGGGTTTGTCAGCTGCGTCCAATATTCAGCTGGATTTGATGAAAACCTATGCCAGCGGTTATTGGCAAGCGCTGTTGAAACTGCGATTACCAGAGGCATTGCCGTTTATTTTCAATGCGTTAAAGATCAATTCTACACTGGCTTTGATTGGGGCTATTGTCGCTGAGTTTTTTGGCACGCCAATCGTTGGAATGGGCTTTCGCATTTCCACAGAAGTAGGCAAAATGAATGTGGATATGGTCTGGGCTGAGATCGCTGTGGCGGCCTTGGCAGGTTCTCTTTTTTATGCCGCGATTGCGTTGATCGAGCGGATGGTCACCTTCTGGCATCCTTCGATGCGGACGGCTAAGCAATAGTTTATTTGTACGATCTGAGGCAACTTCAGTAAATTGCCTAATTCAATAATAGGGAGAGTGTTTATGAAATTACTAAAAAATACCATGATAGCGACGGCCCTGGTAGGCACATCATTGTTTGCCACAACGACCATGGCAGCCGATGATGTTACCTTGCAGTTAAAGTGGGTCACTCAAGCGCAGTTTGCGGGCTACTTTGTGGCTCAAGACAAAGGGTTTTACGAAGAAGCCGATCTCAATGTCACCATCAAACCGGGCGGACCTGATATTGCGCCTCCTCAGGTGATAGCCGGAGGTGGTGCCGATGTCGTCGTTGATTGGATGCCATCTGCTTTGGCAAGCCGTGAAAAAGGTGTGGCATTGGTTAATATTGCGCAACCGTTCAAGCGCTCGGGCATGATGTTAACCTGCCGCAAAGAAACAGGAATCACGAAACCGGAAGATTTCAAAGGAAGAACGCTTGGCGTTTGGTTCTACGGCAATGAGTATCCGTTCTTAAGTTGGATGTCCTCTTTGGGCATTGGCACTGAGGGCGGAGACGGTGTCACAGTGTTAAAACAAGGATTCAATGTCGATCCGTTGCTACAGAAGCAGGCCGATTGTATTTCCACGATGACCTATAACGAATATTGGCAAGTCATTGATGCTGGAATTTCTGCCGATGATCTTTTAGTGTTTAAGTACGAGGACCAAGGCGTATCCACCATGGAAGATGGCCTGTACGTGCTGGAAGAGAACTTAGCAGATGAAGCCTTTGTAGATAAAATGGCGCGCTTTGTAGCGGCTTCAATGAAAGGTTGGGAATATGCACGAGAGAATCCCGACGAGGCTGCGGAAATTGTGTTAGACAACGATGCTAGTGGTGCGCAAACGGAAAAGCATCAAAAGCGCATGATGGCCGAGATTAATAAGCTGACGGAAGGTAGTGACGGTAAACTCGATCCTGCCGACTATGAGCGAACGGTAAAAACCCTTCTCTCCGGTGGGTCAGATCCTGTGATCAGCGCGCCGCCTGAAGGTGCCTGGACACATGCAGTAATAGACAAAGCTATGTCTATGTAGTTTATGCTGTAAGAGGTGCCACAAATCGCCTACACTCAATCGTAGGTATGTGAGTACAAACTCGGGGCGGGCTTATCAAGCTCGCCCTTTTTTAATGTTTGCTCTTTGTCCGATAGACAAGTGAAGCAGCCCTACCTGCAATGATCACGAACAAAGCTCAATTGGACAAACCAGATACGAGTAAAAATGTTGTGGTAGCCATATTGGTCATGGCCACAGCACTGAGCATCATGTCTACCGATATGTATGCGCCTAGTCTGCCCGATCTTACTGGATATTTCGATACGAACGCCACGATGGTTAAATTAACCATCAGTCTAAATTTGTTGGCGTTTGGTATAGCACAATTGATCCACGGTCCCCTGTCGGACAGGTTTGGTCGTCGACCGGTGCTTCTGGTATCCCTGTTTTTTGTCGCAGTCTTGTGCCTCGCTTGTGCGTTTGCACAAAGCATTGAGCAGCTGATTGTGGCTCGCGTGCTTCTGGGTCTGGCCGCCGCGGCCGAAGCGGTAGTGGGTTTTGCCATTATCAAAGATAGGTTCAATGAAAAAGAGCAGGTGAAGGTGTTGGCTTTGTTTGGCATGGTCCTGGCCATAGCGCCGGCCATAGCACCGATAGTAGGAGGATATTTACATGTCCATCTGGGTTGGCAAAGTAATTTCTTTGTGTTGACTGGCATGGCGGTGCTGGTTTGGTTCGTCATCTTTTTTCATCTTTCCGAATCGGCAACCATCGATCAGGCGGCGTTGCAGCCCGCTCGATTGATTAGCGGTTATGCCTTACATATTGGCAACTTGGAATTTATGGTGCACTCAGCGATGTGCGGGGTGGCGATGGGTTTAATATTTGTGTTTGTTACCGGGGCACCGTTTGTCTATATCGATATGCTGGACGTCGCTGTGCAACACTATGGGTATTATCAAGCACTGGTTGTACTGGCCTTTTTTTGTGGAAGCTTACTAGCGAGCTCTGTGTCCGACCGAATGGATCATGGGCGTTTACTGATTGGTGGCAATCTGATCATACTGATGGGTGCTGCGATGCAAGTCAGTTTTATCGCGCTGGATCTTCTGACACCCATTCGGCTGACAGTGGCACAAGCTATCATGCTGTTTGGCATGGGGCCGCTCTTTGCAGTAGCTCCGAGTCGGGCCATGCGCTCGGTCCATCAGCAAACCGGTTCAGCATCAGCGTTGCTGTCTGGTATAGAAAATTCTGCCGCGGCGGTCGCCGCCATCATGATCAGTGTCATGCATGATGGAACCGCCTATCCCATGGCGTGGGTGAGTTTGTTTTTAAGTGCCAGTTTGCTGCTGCTGCTCTACCACAGCCGACGTGCCACGCACATTTCCAATCTGAGGGTTGATGGGTAGTACAATCCATGGCATCGTGTGATTCGTCAACATAACATCACCTATTGCACTCATGGTCTCAATCCTTTCTGCACGATATTCATTATCGGTGCGATCACTTTTCCTGTTCACGTTGTTGGTATTTTGTCTAAATTCTAAACAATCTGTGGCGACTGAGGCGCCGATCAACGCGCATGCTCTGGTGTATTCATCCACCGCCATAGAGCTTTTTTTCACACCACCGACAGGCGCGCTGACACAAGTTTTGCGCAACGGTACTGATCTAGGCCTCACTGATGCGCGCAGCTTGTTTCAGCCTAGCTTAGATCCCGCGATCAATTATCGTTATGAAATAAGAGCTATTGATGCTGAAGGTGAGGCTAGCCCGTCTCTGGTTATAGATCTGACTACGGCTAATTTCTCTCTTCCCATCAAGCGGATTGATGCCATCGCCGGAGAGACCGAGGCCGCGCCGGTTTCTGAACCGGAATCCGATCCAACTCCAACCTCAACCCCATCAGCTGGTGATACACCCGGAGAAACGGATGGGTCTGGTGCGGTAGTGCCTCCGAGTACCCCAAGCGAAGATACTGACGTGACTGCTGCGCTTCCAGAGAGATCGGATAGTTGTAATGTGGCTTCCATCGCTGAACTTCGCCGCTGCATCGACGCCGTCTCAACCGGCGGTCAGATCCATATCCGTCAACACCTTCAATGTGAGGGTGGAGATTGTTGCACTGATGGCAGAGCACTGATCGACCTAACTAATGCAGCCAATGTCACCATTCTTGGTAATGCAAAACGATTGCTTCGACAATCCTCCCAGCGACAATGCAGTCTGATTGACGTATCCAACAGCACAAATATCACCTTTAATCAGTGGCACCTGGACGACGATGTTTCGGTGGCACCCTGTGTCGTGGGCGATGGCTGCCCGCGCATGCTCCATGTGCGAAACTCGGAAAATGTTCGGTTTATCTCAGGCTCTGTCAGTCATGGAAAAGGCTACGCTATCTATGTGAATCAAGTGAATGGGTTTACGTTCGCCAATAGCGCATTGATAAATTCAGGCGTATTGGGTTTGTATGTCGGACATGGCGATACGGCCTCTCGTAACGTGCGTATAACAGACTCAGTCTTTCGTGACAACCAAACCAATGCTGTGGCGCTATTGGGCGTGGTGGGTGGCGCAGAGAGTAATCGCGTCAGCAATAATGTGTTCTTGCGCAATCATCGCAGAGGTCAATGGCCAGTGGCGCCTCAGTACGGCACTGGACTGACAGGAGGTGGTCAGTTCTATGTCGCCCAGGCCAATGGCGTTACGATCGAAAACAACCGCATTTTGGATGGCTATTGCAGTAACTGTTATATCCAGAACGCGGCCCGTTCTGGCGTCTCTGGATTGGAGTTAGGCCGACCCAATAGAAACAGCATTTCGAATTTACTCATTCGCAACAACACCATCATCAATCATGATGGCTTCGGCATCAATGGCAATGTCGGCACTGGAATACCGGCTTCGATCATCGTTGAGAATAATGTCATGATCAACAATCTGCGCGGTGCGAAGGGTATAGCAACTGGTACATTAAGCAACAACCAAGCGTACGATAGCCAGCAGTTTCAAAGCTTTGAATCTAGCGGATCTTTAACAGGGGCATATAGCATTAACACCTGCGGAGGAGGGTCGGTTCAACGCAGCTGCGGAGTGGGAGATTCAAATTTTGGACAATGTGGTGTGCGCCTAACGGCGAGTAGCCAGTCGTGTTCAACCCATAGCGCGGTATTAACCGGGCCAAATTTGCCGTTGTCCGAATTCGATCAAGTGTTTGCATCGGCCTGGATTTCCGGAACGGAAGGCAGTTGGTGTTTTGAGTTTTTTGCCGGCACTGGCCAGTTGATCGACCAGCAGTGTCGATCTTTTCGAGATGCAGATTCTTCGGATGTTTTAGTGTTCGTTGGAGCTCCGCAGCTCAACGCCACTGCGCCGGCAGGTACCACTGCGGCTCGTTTGGTCATTCGAACCGAAGGCAATGGTACGTCTGTTGTGGTGGATGATATTCAGTGGTCAGGGTTCTAACATCCACGGTAGTGCGGTTGCCTTGCTCAGCTCATACCTCGGTATGTTTATCACCAGAGGTTGTCCTTTCCATCCAAACGATCGACAAACCTCCTAGAAGCATCAGCACGATACAAGTAATTGTTTCAATTCCAGCTCCCGATGGTAGAAACCATTCATAGCCCGTGACGACTTCCTTGGGGTCTTTGCCGGGTCTTTCAATGTGGTTAGTCAGCGTGTTTTTCCAAGGCCAGATGACCACCAATGAACCGAGTACAAATCCGGTCATCAGCGCTAAGGTGTGATCTTTGTAGTGCTTGAAAACCCAAGACAACACATGAGAGAACGCGATTAATCCGAACCCGCAACCCAATGCCAGCGGTACCAATATATCCAGAGAAGCGCTGTTTATAGCACCCAGTACCAATGAGTAGTTACCCATGATGATCAACACAAAAGATCCGGAGAGCCCGGGTAAGATCATGCTGCTAATGGCGGCAATGCCACAAATGAATACATAGACAAATGAACTGTTTTCGCTCGCTGGTGCCAACAACGCCAGGCTAACAGCGGTAGCGGTTCCCAAACACAGAGCGATTATTACGCTCGGTGTCCAGTGGCCGACACGTTTGCCTACATAGAAGATCGACAGCAAAATCAAACCAAAAAAGAACGCCATCGTATAGCGTTCGTAAAACTCAAGTAGGTATTCAAACACTCTGGCCAGAGTAATGATGCTGACCGCCACGCCCAACAGCAACGCGACAGTAAATCGCCCATCGACTTGACGCCAAAAGGTGGCAAGCCCCTGCGTACGCAGCGTATTGAGCGAGTGCGGGCCCCAGGCTTTGATAGCGTTAATGAGTCGCTCGTAGATTCCCGTTATCAACGCAATCGTGCCACCGGATACACCGGGAATTACGTTGGCGGCGCCCATACCCAGGCCTTTTAAAAAAATGCCAAGATCTGATTTCATGTTATTTGGAATCTACTCGTAGAAGTGTCGGGCTGTTGCCAGTGTTAGAGCGGCTGATCCAGTGATTCCAGAATCGGCACAATAAAATTTTTATGCTCTGAGATCTCTTCAGGACTCAGACCACTGAGCTCATACGGCATCACTAACCACTTATCGGTGGTATGCAAATAGTAGTCCGGCCCATGATCGGTCCGGTTATGAGTGGGTTTGTACCAGGGGGTTGCGATTCGGACTTGCCTAGGCATATTTTTTTTAAGTCGGCTGGAGAGCCTGTTTATCACAGCCCGAGTGTTTAACCCAGAACTGAATACGTCGTCGACAATGAGTAGGCCATCATCAGCGTTTAAATTCTCTAGTAAATACTGCGTTCCATGAACCCGAATCTCTTGCTCGGGATTATCAACCATATGCTGATAGCTTAGTAAGCCTCGGTAAGAGGTGCGAATAGCAATGTGGTCGGTGTTAATGCCCAGATATTGCAAACATTCCTGAACGTAGATACCGACCGAACTGCCGCCACGCCATAGACCCACGATCACTGTAGGATGGAATCCAGAATTGGCTACATTCACACCAAGTTTGTAGGAATCGGTTAACAATTCCTCTTCACTAATAAATCGCTTCGACACCACAGCGCTGATTCGCTTACACTGAACTCGGTAGGCAGTTTAACTCAACTGTCTTTGTGACCGGCAGTAATTGCTGATGTTATCGGATCCCCAATCATTGCTGGCTGTTGATTAAATGGATCTAGATACCAGGTAGAGGGTTTTCTACGTACTAAGTTTGAACGCAACATCGGGCCGATAAACTGTGACTGGCTTCAGATCGGAATCGATCGAGCTATATCTGACCGTCAGTATTGGTTGTTTTTTGAGCAATGAACATGACTGATAAACACTACATCGATGCGCAGCAGCTATTAGAAGATGCCTTTCAGCTGGCGGCAAATGTGTATCGCAGTGGATTTCGGCCAAGCTTCATTGCGGCGGTGTGGCGCGGCGGCGCCCCGGTGGGCATCGCTATTCAGGAGTTACTGGCATACCGCGGTATTGAATCTGATCACATCGCTATTCGCACATCGTCGTACCATGACATCGACAAACAGGCGAGCGAGGTCAATGTCTACAGCCTGAATTATCTGGTCAAAAAAATCACATCGTCTGATCGATTGTTAATTGTCGACGACGTTTATGACACAGGACGCAGTATCGAAGCGATCATTGCCAGATTAAAGTTGCTAACACGTCTCAATATGCCCGAGGACATTCGGGTGGCGGTGCCTTATTACAAACCTACACGCAATAAAACATCCCGTGTACCTGACTACTACTTGCACGAAACTGAGCAGTGGTTAAAGTTCCCGCACTCTCTCGAAGGTTTGTCAATAGAAGAAGTGCAAACTCATCGGCCTGAACTATTTAACATACTTAAAACCGCCGACTCGCTGCCATAACATCTTCATTCAATTTGTCAATAGGGTGAAAGCCGAGCCGAACTTTTGGCGCTGTCACAAAAACTGTTTGTCGGTTGCCGAGATTTAAATTATCAAGGTAAGATTACGTCTGTGGTTATGCCAAGCCAAGTTCTCAATGGCTTTGTATAACAACAAAGATAGCACCCAAATTGTTTGCCTTTAGCGTTGTTCAAAATATTGACAATACAAGTCAGCTCTTTGGATGCAAGACCATCAGTGCTTGATTCGGAGTTAGTGTTAATGTCATCGCCTAAAAGTCCATTCGCAACGGCTACTGTCGTTGACTTTCTAGGCTATCGAGCAGCACGTAAAGAAAAATCCCAGAAAGATTCCGATTCATCTTCAACGCAATCTTTACCTCTCGAACGTGTCACGCGAAACAAAATTCGATTAGATCTTAGTGGATCAAACACTGCCGCAACCACGCTATCTTTGCGTCCCTACTTACCCTATCGTGCCTCGGTAGAGATCGATGAACTGCCTTGGTTGCAAGCTCAGTTTGGTGTTCGTGTCCGAGATCAATTGGTTCGCGATGTGCGCTCGTTGCTAAATGCAGAGTTTGGCCACTTGCGTGTCTATCGGTACCGTCGGGTGTTTGTGGTCAGACACAGGGATGTTGAAGAATTGATAGCTGGATTATTGCGGGTCCAGTTTCATGCTTATCAAGTGGTATTGCCTGATGAGAATGTGTTTGGAGATCAGGTAGAGCAAACGGGGCTGAGCTTGACCTGGGGTGCAGGTCATAGCACCAGTGAAGCTGAAGTAGAACGTTTAAAGCGTCGCCGTCAAAAGCAGTACAGACGCTAGAAGAATTACGCCTCACTTTGGCCATCGCCACGGAGGCAAGTCGAGTTCCCTAATTCCAGATACTTTTGTTTGACCCAGTGGCTTGGTCAGGTGCAAGCATTGTGCGCTGTCTATCTCTTCCAGACAATTAACCAACCGTAGAGAGTGACTAACCACCCAGACCTGGGTTTGCTCGCTGGCAATGCCGATTAAACGTCCGAGTGCGGGTAGCAGGTCGGGATGCAGGCTGCTTTCAGGTTCATTCAACACCATTAGTTCCGGTGGCCGAGGCGTTAGCAGCGCCGCGACTAGTAAGATGTATTGCAAGGTTCCGTCTGACCATTCATCGCATCGCAGTGGCCGAAGCAACCCTGGTTGTTGTAGTGCAACATGGAGGCGGCCGACTTCGGCTGAATCTATCACCAACTCAGTGCCGGGGAACGCATCGTCGATCGCGGTTGCAAGGGCTTTGGCATCACCTATTTCTTTTATGGTTTGTAGGGCCGCTGGTAGATCGTTGCCATCGTGATTCAAAACCGGTGTGCGTGTTGCTGGCCGAGATTGTCTTGCCGGAGCGTCAAAATCGGTGCGAAAGTCTGAATAGAAGCGCCAGTTTTGTATTTTGCGTTGTAGAGAAAACACCTCCGGTACAGTTTCCGGATCTCCAGCATGCGTGAACATGCTATCGAATCCGGATAGCTGCTGGGAGACGATGTCATATTGTCGGCCATGGCGGCGTTTGACCACCGCACCTTTTCTGTCGACCAACACACTAGAGGGTCTGAACGCCTGTCCAGCGAATATGCATTCCCGCTTGATGACGGGGTCTAGATCGAAGGCAGAACTTGAAGGGATCGGATAGCCGAGCTCAATAAGATAGCCAAATTCATCATCGGCAAATCCAAAACGCAGGCGCGTTGGGCCCTGCCTGGGCGTGCCCTGAATAGGTGTGTATCCCAACTTCATATCTCGAGTAATCGTTTCTGGACCGGCCCAAACAGCGGAAGGCAGACCACCCTGCGCTGCCAACGCGTTCACCACATTGCCTTTTGAGCATTCTGATAGCAAGCGTAGCGCTCGATATAGGTTTGATTTTCCGGTGCCATTTTCACCCGTGATGACCGTCAATGGCGCCAAGGGCAACACCAGATCGTGAATGGAACGATAGCCCTGAATGGCGACCGTTTGGAGCATTTAAATCCAACCCACTTGATCGGCAAGTAAGTAGGCTGCGCTCAGAACAATAAGACCCGCGCTCCACACTTTGAGCCAGAGCAATTTACTGCGAATTCCCAGCCACAGAAGTACCGCACCTATCAGGATGCTCAACAGCATGGATAGGCTCAGCATCTGGTGCATGCTTTCGGAGTAGGGGTAGTTGGGATCGGTTGACCCGTCGGCTCTGTATCGCATGGGCGGGGCGTATCTTCGTTACTGGTTGCGACTCACAGTGTAACGTATTGATAAGGGCTTGCTAGCGGTGTGCTAACCGGGCAATCGACCCGCCACCCAACGATGAAAATGCACCGTGGGTCCATCCATCACTGGGGAAAATGCACCACCTCGGTAACCTGGAGATGCGCGACCTTTTTGCATGCGTTCTACAGCAAATATATCCTCTTCGAAAATGCTTTTCCAAGACTCAAGCAGCCGGGTGCGGTGAGTCTTGAATACATCGTTCAGCGCCTCTTCACCCACGTAGCTTATGCGCACGTGTTCGATGGTCTCTCCGGCCGACACTGGTTGCAGATACAAGATAAACAGTTGATCGGCATGAATGCCAAAAAACGTGTTGGGATAGAGCGCCGGATACTCCGCCAGATTTATCTTATCGGTCGGCCACTTTGCTAATGCTGGCAGGTGTTTATTCTCAAGGGTCATGCGCGAGTAGTTTCTGCTGCCTTGGCCGGCACCGTTGTCGAACTCCTCAATGTGATAATGCTCCTGCAGCGGAGATATTTGATTCAGTTCTGGGTGAACCGTGGGGAGGTGATAGGCTTCTAGAAAATTCTCCACTGCCAGCTTCCAATTGGATTGAACGGTGAGCGTGGTCCGACAATCCTCTGTGTTCGACATGAAATTTTTCAGGTGCTGTTCACTACCCAATTCGTTGAAACGATCAATTATTGGTTTTGCATAAATTTCGAACTCGGGTGCATCCCCCGAAAGATTTATAAAGAGTGCGTTGAGCCACACGTGAGAGCGGACTTCCTTCAAGCCATGAGCACCGCGGTCAAAATCGGGGTGTTCATGAACACCATAGCCACCGATGTGAGGAGTGCCACGTAGCTGGCCATCTAGGGCATAAGTCCAGCTGTGATAGGGGCACCGCAGCATACCGTTGGTCTTACGTGGTGTATCGCACAGCTCCATACCTCGATGACTACACACATTGTGAAACACGCGGATATTGTCTTGATTGTCGCGGGTAACCACCAGAGGTAGGCCCATGAAATCGATAGGACGTGCAAAATTTCTTTCAGCTAAGTCTTCGACAAACGATAAGCAAGCCCATCCTGTGCCTACCACGTTATCCCGGTCGTGAATAAACGCTTGGTCAGATGTGTAGCGCTCGTTCGGCAAGCCCGTGACTGTCGCGATGGGCCCGGTCAGCCGTTGCTGAATGGTCTGCGCTGTCAATTTGTCCACTGTAAAGAATGTCTCCGAAAAAAAGCCCCAGTTGGGCCCTGCGCCTGTTTAACGAAATTTGGCAGTTATTCTTTCTTGTTGCAAGCTATGGGTCGCGGCTAATGGGAAAACCGGCGTTTGGATGACGCCCACAAAAAAGCCCACAAAGCATCTCTGGTTGCTATTGCGGGCTTTTTGAAGCTAGGTAACGTGAAGTTACGAGCTGTGTATGGCTTGACGAGATACAGAATGCCTGAGGCTCAGGCTCAGTTCGTTGACCAGATCCTCATTTTAGACGGCTCAAGGGGCATTGGATCACAGTGCATTAGATGCTCGAGCGATTCGGATCGTTAGCCTCGGTATTGATGTAATCTTGGATGCCTTTTGCAAGCGCAGCGGCGAGCCGATTCCGGTAGTCTTCGGTCGCCAGGCGTTCCGCTTCTGCGATATTGCTTAAAGCCGTCATCTCTATCAGTGCACCTGGTGTGAAACTGCGGGTCAGTACGAACAATGTGTTCTCTTTCACACCGGCGCTGCTGGCTGTGTCATTCGTTAGTTTTACTTCCCCGAATACACGGCGCTGAACCAGTTGCGCTAAGATTTTCGAAGATTGCGTAAAACTAAGGTCCACTCTAGGGCTGGTGTTGGATTTGATTAATCCGTTGGCTGATGCCTGTTGGCGCTGTAGCGATTGACTCTCTCGAATGTTTTCGGGACCAGCATAAAAGGTTTCCACCAGAGTGACATCGGTTTGAGGGAGGTGATTTAAGTGTAGCGATACCACCATATCCGCCTGGCTCGCCTTTATTTCGGCCACACGCGCAGCCCTCGACATGCCTCTATCTATTTGGCGTGTCATGACGATTCGAATATTGTCAGACTCAGAGAATAAGAGCGCTGTTCGACGCGCTATGTCCAGTGTGACCTCTTTTTCCAAAATACCGTTGTGACCGGTGGCACCTGGATCGCTGCCGCCGTGACCGGGGTCAAGCATCACCGTAAAAAACCTAGACGCATTTTGATCGCCATAGCGATTTTCTAAACTGACACCATCGAAGGATTGCCAGCGTGGTCGTGAAACACCAAGCTCATGGTTGGTTCTTATGGTGGGCTGTTTGGCCATCCAACGATGCGTATCGTTGTGCTTAAGAGTTGCCTGTAGATTTGGGCCAAGGCCGGCTTCGCCTGGTAATCGCAGATCTCCGCGATGGGACGAAATGTTGTTCGGTTCGGACGCTTTTGCGTTGATGGTTAACGATGGTTGTTCTAAGGACGTGTCGTGGGACCCTCGCTCTGGTATTGACGCGACCGGAGAGGCAGGAATTTGTTTGCCGTTGTGGGTGTGGCGAAGTGCTTGGGCAATCTCGCGAGCAGGATTTCTAAAGCTCACCGGTTTGCTGCTCTGCGCTGATAAATTCGCCGTCGGAATCGGATCGGATTCCGGTGTTTGTCGGTGCTGCCAGACCAGCAACACCATCAGAGCGGTTAAAGTGATTGCTTGAAGCTGCGTTGACGTTATGGTTCGGTCTTTTGATGACACCAGGAACCGAGGCACGGGAGCACCCGATGGCCTGAGTCGTGGCAGCACTGATTGCAGCGCGCTGCGAAGCCTGCCGACTGATAAGCCGACACTCTTTCGCACACCACCGAAAAGCCCCTGAATAGTCACAGCCCGCTATTTCCAACGAAAACTGTGATCCATTACGCAAATTGCATTCCACCACCCAACCCCGGGTCGGACCTAAGAGGGTCGGACCTAAGAGGGTCGGACCTAAGAGGGTCGGACCTAAGAGGGTCGGACCTAAGAGGGTCGGAC
>JAHQVR010000136.1 GCA_019634245.1 Gammaproteobacteria bacterium
GGCAGGTTGGGTTACCACAGAGGTCGGTAGGCAACCCTTTACGATCTACGGTTTGCTTCGCACCACCGACAGCCTGGCACCGGTGGACGCGCCAGCCGTAGCCACTTCCTTACTTGCGTTCATCGTTGTCTATTTCTTTGTGTTTGGCGCAGGTACTCTTTACATCCTACGCATGATGAACAAACGACCGAGCACGCCTAAACTTGGGTTGCAGGACGGGCCAATACGCACAGTGGGCATTACACCCACTCCACAGCTTAGAACAACAGACTAGAGCGTACCGATGATGACCTGGGATCTAGCGTTAATTTGGGCAGGTTTAATTGCGATTTCTGTGCTCATCTATGTGGTATTAGATGGCTTTGATTTAGGGATCGGCATTCTCTTTCCTTTTGCCAAGTCCGAAGCCGATAAGGATCTCATGATGAATTCAGTGGCACCGGTCTGGGATGGCAACGAGACCTGGCTAGTTCTCGGGGGTGGAGGTCTATTTGCTGTGTTTCCTCTGGCTTATGCCATCATCATGCCGGCGCTATACATCCCCATTACGCTCATGCTCTTAGCATTAGTTTGCCGCGGAGTCTCTTTCGAATACCGTTGGCGAACCACGCATGGTAAGTGGATTTGGGATGCAGCATTCTTTGGCGGCTCCTTCCTCGCGGCATTGTGCCAAGGTATTTCGCTCGGAGCCTTGGTCCAAGGTATTGAAACCCATAACCGAGCCTACAGCGGTGGTTGGTTTGACTGGCTAACGCCTTTCTCCATACTAACCGGAGTAGCGCTAGTGGTAGGTTACGCACTATTAGGTGCCACCTGGTTAATACTAAAAACTGAAAATGAGCTGCAGCGCCAAATGAGCCGCTATGCATGGAAGCTCGGGATCACAATCCTGGTAATGATAGGAGTGATTAGTCTACTCACGCCGTTCCAGAATCCGGTCTATTTCGACCGATGGTTCAATTTACCCGGCACCCTATGGACGATGTTCGTACCCCTATTATTGTTCATTTTCGGTTGGCTGTTCTTTACGGGTTTAAATTCTGGAAACGATCTACAACCCTTTCTGGCTACACTGGGCTTTTTTATCTTGAGCTTTGTTGGATTATGCATCAGTTTCTTTCCCATGATGGTGCCCCCAACACTCTCACTGTGGGATGCGGCCGCCCCAGATGAGAGCCTGTCTTTTGCTCTGGTCGGGGCTGTGATTTTGCTACCGATAATTCTTTTGTACACCGCCTATGCCTATTGGGTGTTTAAAGGCAAAATGGATCCATCAGAAGGGTATCACTCGTGAAAACCTCAAGAATGGCAGTGAAATTCGCCTGGTTTATCGGGCTATGGTTCGCGAGCGTTTCACTGTTAGCGCTGGTTGCCTTTGTGATCCGCATAACAATTTCCTAAATAATTCTGTTCCTAAAAGCGATTAATTCAATGAATAAACAACCTTCCAAACCAAAAGGAACGGGATTCTGGTCTGTTGTTCAAAGCGTGCTGGCCGCTGGTATAGGTGTTCAATCAAAGGCTAATAAAGAAAGAGATTTCACACACGGAAAGCCTCTTCATTTCATTGTCGGTGGACTTATCGGGACGGTACTATTTGCTCTACTCGTTTGGCTACTGGTGAACTTCCTGATAAAAACCGCTTAACCACGGCCAGGTCAATGGCTCTTATAACAACTCTTTGCGCTAGCGAAAAAGGAAAGCCACCTGCTGATATATTCAGGTAGCCATATGGATAGACCCAAAGCTGTGTGCTAATGGCAAATCATCGGAACCTGTTTATATTGGATACGCTGTACAGTTTCTAGCTGAGTCACTAACTCAATACTCTCGCTATCGTGTTCCTTAAAGGCCATGGCGGCGACATTGGGGAAGCGATAAAATTCAACACCCAGGACATCTTCTCGGCGATCAGCAAATTCCTCAAGTGAAGAATAGTTTTCGTGGTAAATCAAATAGGTGGCTGGGCCTACATCCCCGGTCATGGTTAGATATTTCTGCTCGCTGGCAGCATAAAAGAGTTCATTGATTCGCCCCCAATGCGCCCATAAAAAACCTGAGAACCATCCGACAGCCAAAAACAGTACAAACAGCAAAAACAAAGAGCCGAATGGGTTCAGTTTATGCTGGTTCAGCTGTCCGAACGTCATATACTCAGTGATTGTCCATTGTGTTTGGCTTGTAAGCCTAGAAAAAACGGTGCTGCTTTTTTCGCCCATTGCGCCGGGCTAGGTGCTTGACTAGCAGATGCACCGAAACACGATTGCAACATGTCAGTATTAATTATGCCCGGATTGACGGGCACTGCAGACATTCCAGCGGGCAGATCTTGAGCTAGAGCCAGAGTCATGCCTTCGATCGCCCACTTACTGCCGCAGTAGGAGGCAACCTCGGCGGCCACCGATCGACCCCAGCCACTACTTAAATTGGCTATTACACCTGATTTTTTCTCCAACATACTTGGCACCACATGTCTTACGACTGAAAACACCCCGTTTACGTTCGTCGCCATCAGTTGGGCAAAGTCGGCATAGGGCACTTCCCACAAAGGCGCATTTTCGTTAATGGTGGCGGCGTTGTTGATTACAAGATCGGGAACTCCAAACTCTGACACAACAGTAGCAATCCAACCACCTACGGAGTCGTCATCACTCAGATCAACAACGCTAAAATGATGGGGCGATGGAAATCGGTTCCGCAAATCGCTAATACTGCTTTCGTCTCGAGCACAACCTGCTACAGAATGACCCGCTGCAACAAACTCTTCGAGTAATGCCGCACCGAGCCCTCGACTCACACCGGTTAACAGTATTTTCTTAGATTTCACGGACGCCATGGAGCATTCTCAACTGTTTTGCTGGAAAGCTGATTCTAACGCTAGACGTTTGGACATGTATTGAAATACGAGGTATAGAACAATTTTTATTGACAAGGTACACTTCGCAACGCTGCATAGGATAAACCTACAGGGGGTAGTTCTTTCGCCATGGACAAAACCACCGACAAACCGACAACGAAAAGCCTGCCACTGTGGGATATCTGGATTCGACTGTTTCACTGGTCATTGGCCATCAGTGTCGGTTTTATGTTACTGAGTGGTGAAACAGGGTTCGGTTTTTTTGAGTGGCATAGGCTGGTCGGAGAAATAGTTCTTTGCCTTGTCTTGTTCCGAGTACTATGGAGTATATTCGGTAGTAGCAATGCATCACTAATAGCTCTCATAAAATCACCTAACGCCGCTGTACTCCATTTAAAAGAGCTATTCACTCGCACGGTAAGACCTGAACCTGGGCACAACGCCGCTGGCGGTTGGGCAGTTCTAGCTGTCTTGGTTTTGCTGGCCATACAGGCTATTACCGGTTTTTTTATTGCCGATGAAGATGAATTTATCGAAGGGGCTTTTTACGACAGCATTGACACAGATCTGTCCTATTTAATGTATGACATCCATCATACCGTCGCTACTTTCATTCAAATTATCGTGGCAGTACATATAATCGCGATACTGAGCTACTGGATTTGGGCAAAACTTAATCTAATTCCTGCGATGATCTCAGGCCGTCAAAAATGGCCTGACGAATTGGACAGAGAAACTATTGTTTGGCAACCCTTTTGGAAAGGCCTACTCTGCCTAGCCGCATCAGTGGCGATAATTGGGACTCTCGCAGGTTGGTTTAGCTAGCAAAATACGGGTGCATATCATCCAGTAGGCTAAAGTGAAACGCATCCACCTTTTTGCTTGGCTGTTGCCCGGCAATTCTCTTCGCCATAGGGTCTTCCACTAACCTATCTGAACCGGACATTTCCTCCAAAACCGCGTGCCCGCAAAAGGGCACGTACATTTCGGAGTAGCCACCCTCATGTGCCATTACTAGACGCCCTTCTGACACATTCATCAGCTTACGCGTCATGAGCCTAAAAGTTTCTGCGGTACACATCATTCGGGATAAAGGGTCGAAACCAGCCGCATCAAATCCACACGCAACAACAATCAGATCAGGATTAAATGCCTCTAATTGAGGTAGCACTAACTTATCCATAGCCGCAAGGTAGACGTTATGTCCGCCACCGGGTGCCAGCGGAATGTTCATATTGAACCCTTCACCAGCAGAGCTACCTCTGCGTTCTAAAAAACCAGTGTCTTGCGGATAGCAACGTTCCTGGTGAATGGATATCGTTAACACATCGCTCCGATTATAAAAGATATGTTCAGAGCCGTTGCCATGATGTACATCCCAATCGACGATGGCGACACGAGACACTTTCCCTTTGGCCATGATGGATTCTACCGCTATTGCGATGTTGGCAAATAAACAGAAACCATTAGGCCAGTCGGGTAGACAGTGATGACCAGGGGGGCGAGAAAGCGCATAGGCGTTGTCGTACTCTCCATCGACCACACTCTCAACAGCCCTAGTAACAAGCCCAGCTGACACCGAGGCGATCTCATATGCACCTGGCCCAAAGGGTGTCCGTAGACCAAGTTCTCCTCCGCCATTGTCCGACATATCTTTAAATGCGTTTAAATAGCTATCCGGATGCACCCGCAGAAGCGTTTCTCGATCGGCAGGATCAGCTCCAACCATACTCAACTGCTTTGACAAGCCCGATACCTGCAATAAATTGAGTAATCGACGTTTGGTTTCGGGGGCTTCAGGTAAACCACCGGCGACCATGGGCTGGACGAATGCTCCGACCGGCGCAAGTTGTGCATACTGACCACCCGAATGCCAAAAGGTTCGTTCATCCCAAAAGAACGCTGTTTTATTCATACACAATCGGGTCCATGGGCACCTTTGAATCCAATCCACTCAAACGCTCATAGCACGCAGCGGCGGCGAGTAGCTTTGCTTCTCCCCGTGGCCCCCCCACCATTTGCAAACCCACCGGCAACTCGTCTTGGGTGAATCCGGCCGGTACACTCATCGCTGGAAAGCCAGTGATAGTGATGGCATAAGCAATCGAACACCACTGAATGTAATTGTCAAAAACAACCCCTTCGCAAGATTCGACAAACCGTTGCTCAGCTGGATACGGCGGCACAATAGTCGCAGGAGATAGAAGGAGATCGTAATGTTGAAAAAAATCAGCTGCGCGTTGTATATAGGCACCTCGAGCAGATTCAACACGCTCGATATCATCCATTGTGACTTCACGGGCTTTTTCTAGGTTCCAAATTAATTCCGGTTTGAGTAAATCTCTTTGCGTTTCTAGTAACTGTTTTTTTGCCACGTAAAAAAGCATTGCTCGATTCACCTGAAATATCTCTTCCATATCAGAAAAATCAGGGTGAGCGTATTCCACGGTGCAGCCCATATCCTCTAACCGACGGGCGGCTTTTTCTGCTATCGCGGCAACTTCGGGGTTGACAGGAGTCACACCAAAATCAGGGCTAAATGCAACTCGCAATGGGTGTTGTTCAGATTGCAGGGCCGCTTCAACGGCACTCGAATAAGAATGGACTTCTCGCGGCATCGACATTGGATCAGACGGATGAACGCCAGACATCGCATCTAACAACATGGCCAAATCCGGAACGTTTCTGGCCATGGGTCCAACCACACCGAACGTTTGTGTGGGCATACCAGCACTACCCGGTGGTGTTGCCCCTGGTCCAGCAGAACCTCCTGCCACTCGGCCTGGACTCGGCCGAAATCCCACGATAGAGCAGAAACTGGCTGGATTTCTTAACGAGCCGCCCAGATCGGACCCGGTTGCGAGCCAAGCCATGCCAGTAGCCAGCGCCACAGCTGATCCACCCGACGAGCCAGCACAGCTTTTTCTCGTATCCCAAGGGTTTAATGTGCGACCAAACACTTCATTAAAAGTATTTGCTCCCGCACCAAATTCAGGTGTGTTCGATTTAGCGTAAACAACACCACCTTCGCGTTCCAACAAATCGACGCAACAATCGGACTCTGTAGGAACAAAGTCTTTGTAGATCAACGAACCAGAAGTGGTCCTAACTCCCGCCACTGACTCCAAGTCTTTAATGACCACAGGAATTCCCGATAAAATTCCACGTTTATGAACCGGCAACTGCATCAACTTTTTTGCGTTTTGTCGAGCACGATCAAAACAAAGTGTTGGAAGTGCGTTAACGGAACGATCTACTTCGCCAATTCGACCTTCGAGTGCGTCGAGTAAGTCCAGCGGCGATATCTCCTCTCGGAGTAGCATCGATCGGAGTTGAGTTGCAGTATGATGAATGAGGCTCATAGTTGAAGAGTCTATCTCGATGCGCACAGCCTGTGTCAACTCGAATAGCTCTCTTTTTCGCTCAAAGCGCCTATCGGTGTCACTGGATGCTCTTCAAATCATGCATCCAATGGCGACAAATGGGTGTCAAAAGGCCCTATGCTTCTGGCAGTATCTCCAAAACGGTAGACATTAGTTACTCACCAACTCATGGATGAGTGTCGAAGGCCCATTCAAGAACTCGCCTAAACTTTTGTCAATTCAATCACGGTCACTTGTCGCGTCTACGATAGATTCAAACCACGATCGGCGCTGTGTTGATATACTCCATTCGGATCCGCGCTCCAAAAAGTAGCCTGGAAAAGGCATTGGCAGACACTTGAGAAACCACTGGTAGGTGCGGGTGCCAATCCCATTAACTGGAATACCGTGTCCTAGAGTATCTAGGAATCTACACAATCCACATTTTTGCAATAGGTTATAAACCGCATGACACTAAATGCTGCTTTTTACACCGGAAATAAATCGTTTTCTATCGAATCGTCTGAGCCTGTTGCTGTCGGCGATGAAGACGTCCAGATCGACGTTGCCTATTGCGGTATTTGCGGCACCGACCTACATGTCTACTTAGGGCATATGGATGCGCGAGTGGGTGATCATCGTGTGATTGGTCACGAAATGTCTGGTGTGGTGTCCTCTGTTGGCTCCAAGGCTAATCATATTAAGCCAGGTCAGAAAGTAGTGGTTCGCCCATTGGATCATTGCGGGGAATGTGCCGCTTGCCAACGCGGTTACCAGCATGTTTGTCAAAACTTAAATTTTCTCGGATTGGATACTCCCGGCGCGTTCCAACACCACTGGACAGTGCCAGCTCACACAGTCCACGTATTACCCGACTCAATGCCACTTGATCTAGCAGCCTTGATCGAACCTACCGCTGTAGCCTGCCACGATGTAAAGCGCGGCAATATCGTCAAGGGTGAAGACGCACTAGTAATCGGTGGCGGGCCGATAGGCATGTTGGTTGCGATGGTAGCTCAACAAGCGGGCGCCAATGTCACCGTCTCTGAAATCAATCCTCATCGTCTCGCCATGGCTGAGTCGCTGGGAATGTCAACTATTGATCCATCTAACTCCGATGCGGCTGCAGTACTAATGGAGCAAACCAACGGAAAAGGAATGGATATAGTCTTCGAAGTGTCAGGGACTCAACCTGGTGTTGACCTAATGACTGCCGTTACTGCTACTCGAGGCAGAATTGTCATGGTGGCCATACACGCGCAAAAGCCAGAAATCGACTTGTTTCAATTCTTCTGGAAAGAAATCGAAATGCTCGGCGCTCGTGTGTACGAACCTGAAGACTATGATGAAGCCATCCGCTTGATAGCCTCAGAAGCCATACCTGCCAAGTCCCTAATCACAGGTGTGCAAGCTCTAGATTCTATTCAAGCTGCCTTTGAAGAACTTACTAAAAACCCAACGTCTATGAAAACGCTAATTCGATGTAATCCGGAAGCAGCCGCATGAGTATTTTCGAAAAATTTGATTTAACGGGAAAGACAGCACTGGTAACTGGCTGCAAGCGCGGAATTGGAAAGGCGATGGCCGAAGGGTTAGCTGAAGCAGGTGCCGACATTGTTGGCGTCAGCGCAACGATGCCTAGCTCAGGCAGTGAAGTCGAAAAAAGAATTCAAGCATTGGGACGGACATTTACCGGTTACGCTTGCGATTTCAGCAACCGCGAAGCACTAAAATCTACCATTAGCGAATTGCAAAATAAACATCCTGTTATTGATATATTGGTGAACAACGCCGGAACCATCAAACGAGCGCCGGCGGTTGAGCACGACGATGAACTGTGGGATGAAGTCATCGAAGTCAATTTGTCTGCACAGTTTATAATGACTCGGGAAATCGGGCGAGGAATGGTGGAGCGTGGATCTGGCAAAGTGATTTTCACGGCATCACTATTAACCTTTCAAGGTGGCATCACAGTGCCTGGCTACAGTGCCAGCAAAGGTGGTATTGGACAGCTGACGATGGCCTTTGCGAATGAATGGGCTGCTAAAGGTATAAATGTCAATGCCATAGCGCCAGGTTACATACGGACCGATAATACGCAAGCACTACAAGATAACAAAGAGCGACACGACTCTATCTTGGAGCGAATCCCCGCTGGGCGATGGGGAAACCCAGAAGACTTTGCTGGCCCTATCGTATTTTTGGCCTCAAACGCTTCGGACTATATGAACGGCGCTATCGTGACTGTTGACGGTGGATGGATGGGTCGTTAGCCATCAGTTCCCCGAGCCTCGCTATAAGCTAAGTGCACCAAACCTCTACCGCATGGGTAGCGTTGTTGCAAAAGCCCCTGGCATTCCAAGGCGCTTGCTCCGGTTGCACATTGCCTTCTGCATCCGTAGCTCGACATTCGATGATGTGCTTGCCCGGTGATGGTTGCCAATCAATACTCCAAGGCGTCCATGCGTATTTCCCCAGACGCTCGCCCAACTCTGCATCTCGCCATTGATGATTGTCACAAAATTCAACTCGCGCAATGGGTACGCCAGAACCCGACCATGCTTTACCGACAACCGTATGTGCACCGGAGTCAATCAGTCGCCTCGCTGATAACCATTCCGGTATTCCCGGTGGGGCCATTAGTGCTCGTACTTGCATCGTGCTCACCGGTTCAATCGGATTTCCTTGTTCATCACGAATCATATAAGCCTGCTGCTGATGTCCATCAAAAGTATGATCGATCAACTCGATGCGATTCAGCCATTTGACATTCCCCATCCCGTACCAACCCGGCACTACGAGTCGTAGTGGAAATCCGTGCTGAGGGAGCAAAGGTTGGTGGTTCATAGCCCACACTAAAAGCGCATCACTCTTCCATACGTCAGCCAAGGGCATTCCGCGACCATAGTAATGCCGCTCACCGGATGCCACCCCTTCATCGGCGCCGTAGAACACGACATCCTGCACAGTGTCCTCTACACCGCACAAGTCCAACACTGCTTGTAAAGAGGTGCCTGTCCAGTAAGCGGTTCCTACGGCTTCAACAAACCAGGGTTGGGAAGGCCAACGTGGCAACATACCAGCCCGTCCGTTGCCGGCACACTCAAAAGTGACAGGCAGAGTTTTTGATGGTAGCTGCTTAATCTCACTCAACGATAGGGTCACAGGTTTATTTACCAAACCCGATATTTCTAACTCCCAAGCGTCTGCGTGCTGATCTGCAATCAGTGGTACATCAAAATGATTCAGTAAATAGTGCGCACCCACAGGAGTAATGTCCAGAGACAAGGTTTCGGCTAACGTTCCACAGTTGCGATTGGCCAGCTGCACCTCATTCTTCTGAAACGCGTCACCCTGTTTCCAGTCGGTAGGCTCTCTGTTTTCAATTTTTAGAATTGGGTTTTCTTCGCTCATTGTTACTGCTCAAGTACTAACAGGTGTAGTTCATACCTAGTCGTCCACCATCCACATAAATGGTTTCTCCTGTGATGTAGCTGGCCTTGTCGCTGGTTAAGAAAGCGACGACATTACCGATTTCCTTTGCCTCCCCAACTCTTCCTAAGGGCGTTCTGGAAAGCACCCGCTTCATGGCGTCAGGGCTCGCATTTACACCAGCCATCATTTCAGTATCTATAGACCCAGGCCCAACGGCATTCACCCGGATTCCATGTGGTGCTAGGGCCAGAGAGGTGGATTTTGTCAGCTGCATGACACCACCTTTTGAAGAACAGTATGCTGCGATTGACTCAATCGCCACCTGTGCATTTATGGAGGACATATTAACGATGCTGCCTTGGATTTTATTCTCAACCATCGTTTTAGCGGCGCGCTGAGACGCGATAAAATAACCGACTAGATTGACATCGATGACCTGTCGGAACTGCTCTTCTGTGGTTTCAAAAAAATCGCCGGGCAATGCAATGCCGGCATTGTTGACTAAAATGGACACGGGGCCATGATCTTTCTCAATGGCATCGAAAAGGGTATTTATCTGATCACCCTTGCTCATATCGCAAGTGTAGGCAACCGCTTCACCACCTAGTTTATCAGCAGCACTCTGGACCCCCGTTTCATTGATATCGCAGAGCACAATTTTGGCTCCAGTTTCTTGTAGGGCTTCTGCGCAAGCGAAACCGATGCCTTGAGCACCGCCTGTTACTAGAGCAATTGGCTGATTTGACATTGTTAGCATTTTCTCACTGTGTGGGTATTGTGGGTGTGGCTGTAGAGTTTAATTTATACCGATAAGTTACAGGATTGAGCTTGAACGAGTTCTGTTATTAGGTCAATATACAACGCAAATCACTTAGGTTGAATTGAGTCTGCACGATGAAAAAACTAAAAACCACCGCCGCTAAAATGGTCGAAGAAGCTACCACCAGAATCGAAGAGATTGAGGTAAGTGATGCCATGGCGATGGTTGAGGACGATCAAGTCGTATTAGTGGATATTCGAGATGTTCGAGAGCGTCAAAGGACGGGGTATATCCCAGGAAGTTTTCATGCGCCCAGAGGCATGTTGGAATTCTGGGTTGATCCTGAGAGCCCTTATCACAAGGACATTTTTTCAGAAGACAAGAAATTCGTTTTTTATTGTGCCTCCGGCTGGCGTTCAGCACTTACAACCGACACGCTCAACCAAATGGGATTTGAATCCGCTCACCTAAAAGGTGGCTTCACTGCCTGGGAAAAAGCCTCCGCCCCCATCGAAAAATAACCCTGGGGTCGGACCAAGAAAACCGGTTGATTTTAAAGAAAAATTGCTGCTTTTCGGCTCGAAAATACCTCTTAATCACACCTTTTGGGCAGAAAAAACAACTCTTTAAATTTCCACATCTGAATCGCTATCAATCTTTTATCACCAGAGAAGGCGCTGCAGTGCTTGGGCGACTTCCTGGCATTTACCTTCCTACTAAACCGACCTAAACAGCAGCAAAAACAGTTGATTAAGGTTCTTCTTCAGCCCTACAAAGGGTTTTTATTTAGTCAATTCAAACATATAGCTAGGTCCGACCCTTTCGGTTGTCGATGATGCGCACGGCTTTGCCTTGGCTGCGAGCGACACCGCCCACGGGTTTGATCTGAACGTCAGTAGTGACACCTACAGTGTCTTTGATTCGCTTGGCCAGTTCTGCTCTACAAACGGATTGCGCCTGATCACTCATCGCGCTATCCGCCGCTTCGACATGCACAATCATTTCATCCAACCGGCTTTCTCGGATGAGCTCTAGTTGGAAATGCGGAGCTAAGCCATCCACCTTCATCAATTGTTCTTCTATTTGCGTTGGAAAAACGTTGACCCCTCGAAGAATAATCATGTCGTCACTGCGCCCGGTTATCTTTTCCATTCGACGCATCGACCTAGCTGTACCTGGCAGCAAACGCGTAAGATCACGCGTTCGATATCGTATGATGGGAAACGCCTCTTTCGTTAAAGATGTGAACACCAACTCTCCAGGTTCGCCATCGGGCAGCACCTCACCCGTATTCGAATCGATCACCTCAGGATAAAAGTGATCTTCCCAGATCGTCGGGCCGTCTTTCGTTTCAACACATTCATTCGCCACACCAGGACCGATCACCTCGGAAAGACCATAAATATCAACTGCGTGCATATCGAACGCAGATTCGATCTCCTCTCGCATCGCATTCGTCCAAGGTTCTGCGCCAAATATTCCAACCGATAGTGGACTCTGTTGTGGATCAAGCCCTAGCGAATGATACGCATCAAGAATCGACAGAGCATAAGAAGGCGTCACCATAATCGTACTGGCTTGAAAATCTTCGATCAGTTTAACCTGCCGTTCTGTCATACCCCCAGAAACAGGAACCACCGTGCACCCTAGTTTTTCAGCCCCGTAGTGTGCACCCAACCCACCGGTAAATAACCCATAGCCGTAAGAAACGTGCACAACATCGCCTGGTCGAGTACCCGATGCCCGCATCGAGCGCGCGACTACTTCACTCCAGGTTTCAATATCCTTTTGTGTATATCCAACAACGGTCGGAGAGCCTGTGGTTCCTGAAGAGGCGTGTATTCGCACCACCTCTTCACGAGGCACCGCAAACATTCCAAACGGATAGTTGTCGCGTAAATCTGATTTTACGGTGAACGGAAACTTACTTAAGTCTTCCAGTGATTGGCAATCATCTGGATGTACCCCAACGGCATCGAAACTTTTTTTATAATGCGGAACATTCTGATAAGCGTGTGACAAAGACCACTTCATACGGTCCAACTGAACAGCCGCAATCTCATCACGAGACGCTATTTCAATCGGATCCAGGCTGGATTTTTCCGGTGTCAGATCTTTCACGTCATTCCTTATGGCTCTCGGCTTCTCGGATTATGTTTCTCTGCAGAGCCAATTACAGGATCACGAACTGTACTTTGACATTCAGCCCAATTCAACATCGTGGCCTAGGCACGCTTCTATAGAGAACACCTGATTGACAAAAACATGTTACAGAATATTTTTTTTCAAATATATTTGTAGCATATTATGGCAATGAGCGTTAACATGGCTGAATCGGACTAGCATCTCGAATTTTGCCTCTAACGGAACTAAGGAGCTCCAGACGGTATGACTGCCTATATTTTGGATGGCGTGAGAACACCCATTGGTCGCTACGGCGGAGCACTCTCGGCAATGCGAACTGATGACCTTGCTGCTGTGCCCCTCAGAGCTCTAGTAGATCGAAACCCAGACATCGACTGGAAACAGCTAGATGATGTGATTTTGGGTTGTGCCAACCAAGCCGGTGAGGACAATCGGAATGTCGCCAGAATGGCCAGCCTGCTTGCTGAGTTGCCCATCGAAGTCCCCGGCATCACTGTCAACAGACTCTGTGCTTCGAGCATGGATAGCGTCGGTATAGCGGCTAGGGGCATACGCGCCGGAGATTATCAATTGGCTGTCGCAGGCGGTGTTGAAAGCATGAGCCGGGCACCCTTTGTCATGCCCAAAGCCACCAGCGCGTTTTCACGGGTCAACACTGTTTATGACACTACCATTGGCTGGCGTTTTGTGAATAAACAGTTGAAAGAACGGCACGGTATTGATTCCATGCCAGAAACCGCTGATAACGTTGCCGAGCAATTCAATATAAGTCGAAGTGATCAAGACGCTTTCGCGTTGCAAAGCCAACAGCGCTATGCAAAAGCACTTGAAAATAATTTGTTCAACGATGAACTGGTTGCAGTATCAATACCCACTAAAAAGGGCCAACCGATTCAGTTCAACAAGGACGAACACCCACGTATTGATACTAATTTAGAAAAATTAACCACGTTAAAAGGAATCAATGGTAACGACAAAACTGTAACGGCTGGAAACGCCTCCGGGGTAAATGATGGATCTGCTGCGATGGTTCTGGCCAATGAATCCTTAGCTAAAAATCACTCGCCAATAGCACGAGTTGTCGCAATGGCAGCAGCAGGCGTTGAACCGAAAATCATGGGCATGGGTCCTGTTCCTGCGACAAACAAAGTTCTCGGATTGGCAAATCTGAAAATCTCGGACATGGATATCATTGAAATTAACGAAGCATTTGCCAGCCAGTGTTTAGCGTGCATGCAACTGCTTGGTCTACCTTACGATGCTGCTCACGTAAACGCCAATGGCGGTGCTATAGCCCTTGGTCATCCATTAGGAATGAGCGGCTCACGCTTAGTACTCAGCGCAGCGTACCAGCTTAAACGCACAGGTGGCAGATTTGCACTGTGCACTATGTGTGTGGGCGTCGGTCAGGGTGTTGCATTGATTTTGGAAAGCGCTTAATGCCAATCACTAGCGGTTTACCTTTACGTATGAACCAGCACACACTCACCAACATCGCTGCAATTTCGATGGAAGCAGCGCAATCAGATCAGAGTACCTCATCGCGTACCTCATCGCGTACCTCATCGCGTATTCCATTGCGTATTCCATCATGTACAGTTCAGCGTCCTGCGGCGCGTAGCAGTTGTACTATCCACCACGAAGATTTTTGAAATGTATGCACAACAGATAAAGTCGACGGGCAGTGGTCCAAAAACGCCGGATGATATGACTCCCGAAGAGCGAACATTTCAGGAGCGGGTAGACCGCGGTGAAAAAATCGAACCCAAAGACTATATGCCTGAAGGTTATAGAAAAACCCTGATCAGACAAATAGGACAGCATGCCCATTCTGAAGTGGTCGGTCAGTTGCCTGAAGCCAACTGGATAACCCGCGCTCCGACCTTAGAGCGCAAGGCAAATCTACTAGCCAAAGTTCAAGATGAAGCTGGTCACGGTTTGTATTTGTATTGTGCTGCTGAAACCTTAGGCATCAGCAGAGATGAACTCTATGAGATGCTGCACAACGGGACAATGAAATACAGCTCCATTTTCAACTATCCCACGTTAACTTGGGCAGACATGGGCGCTGTCGGTTGGTTGGTCGATGGCGCTGCCATCATGAATCAAGTGCCATTGCAAAGGACGAGTTACGGTCCTTATGCTAGGGCTATGGTGCGAATTTGCAAGGAGGAGAGCTTTCACCAGCGCCAAGGGTTTCAAATCATGATGACTATGTGTAATGGAACTGCGGATCAGAAAAGAATGGCTCAGGATGCGCTTAACCGCTTTTGGTATCCCGCACTGATGATGTTCGGCCCATCAGATACTGAAAGCGTACACTCCGCACAAAATATGGCTTGGAAAATCAAGATGAACTCCAATGACGAACTTCGTCAGAAATTTGTGGATGAAACTGCACCTCAAGCTGACTATCTCGGCCTTACCATCCCTGATGATTCCCTCAGACTGAACGAATCGGGACACTATGACTTTACTGAGCCTGATTGGGAAGAATTCTATGCGGTGCTACAAGGCAATGGGCCTTGCAACAAAGAGCGCTTAGATGCACGTAAGAACGCTTGGAACGAAGGCCAATGGGTGCGTGAGGCACTGCTCGCACACGCAAACAAACGCGCTCAGAAAGAACGACTCTCCGGTGAAAAAAAATGACCGATGAATGGCCACTCTGGGAGGTTTTTATTCGAGGGCAACATGGCATGAGCCACCGCCATGTGGGGTCTTTACATGCAGTAAATGAAAAAATGGCGCTACTTAATGCCCGTGATGTGTACACAAGACGCAATGAAGGAGTCAGTATCTGGGTCGTAAAGGCAGATCAAATAACTGCCTCGAGTCCATCTGACAAAGGTCCCATGTTCGAACCAGCAAGTTCAAAAATCTATCGCCACCCTACGTTTTACGATATTCCCGATGACGCCGGTACTATGTAAATGCAGCCCTTATTCGAATTTCTGCTACGCCAGGGTGACAACACTCTGATACTGGGTCAAAGACTTTCGGAGTGGTGTGGAAAAGCACCTGCGCTTGAAGAAGATATCGCTTTGGCGAACACGGCACTCGACCTGATTGGTCAAACACAGCTGTGGTTGAATTTAGCCTCTGAAGTTGAAGGACAAAACCGAGACGCAAATCAGCTTGCGTATTTTCGTGACGCTTGGGATTTTCGCAACATTCTGATGGTAGAGACCCCTAACTGCGACTACGGTTTCACTTTGATGCGTCAGTATCTGTTTGACTCCTATCAAGTGCTCTGGTTGACGGAACTAGTTAACTCTAGTGATTCACGCGTCGCGGCGATTGCTGAAAAATCCGTTAAAGAAGCCCACTATCATCTGGAACGATCTCGAGACATCGTTATCGCTTTAGGTGACGGGACATTACATAGCCAAAATATTATGCAAGGTGCGCTTGATAATCTATGGCCCTACTCGGCTGAAATGTTTACCAGCGATGCAACTGATATCGAAATGGCTAATCGCGCCATAGCACCAAACCCCACTACCCTACAGTCTGTTTGGGAGCGAACCGTACGCGCCGATCTGCAGCAAACCAATCTGACTCTACCGGCAACTGATTTTGTTCACTTAGGGGGTAAAGATGGCGTACGACATACCGAACACTTAGGGCATCTACTTAGCACTATGCAAGTTTTACAACGCTCTTACCCTGGAGCCAACTGGTGATACCGGTCCCAGAGGAGGCGATGATTTGGGAATGGCTCGAAGAGGTACCGGACCCAGAAATTCCTGTGCTGTCTGTGGTTGACCTCGGAATCATCCGAGATATTCATTGGGATAACGCCGGCGAAACACTAGAAATTGTGGTCACACCAACCTACTCCGGCTGCCCGGCCACAGCTGTTATTCAAAATGA
>JAHQVR010000137.1 GCA_019634245.1 Gammaproteobacteria bacterium
CCTTCGCGTTTAGGGGGAAAAAGTATTTCCCACCAGTTCTTGTGAGGCGCTTTTACACCCGAGGTGTCTTCGGTATTGGTGTCGATCTGTGACACAACGTTATTGTTGAAGATCAGTGTGAGTTTACGTGCCTCGACGACATTGCCAGCGGGTGCTTGGGTGTAGAAATAGTCCCAGCGATTTTCGCGAAAAGGGGTATTGGCAACCGGGGAACCAATAACGGCTCGGACCTGGTCGCGGGGCATTCCCACGGTCACCTTGGAGACCTGTTCCTCCGTTAACAGATTGCCCTGTTGAATCGTGATTTTGTGGGCTGGTGGCAACCAAAAGGGTTTTCCACCACAGGCAGACAGGCTTAGACAACAGATGAAGGCTAGTAGAATTCGCACGCTGATTGTCACGGGGTTTCTGAAGTTACGATGACTTAAGTGTAGAGTATTTAAGGAATGAAAAGTGACTCCGATTAGGCAGGTTCGGTTACCGTATCGAGCATTTCCTGCGCATGCGCTAGCGTTTTTTTGGTGATCTTCGCACCGCCCAGCATTCTGGCAATCTCCTCCAGCGTGCCTTTGGTGTCCAACGCCTCGAGCAAAGTACAGGTTTTGTTGTTTTGTGTGGATTTGACAACGCGTAAATGATGGTGCGCTTTTGAAGCTACCTGAGGCAAATGAGTCACACTTAGAACCTGGGCATGATCACCCACAGCCCGCAAAAGCTCTCCAACTCTTTCGGCAACAGCGCCGCCAACACCAGCATCTACTTCATCGAAAATGAGTGTTGCAACGGGTTGCGCTTTCAGTGTCGCCAACGCGATCGCCAAGCTGATTCTGGAAAGTTCCCCCCCGGATGCGATTTTAGATAGTGGGGCTGGTTTCACGCCAGGGTTCGGACTGACCAGGAATTGCACTTTATCCTGCCCATGCCGATTCCAATCGCGAGATTCGACGATGTCGATATCAACGCAACCGGCGCTCATACCCAGTGTTTGAAGGGTGTTGGAAATGTCCTGCCCGAGTTTTTTGCCGGTCTTTTTACGTAATTTTGTCAGCTTGGCACATAATGATTGGTATACCTTCTTTAGCGCATCGCATTCACGTACCAAGGCTTCGTGGCTCGCCTCGGGGTTGCTCAGTTGTTCCCATTCTTTGCGCAGGGACTGCTCTACACTTTCCAAATCACTGATGCTGACCTGGTGTTTTTTGGCCAGCGCGTGAAGTTTTGCCAAAATCGCATCTAACCACTGTAGACGGGTGCCATCATGGTCCAATGCTGTGAGATGTTGTGTTAACAAACTGGTGGCTTCTGCGCACTGAATAGTGGCTGAGTCGATTAAGTCTTGCGCTTCGGTTAGTCGGTCATCGAGCTGAACCAAACTGGCCAAAGGTTTTGTGGCTCGGGTTAAGTGAGTATGAGCACCATCATCACCATCCAGGGACGCTAAAGCATCGCGCGCAAAACCTGCCAGTTGTTCTGCATTCGCCAACCACCGATGTTCGGATTCTATGTCGTCGATCGCCGTGCCGCCGGTGTCCAGTTCATCAAATTCTTGAAGGTGGAATTGCACTAGGTCACGACGTTGTTGCACGGATACAGAGGTGCTTTTTAATTCATCCAGCTGGCGATTCGCTTTTTGCCAAGCCTCAAAGGCTTCTTCCACTTGTTCAGGTAGCGCGCTATTTGCCAGCGCATCTACCAACCGTCGCTGTTCTGCGGGCTCTGTCAATGACTGATGGGCATGTTGTCCGTGTATGCTGACTAACCGTTGGCCAAGCGCTCGTAGCGATTTTGCGGTGACAGGTTGATCATTGATGATGGCTCTGGATTTTCCTTTATCTGTAACTATTCGCCGAATCAAACACTCGTCGTTGTCATCATTGTCAAGTTCGTGTTCACGCAACCATTGTTGCACATGAGGCAAAGCAGCCAAATGGAAAGTAGCACTCACTTCAGAGCGGCTCGCCCCTTTCTGCACAAAATCAACGGTGGCGCGGTCGCCAAGAACCTGGCCCAATGCATCCAGAAGTATGGATTTACCCGCGCCCGTTTCACCCGTCAACGCAGTCATGCCCGGTTCCAGTTCGAACTCGGTCTGGTCAATAATCGCAAAGTGGCGAATGTGCAAATGCGTCAGCACGGCAATCACAAATAGGAGGATGGAGAGATGATACTACTCAGTTCGTTTTTTTTCTAACCCCAGTTAAGTTTCTCTCTGAGGACTTGGTGATAATCGTAGTCGGCAGGATGCAGCAGCTTGATATGGTCCTCGCTGACCTTTACTTCGATCATGTCACCTAAGGTCGCTTCCATATACACTTGGCCATCGCACACCACTTGAGCCTGATAAACCGCATCGTCCCATAAATGAATTCTAATGGTACTTTTTGAATCCACCATCAATGGACGGCTGGTGAGGGTGTGTGGGCAAATCGGTTGTAGCACCACCGCCTCTATAGTGGGGCCCACTATGGGCCCACCATTGGATAATGAGTAGGCAGTAGATCCTGACGGTGTGGCGATAATCACACCATCAGCGCGTTGATGTGTTACCAGGACATCATCAATGATGATGTCGAAGTCCATGATCTGCAAAACGTCGTGTACGCGAATGACGGTGTCATTGAACGCAGCGGATGTGTTGACACATTCACCATTACGTAAAATTCGCGTCTCTAAAAGAATGCGTTCTTCAGCAATAGATTGGCCTTGCAAAATTCCCACTAATTTGTCTAGGCCATCGGTGGGTGGCACATCCACCAAAAAACCTAACCGGCCTCGATTGACTCCCACTAGCGCGGTTTGAGTGCCCACCAATGCCCGAGCTGCATGCAGCAGAGTGCCATCGCCGCCGATAACAATCGCAAGGTCGCAGGTTTTACCTATTTCAACGGTCGAAACGGTGTGTTGGTCTGGAAGTAAGTTCTCGGTACTAACATCCAATACGAATTCGAGATCTAGACCTTGTAAACACGTAATTACTTCGTTGAGGGTTTGCGTCACGCTGTCATCGCCGCTTTTGACGATCAGACCGACACGAGAAAATTCTGTCATTCGGCTAACTTAGCATGTGAAAACGGTTGTGTCATGACTGAAGTAATTCTTTAAGAGTATAAAGATGTTCGAGGGCTTCTCGAGGTGAGGTGTCGTCCACAGTCAGATGCTTGACATATTCGGAAATACGATTATCCACTGCAAAAAGATCGAGTTGGGGCGCATTTACCGATGGCGTATGAGTATCCTGTTCGTCAGTTGCGATAAAGTCTTTTTCCTGTTTCGCTGGCATTTGTTCTAGATCAACTGTGAATTGGGTGGCTAATTCATCGGTTTGCTCTAACTCATTCAAGCGTGATTGTGCAATTTTTAGTGCGTGACGTGGTACCCCAGCTAATTCAGCAACCTGCAATCCATAGCTTTTGTTTGCAGCACCAGTTTTGACTTGGTGCATGAAGATTATTTTACCGTTGTGTTCTTTTGCATCGAGGTGCACATTCTCGATGCATCGGTGTGAATGCGACATCGTGGTCAATTCAAAATAATGTGTGGCAAACAAGCACAAAGCGCGATTGGTTGTGGCTAGATGTTCAGCGCAGGCCCAAGCTAGGGCAAGGCCATCAAATGTGCTGGTACCCCTGCCGATTTCGTCCATAAGCACCAAGGAATGATCGGTCGCATTGTGTAGGATGTTTGCCGCTTCAGTCATTTCCACCATGAAGGTTGATTGGCCGCTGGCTAAATCATCGGAGGCGCCAATGCGAGTGAAAATACGATCTATCGGTCCGATAGCGGCGCTACTGGCAGGAACGTAGCTGCCGGTGTATGCCAATAGAGCGATTAACGCATTCTGGCGCATGAATGTCGACTTACCACCCATATTAGGTCCAGTCACCATCAACATTCGTCGCTCTCCGCTTAACAGTAAGGGGTTTGCCACAAAAGGTTCGCTGCTCATGGCCTCAATAACCGGGTGCCGACCGTTGCTTATATTGATACCAACCTCATCGACCAACTCTGGGCAACACCAGTCGTATTCCACTGCGCACGCGGCAAAGCAGTTATAAACATCGAGTTCAGTCACCGCCGAGGCAATATTGCTCATGAGTTCCAGCTCAGGCTGAAGAGCGTCTATCAATTCTTTGTAGAGTTTCTTTTCGCGGGCTAACGCTTTCTCCTTAGCACCGAGTACCTTGTCTTCGTGTTCTTTTAGTTCAGGAGTGATGTAGCGCTCTGTAGCCTTTAGCGTTTGCCGTCGTATATAGTGCGCCGGCGCTTCTTCTGTTCGGCTGGTCTCAATATAAAATCCGTGAACTCGGTTATAACCCACTTTTAGCGAATTAATTCCTGTTGCGTTTCTTTCGCGTTTCTCCAGCTGGCGTAAAAAATCATCGGCGTTTGTGGATAGATTTCTAAGTTCGTCTAATTCCGCATCATAGTGTTCTGCGATCACACCACCATCACGAATAACCACGGGGGGTTCTGCAATGAGCGCGCGCTGGAGTAATTCTAGTGACTGAGTCTTAACAGACAGTGTGTTGGCAATGTCTTGAATAGGGCCTGAGTTAACCGAATCTATTTCACCGACTACCGCTGGCATCAACGCAAGGCTCGCTCGCAGTCTATCCAATTCGCGAGGCAAAACTGTACCAAGATGAACGCGGGTGAGAATTCGTTCCATATCATAGAGTTTGCGCAACACCGGTTGCAAACGTTTGAATTGAGCTTGGTGGATGAGATTAGCAACAGCCGTATGACGACGGGCTATCTCGTTTGTGTCGGTGATCGGTCTTTGAAGCCATGTACGAAGTTTTCGAGTCCCCATGGCCGATCCGGTCTTTTTCATAACCGCAAACAAGGAATGGGCCTCATCACCATTCATGCTGGTGGTTATTTCAAGGTGCTTGCGAGTACCCGGGTCCAACATAATCGTATCGCTGCTGTGTTCCAGGTTCAGTCTTTGTATTTGTTTGAGTGGAGATACGTGGGTTTCGCGAGCATACTGTAGAGCTATATTGGCAGCGATTATCGCCGCCGGTTGATCTTCGATGGAAAACGCTCTTAGATGTGCTGTGCCAAAGTGTTCTTGGAGTGATTCTCGACATTGGCTTTCATCAAATAACCAAGGAGCGCGTGTGCGTGTGGGTATGTTTGGAAACGCACTTAGAAGCAGGCTGTCTTCGCTCAATAAAATCTCTGCAGGAACCAGTCTGGCAACTTCCGATTTAAGAGCGTCGACGTTGTCAACAAGAATTGTCGAAAATTGTCCACTGGCGACATCCAGTGAGGCGATGCCAAAGGTGTCGGGTTGTTCGCTGATGGCCATGAGCATGGACACCTGATGAGCATCTAATAGTGTTTCTTCGGTGAGCGTGCCTGGTGTGACGATGCGAACCACCTCGCGCTTAACCGGACCCTTGTTGGTTACGTCACCGGTTTGTTCACAGATGGCTACTGATAAACCGTTTTTCACCAAACGTCCCAAGTAGTTGTCAAGCGAGTGGTAGGGAATACCAGCCATTGGAATCGGATCTCCCCCACTTTTGCCGCGAGCGGTGAGGGTGATGTCTAGCAC
>JAHQVR010000138.1 GCA_019634245.1 Gammaproteobacteria bacterium
ACTAACCCGGATCAATGGACCAAACTACGGGCAAATCGAAAGCTGATGAAAAACGCTATTGAGGAGATTGTTCGTTTAAATACGCCCATCAGAGCGTTTACCCGTTATGTGGCCCAAGAGGTAAAAGTTGCAGATGTAGCAATTAAAAAAGATACGCGAGTATTAGTGGTCTATGGAGCCGCGAATCGAGATCCTAGAAAATTTCCGAACCCCGATGCGTTTGATATTGAAAGAAACACCGGTGGCCATGTGGGTTTTAGCCAAGGTGTTCATGCCTGTTTAGGCATGAATCTAGCGCGGCTTGAAATGGATTGCTTGTTTAACGCCCTGGCCGATCGTGTCGAGCGCTTTGACCTTGCGGGTCCGGTAGAGTCCGGTGTAAACAGCACTATACATTCTTTGAGTCGTGTGCCGGTGAATGCGATTGCAAGTAGTTGAGCTAACCAACCTTCATTTAATTCAGATTCTTACGTAAATGGGTAAGCGGTAAAATTGATATCGAGGATGTGTTGTCACAAATGCTTAAGGTTTAGCGTTTCTAGTATGGCCAATAATTCGTTGGCTGACTCTTCGCGATGTGATCTAAACAACGCCCGCGCCTTGTCCGCATCACCTTTTTTTATTGCATTTATAATGGCACGATGTTCCTTTGATGAATTTACCGGAAGCTTTCTTAAGCGCAAGGTCATCATACGAGCTCGATGGGATTGATTCGAAAGTGTGCTGGCGACATCCCAAAGTCGTTGATTGCCGTTGAATTCAAGCACCTTGCTATGAAACCTATTATCTGCATTAGCCCACTGCGTTAAGTTATCGCCTTTCAACGCAGCTTCCATATCGAGTGTCGCCTGCTCCAATTCCGTTAGCTGCACTTTGCTCAAACCAATCGTTGCGAGTTGCGCGGCAGCTTCAGATTCCAAACAGGTCAAAATTTGATAGATATCTTTCATATCGTTGGGTGAAAGAGGTAGTACTCGAACACCTCGCCTGGGAATAAGTTCAACAAATCCCTCTGCTTCCAGTCGCAGCAGGGCTTCGCGCACGGGTGTTCTGCTCATCCCAAGTTGAGATGCAATTTCAGGCTCTGGAGCCTGGAACCCGGGTGCTAACTCATTGCGCTGAATTTGCTCTCGCAGTTGTTCATACGCAGCGTCCACGCGCGAGGCCTTTTTTGTTTCTGGTTTTGGAAACACGTATTCAGCTCAATTTGTATCCGTCAATTGTATACGGTATTCATCTCATTAATGTATACATTGACATATGCATAAACAAATGTTTTACTGCTGCCGACCGCTGCTGGAGGCGGTTCTCAAACAATTCAATATTCCTTCGGAGGACCTATGAAATCTGCGCTACTGGCAGGTATTGCCGGATTGATCTTATCGACCGCTGCTTCGGCAGAGACCGTTTTAAAGATACAAACATCAACACAATCAGGGGCTTACGAGTACAAGTATGTAAGCGAAGAGTGGGGTAAACGCCTCAGTGAAATGACCGGCGGCGATCTGGCGATCGAGTTTTTCCCAATTAATTCGATCGTCGACAGAAAGGAAACACCGGAGGCGGTTATGGCCGGTGTGCTGGGCGGAGACTTAACCGCTGTCTCTTACTTCTCCGGACGCAATCCGGCGTTTGCCATACTGGGCGATCTCATTGCTGGGTACGATACGGTTGATCAAGTTCAAACTTTTTGCCGACATGGCGGTGGACGAGAGGCGCTTCAGACTCTGTGGGATGCCACTTTGCCAGGTGCGTTGCACGTTGTTGGGTGTGGCCCGTCAGCCAAAGAAGCCCTAGTTGCGAAAAAACCGATTCGTTCAGTGGCTGACTTCAAAGGGATCAAGGTTCGTTCACCGAGTGGTTTAGCTGCAACGGTATTTAAAGCCGCCGGTGCTGCGCCTGTGTCTATGTCTCTAAGCGATGTATTTACCTCACTAGAGAAAGGCGTTATTGATGCCGCTGATGCATCTGCATACATCAACAACTCTACTAGTGGCTTCCACCAAATTGCCAAGTACCCAATTTACCCTGGCATTCACTCAATGGCAGTTCGTCAATTCACCATCGGTAAAAAGACTTGGGATGGGTTAAGTGCGAGTCAACAGTCTGCATTAGAAACTTGGTTTTATGCAGCCTATGACGATGTTCGCCGTCAATTAGATTTACAAGACAAAGCTCAGGCATCGGCTGATGCAGCCGCGGGTGATATTGACGTGGTTGATTGGCCTCAAGCTGAACGCGACAAATTCCGTGAACTCGCTACTACTGCATGGGAAGAAACAGCTGGTAAGTCAGCGGAAGCCCGGGCGGCACTGGATGCTCACTACAGCTATATGAAAACGATCGGACTGCTTAAGTAATACGGCTTGAAACCGAGTGCCGGCAACACCTTGTTGCCGGCGCTTTAGACGGGAGGAGAAGGTGAACAGCTTTGTAACGATCGTATCAAAGATCAGTGTTTTCTTAGGCAAGATCTGCGGCATGTTCTATCTGGCCGCTATCGGTTTGTCGATGTATGAAGTATTTATGCGCTATGGATTTGATGCGCCTACCTCATGGACCTCAGAAACCATTATGGCTTTGGTGGCCACAGCCTGGTTGCTATCAGTCGGTGCGGTCACTCAACAACGTCGTCACATCACAGTAACAACCATGGAACTGTTTCTTGGTGCACGCACTTGGGCAAGACTACAAAAAATCGCTATCGCGATATCCATGATAGGGGTTGTCGGTCTAATTATTATGCTTTGGGATCCAATGATCAAAGTATTGCAATCGCCACAAACCACCGGGAGTGCATTTGATCCACCTACACCCACGTATATCAAAACATTATTTGTGGTCGCCGCGTGTTTATACTTTTTGCAGTTGCTAGCAAATTTACTCACGCCTAGCACTCTCGATTCCACAGCACAACAAAGCAAAAACTAGCATGGGCATTGAACTGATCACACTGGCGATTGTGTCATCGCTGTTTTTGCTAATGGCTATTGGTGTGCCGTTAGGTGCATCCACATTACTTATTTCCATCGTCGCTGCCTATCTAGCATTTGGCACCAATGGATTCATTTTGGTGAGTTCTGCCGTGGTAAAGGTCATGGATAAACATGCACTCATTGCAGTGCCGTTTTTTGTGTTTATGGCCAACATTATGGAACGCTCCGGTGTCGCCAGGGAGTTGTTTAATTCCATGGCTATATTGGGCGGTCAGATGCGCGGTGGGGTAGCCGTCCAAACTGTGTTTGTATCGGTCATACTGGCGGCGATGAGTGGCATCGTCGGCGGCGAAATTGTATTACTGGGTTTAATCGCGTTACCACAGTTGTTTCGCTTGGGTTACGATCGCAAACTGTCTATAGGTGCCATAACCTCTTCAGGTGCTCTGGCAACCTTGATCCCGCCAAGCATTGTTCTTATTGTTTATGGCGCTGAGGCTAATGTCTCTATCAAAGATCTTTTTACTGCCGGAATTATGCCGGGTGTTTTGCTGGCATCACTCTATGTGACTTACATTCTTATTCGGGTGCGTTTAAACCCCTCTTTGGGTCCGGTGTATGACGACCCCGCGGCCGCATTACCGCTGTTAAAGCGGTTCACCTATTTAAAAGGCCTTATCTTGCCGTTTATTCTCATATTCGGTGTGCTTGGTTCAATCTACAGTGGTATTGCCACGGTAACCGAATCTGCAGCCATTGGTGCTGTTGGTTCTTTGCTGGTGGCTGCTGCTCGCAGGGAATTGTCAACACGGGGTGTACGTGATGCCCTGTGGTCCACCACGTTAACAACCGGCGCATTACTTTGGCTAATTGTGGGTGCCGTAAGTCTGGTTGGTATTTACAACATTCTGGGCGGTACTCGCTTTCTTGGTGGACTGCTGACCGGCTTGGATTTGCCACCCATTGGCGTTGTTATTGTGATGATGTTAATCATATTCTTTTTAGGCACTTTTCTGGAATGGATTGCCATTGTCTTTATCACTGTGCCTGTATTCGCACCCGTTATCGTGCAGCTGGGTTACGACCCCGTGTGGTTCGGTATTTTGTTTGCGATGAATATTCAAATTTACATGTTGTCACCACCTTTTGGACCCGCTTGCTTTTATCTGAAATCAGTCGCGCCAAAAGATGTGACCCTGCAGGAAATATTTGTATCGATATTCCCATTTATTGGCCTGCAGATTATCGGATTAGCACTAGTCATGATGTTTCCACAAATCGCTTTGTGGTTACCGAATATAGGTAAGTAGCTCACTTAATCTAATGTCGAGGAACAGATGGACAACTTAGATAACGAACATGACTCCACATATAAAGTATACGACTTCGGTTGGTACCCCGAAGTAATCGGTGTATTGGCAGTCGGTGTCACTATTTGGTATTTGATTACCTTTGCCAGAGGGAGCATGTAATGAATACAACTATCTCAGACGATGTAGATCTGAACACAGAAGAAAATATTGCCTCTTTAACAGAAACGATGGCAAAGTTCACGAGTTATGTTGGTAAACGTCTACCAGCAGATGTGATCAAACGGCAATTAGAGCTGCGAAACAAAGAAACTAATCCAATGGCCAAAGAAATCTTTGGTGTTATGGCTGAGAACCAGGAGGAGGCGGCCAGACTAAATAGGCCCAGTTGTCAAGATACGGGTGTCATTCAATACTTCATCGAAGCCGGTGCCAAATTTCCACTGCTTGGGGAGCTGGAAGACATACTATCTAATGCCACAAAACGTGCCACTGAAATTGGCCCTTTGCGACATAACGCTGTAGAAACATTCGACGAAAAAAATACCGGCACTAACACGGGTTCCAAAATTCCCTGGTTAGACTGGGAGATTCTACCCGGTGCGGACCATGCCATTATTGATGTATATATGGCCGGCGGCGGATGTACGTTACCAGGTGCATCCAAGGTTCTAATGCCAGGTCAGGGTTATGAAGGTGTAGCAGAATTTGTGATGGATGTAATGACGTCGCGTGGGCTTAATGCCTGTCCGCCATTGCAAGTCGGTGTGGGAATCTCAACCGCTGCTGAAACAGCGGCAAGATTGTCAAAAAAGGCCATTCTGAGACCAGTAGATTCACGCCACCCCAATGAAAATGCAGCCATGATGGAAGAACTGCTGGAAGATGGCATCAATGATTTAGGTATCGGGCCACAAGGCCTAACCGGCAACAGCACTGTTATGAGTGTGAACATCGAGTCTTCGGCCAGGCACCCATCAACGATCGGTGTTGCGGTGTCTACGGGCTGCTGGGCGCATCGACGCGGACGAATTCGCATTAACGCCGATATGTCTATTGAAATACTCTCGCACGAAGATGTTGAACTATGAAAAAGATTTTAAGCACTCCCATCGCCGACGCCGATCTCGAATCACTCAATGTGGGTGACATTGTTTATCTGAATGGAATACTAGTGACCTGTCGTGATGTTGCGCATCGTCGCTTGATCGAACTTGGCCGGGAGCTACCCGTAGAGCTTGCTGGTGGGGCTATTTTTCATGCTGGCCCCATTGTTAGAGAGAACCAGGACGGTAGTTATGAAATGGTGTCGATTGGTCCAACAACCAGCATGCGAATGGAAAAATTTGAGCGAGAGTTTATTGAAAAAACCGGTGTAAAACTCATTGTGGGAAAAGGTGGTATGGGTGAGGAGACTGCCATTGGTTGTCAGGAAAACACGGCAGTACACGCCGTATTCCCCGGCGGCTGCGCTGTAGTGGCAGCCACTAAAGTTGAAGCGATTGAAGGAGCAGAATGGAAAGACCTAGGCATGCCCGAAACCTTATGGATTAATCGGGTAAAAGAGTTCGGCCCGTTGATTATTTCGATTGATACCAAGGGCAATAATTTATTTGAAATTAATAAAAAGCAATTTAACGACCGTAAGGCCGATGTGTTGAGCCGAATTAGTGAGAAAGTACGGTTTATAAAATAAACGCTGGTCAACTATGTCCTGATCATCTTACCTTGAAGGCAGGTGTTCTTGTGATCGCTGATTAGATACCGATCAGCCCACCTCATAATCAAGCCGTCACCCAATTAACGTGATATAACCCGAGTTGCCCAGTCGGTTCGTACACGTGGTAGTGAATCAGGCTAAAATTTCGAGGTTATGATCGCCAAAATTATCCAGAGCCACCCTGAGCGAGGGACTCGTGAATTCGAGCTTGTCGATGATGCCATTGAATATCGCATCTCAAGTCCTTTTGGCGACGAACAGCTGTCGGTGGTATTGTCGGTCCTGTCACCCGAACCGATCGTGGACGGGGAGATGATGTATTTCTTAAGCGAGGTGAATCGAGAAGCATTGATCAAGTTGTTTGTCGATTTACCGGATGCGGCAACATTCTCAGGGTTTGTGAGTACCGTGCAGCGGCGCATTAGGGAAGAGGATTTTGGCAATCTCAGCGCCGATAACCGGAAATCTGCGATCACTCAGGAGCAGGTCGACACGACTATTCACATGTTGGAGACCAATATGAATCCACTGAATATTGATAAGCTGCTTTCTGCATTGCGGGCTCTTTCGGAAGCACCTTCCGATCATCAGAAACTTAGCGAGGTGGTGGAAGCCTTCGATGGTCTGGGTGTACAGCAAGGCGCAGTACTGAACTATGCGCCGTTTTTTACGACCCTTCTGTCCAGCACGGACCTTCAAGATTTGAGTTGAGCGTGAGCACGGGTGCGTCCGATGCGGGAGAAAGACCAAACAGCACAAGTCGAAATTTACGGAACCAGTTTCTGTCGTCATTGCCTGGCTGCACGAGAGTTGCTGAGTTCGAAGCAGATTGACTACACCGAATACCTAATTGACCTTCTTCCGTTGGAGCGAGCGGAGATGCTGCGCCGATGTGGGCGCAAGAAGGTGCCGCAGATTTTGATCAATAACCTGCCCATTGGTGGCGATGAGGATCTGATGGCGCTGGAAGCAAGCGGCGAACTGGACCGATTATTACATCGCGATTAAAACATTTTATCTAAGCTTTTCCTCTGCCTACCAACGCTCACATACAGCCGATTAACATTGGGATGGTCCGGTACAGCTGTGTAATGTCTTAAATCCCGATGGCGTGCTTATTTCAACGGAAAAGTAGGGTGCTTGGTTATCGGTTAGTTTTTTAAGTTCAACCAGATGCTGGGCGTCTATCGATGTTAATGCCTGATGTATCCAATCCGGATAGGGATGCGCAATGGTCAAGCTCTTTAGTGAGCACTTCAGGTTGGCCATTCGCTGCGAGGGGTGTTGGTCGGTACACCATTGCATCGCATACGGTAACAGCCCACCCGCCAGCAATCGCCCATCTTCGGGCAGGCCGAAAAACCAATTAAGATCACCGCGACTGATGGGTTCGGAGGCACCCAGCGAATAACTGGCTTGTTGAATAAGCTTTTGAAGATTGTTGCTATTCACAACCCACGTCAACAACATGGGTTCTCTCTCCAAGGAGAACTGAACATGTGGGTCATCCAGTCCGTACCAGCGAGGCCGATCCGGTGGTGTAAGTGTGTCGCTGATTGAAATCACTTCTAGAAAGGTATGGTTGCCGAGCTGCATCAGAAGGTTGTGGGTGCCCATTTTTGTGTGTTCTCCACCCAAAGGAATTTCCACACCGAGCCGCTCTTTGATAAAAGCCTGGCCCGCCTCCAACGACTTAGCGCCAATAACGATATGATCTAAATAAGTTTCTGTCACCACTTTACCGGTTGTGCTCGCACATAACGGCACAGACCCAGCCGCTTGATCGACACCCTATTAACCTTCGATGAGTTTAGCTTTGGCACGGGCATGGTGCCAAGTGACCAGAATAATTCCGGCAAGAAAGGCAGACCAGTGCAAAGTGACTGAAATGTGCAGTATGCAAATGGCGAGAATGAGACGAAGGGCAATCTCCCACCAACGCAAGTGCATACGGTCGAACGCCAACGTGGCGCTCGAGACCAAATAGATGACAAAGATCAATCGTATGATGGCGGATAAAAAGTCCGCCAGATCAAAGCTAACGCCACTTTCCTCAACCAGCAGTAACACAGGATAGTAAGCGAAGGCGAAGGGCACCAGAAACTTCACCATGCCTAAACGCAGCGCGTACACCGCTGTTTTCAACGGTGGGGCCTCGGCAATGGTGGCTGCTGCATAGGCGGCGACGGCCACTGGCGGCACGATTGAGGAGGCCACGCCGTAATACAACACAAACAAATGAGCCACCAAGGTAGATAGCCCAAGGTTTTCAAAGGAAGGGCCCATAATTAATATGATGCTTAGGTAAGCTGGCACGGTAGGGACCCCCATCGCCAGCATCAATGACGCTGCTGCGGCGATGAGAAGCACGCCAAATAAGCTCTCCCCAGCTAAATCATTGATGACTTGTGCAAAATCGTTAGGTAAACCCGTAGCGCCCAATATGGCGACAATGATGCCGACCACCCCTATTGCCATCATCAATTGAGCAAAGGTTTCTCCTCCGCGACTGAGCGCTTGTAAAATAAGCCACGGTTGTTTGCGAATAGACGGATTAAGAAAGCTCAACGGTATCAAGGTGAACAAGGCCATCATCCCAGCTCCTGCGGCGGAGAAGCCCATAACCAAAGTCGTCACCACAATGATAATCGGGATGAACACCATCACGAGGTTTAGATAATCCTGGCCCACCACTTCCATTTCTGGGTCCATGTCCGGTACCGCTTCCATACCCAATCGCCGAGCTTCGAACACCACCGCCACAAACAAGCTGGAGTAATACGCTAATGCAGGGATGATAGCGGCAACGATAATGGTCAAATAGGAAATACCTGTAAGGTCGGACATCACCAGAGCTGCAGCCCCCATGATCGGTGGCATTATCTGACCTGCGCTGGAGGCATTGGCTTCAATACCTCCAGCGAAAGCAGGATCAAAACCCCGTCGTTTAATAATGGGTATTGTGATGACACCGGTAGCGACAACATTCGTTACCGATCCACCGGTCACTGTGCCGAACAATCCCGATGCAGCGATCGCAGCGTGTGCAGGCCCACCACGTAAATTGCGCGTGAGTTTAAAGGCAATTTTAATTAAGGATTCCCCACCTCCAGTTTGTTGCAGCGTGACCCCCAGCAGGACGAACGGCAACACGGTGAAAATCAATATCCCCATTAAGTTGCCCAACACGCCATCGTTCAGGTTGAACCACAAGTCTTCCGCTGAATCGATAAATTCCACCGGTGCTGTTTTAAGGATCCATGGCCAATTTTGTCCTGTGTAGAAGTACACAATGACGACGATTCCGCAGATGGTCAGAGGTGCACCCCAGACACGCCAACAAAGTATGAGAAAGATCGAACAACCAGTCAGCGCGATAATTGGATGAGAAATGTTCAGCATGAACAAACCATCGAACAACGCCATCGCCACCGAGTGATAAGACCAGAACACCCATATGGCAGCTACAAATATGGCTACGTCGGCAATCCAGGCGATTCGCGCAAAGGATTTAAATCGGGAGGCGAACACATCTGATACAGGAAAACGAATCAAGATAATCACGACCGCCAGAAAGACGATCAGCGGCCGAATGTATTCGCTGCGGAAAGGTCCTATGCTGGGAATGCCCCAAAAGCTCGGTGCTGAGTTAGCGATACCGGTGAGTGCAATACCTAAGGCGAGCAGACTGGCAAGCCATCCTAGATAGGTTCGAATGGGAGAACGAGTTGGGCCGCCATGTGGTGGTGTCTCGGACATGGCAGTTAGTGTTCCTGATTGAAAAAGGGCAGGCCATTAGGTGGCCTGCCGTGTTTTAACATTGAGGCTATGGCTATAGAGGCATCAGTCGTTCGGGAATTTCAATGCCCACTTCGTTGTAGTAGCGTGCCGCACCAGGATGTAGCCGTACATTGGCCCCGATGAACGGTCGTTCGGGGTCGATGCTCTTTAACGTTACCGCGGTTTGCTGCATTTCTGCTAGATTTTCCCAGATGGCTTTTGTCATGCCATACACCATGTCGTCGGACAATTCAGAGCTCACCGCCAAATTAAACGTTCCGCCTGTGGTGAATACTGACTTGTCGTTGTCGACTTGGGATGAGTAGGTTCCGGGTGGAATCTCTACTTCGAAGCGATGTGGCGGTTTTAGAAATTCTGCATAGCCTTCAGGATCGCCGGTGCGCGCATCTAGAATTCTAAATTGTTTTTTCAGGCCGAGCTGTTCAATGGTAGCGCTGCCAAGACCAGATGGTCGGAAAAATACGTCGATCTTTCCATCGAGCATCGCTTGCATACCCGAACCCCAAGGCATCTTAAGTGCCTCGTAGTCTTCGTTCGGTTCGTACCCAGTGAATAATCGGATGGACGTTTCTGAATTTATCGAAGCTCCTCCGGATGGTGGGCCGAGATAGATTCGTTTGCCTTTAACATCTGGCCAACCTTCGATACCAGAGTCTGCCCAGACAATGGCATGACTAGTAACGGCAAGCCAACCCATGATGCCACCGATTTTTTTCGATGCAGCGATGGCTTCCTCTTTAAAATCCTTTTTATACATTCTTTCGCCTTTTTGTAAGAATGTTGCTACCGTGGTGGGTAGCGGCATTACTTCCAGCTTTCCCGATCCAAGCTTCAGTGCAGATCGAGTTAACGTTTGGCTGTCGTTGACTTGTACCGATAGACCGTCTAGTTCACGTCGCCAGATTTTACTGGCCACGACAATAAGTGTGTGCCCAGGTCCACCTTGTGCATCGGTGTCGGAACGCAGAATTTCTTGTGCACTAGCAATGCTTGGCACACCCGCGCTAGCAAGCGCCACTGTGGCTGCGATTAAGATGCCCTTCAGTTTGAACAATTTCACTGCTACTCCTCCCAAATAACAAAGCGTCTGCGCACTTAACGATAGTGTGCGGCGTGTAAATTCCCCTTTTGCATGTTAGATTTTTTACGAGGTTACCGTCCAATAGCTTTTTAATGCTAACCCATTCCGTTTGCTTATGCCAAATGGTGAGGTGTGCGCTGCGCTCTGACAGCCCTTGCGCCAAATTGATTCGTTCACAATGCGAACTGTCCGAAATTCTGATGCTGGGATCAGTGTTGATACCCGTAGCCGGCATGGTGTGTGTCAGTTCCCAGTGCGTCCTGTGCGCTTGGCTTCGTCGATATCGGATTGATCCCAGAAGCCTAAAAAAATGCCGCGCTTGATGTCGCCGTTTTCACGGGCAATGATTTCATCCTCGGCATGCATTGTTTTATTGTGATGCTGCCGGTACCAGGCATTGAGCTCGTTCATTAGCGTATCGCACTTTTTGGAATGAAAGGCATTGTCTCCAAGATCGTTCATTTCATGTGGGTCGCTGTGTAAATCAAACAACATGGGACGAAAGCCTTCAGCATGAATCAGTTTAAATCTCCCATCATAAATCATGGCAAGGCGGCAATCGCCAACGGGTTGATCAAGCGTTTTACGTGCGCCTTTAAAACAGTAGTCGTACTCACTGATCGCGAACTTGCGCACAGCGTTGTTCTTACCCATTAAAAAAGGTTTCAGAGAATGTCCTTCCAATATGGCATCTGGTGGTGTACCTCCTGCGTACTCTACAAACGTCGGTGCTAGGTCGATAGATTCTACTAATGCTTCACAAACACTTCCCCGTGTAGCATCGGCCTCTGCAGTGGGGTCGACAACGATCAAAGGAATGCGCGCAGAAGCATCATGAAACAGTTCTTTTTCGCCCAACCAATGATCTCCGAGATAGTCTCCGTGATCCGACGTGAACACAACGACTGTATTATCCGTTTGGCCCAAGGCATCCAGGTGTGACATGAGTCGTCCAATTTGATCGTCAATTTCGGTGATCAAACCCATGTAGGCAGGAACAACGGCCGTGCGAACCTCAGAGCGCGCAAAGGCCTTACCTACACGTTTACTTTGGAAGGCAGCTAGGACCGGGTGCGGATTGGCAAGTTCACTGTTTGATCGCATGGGTGGTTGAATATCATCTGGCCCATACATAGCGTGATAGGGCGCCGGTGCAACATAAGGCCAATGAGGTTTTATGTAGCTGACATGTAAGCACCAGGGGGTGTCGGACGTTTGGCTTAAAAAATCCATCGCTCTGGATGTGAGCCAGGCTGTTTCACTATCTTCTTTGGCGATACGGGCCGGTTGTGTGGAATTGATGAGTTGCCAGCCACTTAAAATATTTCCATCCGTGTCCTCGGCAGAATTGGCGAAATCGTGCCAAGGGTTATCGCTGTCATAACCCTGTTCGCGTAGGTAGTCTTGGTAAGTGCTCTTCAAATGTTTTAGGCCTTCAGGAAATTCCCCATCCATGCGCTCCCAGATATCGAAACCGCATTCGGCGATTCGGCGTCCGACGGTGCCATCTGGGTCGATGCCCAACCGTTTCATACCTTTTATATCGGGAGCCGCATGGGTTTTACCGCACAGCACTGTGTCCATACCCAAGGGTCTTAGATGATCCCCTAGGGTCATCTCACCGACGCGTAGCGGAGTTCCATTCCAGGTAGCTCCATGGCTGTGACAATAACGCCCGGTGTAGGTGCTCATTCGGCTTGGCCCACACAAAGGGGCTTGCACATAAGCTTGATTGAACCGTACACCTCGTGCGGCTAAAGCGTCGATATTCGGCGTCTTAATGGTCGGATGCCCTGTGCAACCAAGATAGTCAAAGCGCAACTGATCTACCATGATGAATAAAATGTTCATGTGTTCTGTCTCTGCACTCGTTGATGGTTTTTGGCAACTCTAGAATTTAAATACCGCTAATTTGCCGAGAACCCGCCATCCACATTGATAATTTCTCCGGTGATGATCGAAGAGGCGTCTGAAGTAAGAAACACCAATACTCCGGCGAAGTCGTCGGGTTCTGCCAACCGCCCCAATGGAATACGGGCCAGAACACCTGAGCGGGCGTTGTTAGCCCGCTCGTTATCTTCAAAAAGCCATGCTGTTAGTTCGGATCGAAACACCGTGGGAGCGATCGCATTGACACGTATATTGTGCTGGCCCCATTCCACAGCAAATGATTTGGTCATCATATCGATAGCGGACTTGGACGTACCATACGCACTGGTACCTGCCACCGTGGCAAACCGAGCTCGTACCGATGATATCGGCACTATGGCGCCGCCGCGGCCTTGTTCGATCATCACTCGTCCAGCGCTCCGACACAAAATCCACACTTGCCGGACATTGGCGTCCATGACCTTATCCCAAGTCTCCAAGGGCATCTCAGTGGCGGGTGCCACTGCAGCCGTGCCAGAGGCGGGCACAACAATATCAAGCCCGCGGCCGCCTGCTGTTGCTGCGTCCACAATGCGTTGGGCTGCGGCTTCATCGGTCGGACGTTCAGCGATAGTGGTTATTTGGTTGTGGGGTAGTGACTCTTTAAGTGCGTTGAGTTTATCGGCATTGCCACCTGCGAGTGTGACGTGAGCACCGGCAGCGGATAGGGCGCGGGCCGCTGCGCTACCCAAGGCTCCGGTAGCGCCGGTGACAAGAGCCGAGCGACCGCTGAGGTCAAACAGTGTTGATAGTTCCATCAGGAATTCGATGCCTTTACAATTTTATTCGTGAGTTTACCGATACCTTCTACTTCGAGTTCAACGATATCGCCCGGTTTAATCCATCTCTCCATTTCATCACCGCAACCGTTTTCAACGGTGCCCGAACCGATGAAATCGCCGGGGTAGAGAGTTTCAAAGCGAGAGATATACGCAATGATCTGTTCGAAACTCCAGAACATGTCGTTGGAGTTTGAGTGACTCCAAATTTCTCCATTAATACGCGCCTTCATATCCAGGTTGGATACATCCAGTTCGTCTGGAGTCACTAGGCAAGGCCCCATTACATTGCCACTGTCCATGTCTTTGCCTTTTCCAGGACCGAGAAACATCGCGACTTCACCAGGGATGACATCTCGGGCACTCATGTCATTGAAGATGGTATATCCCGCAATATGATCTGTTGCGGCTTCCGCCGTTATGTTGCAGCCCTGTTTACCGATGTAGCAACCAAACTCCAGTTCGTAATCAAATTTTTCTGTGTAGTCGGGCCAGACAACGTCAGCAGCATGTCCCACGACACTGGCTGGGTTACCTTTGTAATAGATGGGTGTTTCATACCAACGTTGTGGAGTCTTTTTTCCGGTGCGTCGTTCAAAATTGATCATATGACCTTCGAACGATAGCGTGTCACGGATCGACGTAGGGCGTGGCACGGGTGCGAGCAACTGAGTCGTTTCCAGCGCGTGGACTACCGTTTCGTTTGACGGTCCACGGGTGATTGAATTCTCTGTAACGTACGTCAATGCCTCTTCAGCAGCCTTTTTCGATAGCTTGCCACCTGTGAAAAACGCGATCATATCGGGAGGTACCAGAGCATCGGCAATTTGGCTAGCACGAGCAACATCGTCACTTGAACTCAGGTGTACGCGGCACGCAATATTCAAATCGATGATTTGGTCACCTATGATCGCACCGATTCTGATGGCTGGACCGGTTACTGTGGGTACTGTAAAAGTAACAAGTTTCACGTGTTCAGCCCGTTAGTCCTTGGAAGGTTGCGTAGCCCGATATAAGACAAGCTGTGCGAGTAGCTTTCTGTCGCGCTTGGCAAATGTTTCAGACAGGGGAACATCGGTGTAGTCGTACCAGCCCTTACCTGATTTGACGCCCAATTCACCGCGGGCAACTTTTTCTTTTAATTCTTTTGAAGCCTCGGACGCATTGCTAAGTCCTTTGTATACATTGTTCGACACGCGATAAGCGGTGTCGAGCCCGATGAAATCTTCTGCCTCCATTGGGCCCATGCAAGCCAGGCGAAAGCCGAAGCTCGCTTTGACCGCGGCGTCCAAATCCTCTGGGGAAACCACCCCTTCATCAAGCAGATGGTCGATTTCGCGTTCGATTGCGCCGGTCAGTCGGTTAATAATAAACCCGGGGATTTCTTTTCGTACGCGCACCGGTACCTTGCCGACACTCTTCATTATCGCACTCACCTTATCGATGGATTCTTCCGCGGTGTGTTGACCATGGTGTAATTCGACAGCGGGTATCACATGTGCGGGATTGAAATAGTGAATACCAACGACTCGCGACGGCGTTGTCATCGCTTCGGTCATTTGTGACACAGTGAAACTGCTTGTGTTGGAGCCAATAAGCACCTCCATGGGAAGGCTGTCTAGGGCTGCGAATACTTCTTTTTTTACTTCGAGAATTTCAGGTACGGTTTCAACCACCAACAGACAATCTTTTGTAGCGGTAGGTAATTCCTCCCACGTATACCCTGACAGGCGCTTAACAATCTCCGTAGGGTTTTCGTCCAACAAATTATGTTCTTCTGCCACTTGCAGGTTAGAGAGTACCTGCTTGCACCCGCGATGCCAGGCGTCGCTTTCGCGATCCACCACGCGCACCGTCATGCCAGCTTCCGCAAAATTTTGCGCAATTCCTTGACCCATTGTGCCAAAACCAATCACCACGACAATCGAATCGTTAAAACTCATGTTGGTATCGCTTTGTCGGTGTGGGTGTATGGTTAGGCGACATAAGTGGCGTAGGGGCTGGTGTCGGTTAAGCGTATCGTTTCGCGTAGCATCGCTTCGGTCATGGTGGCCCGTTTTTCGGCAAAGGTTGGATTATTCCATAAGTTATTTAATTCATAGGGATCGGTGCTGCGATCAAAGAGCTCCCCACCTTCCATACCTTCCCATAGAGTAAGTCGCCAATTGTCTGCAATGAAACTTCGGGTTCGCAAACCTTGCTCGGTAGCGAGGTGGGCACCCAATTCATCTTCTTCTATCAGTATGCCGGTACGCGGCACTAATGCGTTTTTGTCTCCACTGGCTGCGGACACAATATCGATACCTTGGTTCCCGTTGTTAGGTGCTAGCCCCGCTCGCGCCAGAACACATGCGCCAATGTCGACCGAGCTGCCGTGTAAATCTGTGCGCTGTGGTTTTTGATGATGCGGGTCGGCCCATATAAAGGGTACACGTAACACGCCATCATAATGCAGACCGTGCTTTAACATCAGCCCGTGATCACCCATAAAATCGCCGTGATCGGATGTGAATATCACGACGGTGTTGTCCAGAAGGTTCAAGTGTTTCAAATGTTCCATTAAACCCGCCACTGCATCATCGATCATACTCACCATGCCATACGTTAATGCGGTAATTTGGCGGGCGTGCTCTTCTGTGACACAAAACGGATAAGGACCCGAACTTTTAGCACGCCCTTCAGCTAGCTCGGAGCGCAGTCGGCTGAGCAACTCGGGTTCGTTATGATCAACATGATGAAACGAAGGTGATAGCGGCATAGAATCCGGATCATACATATCGAAGTATCGGCCCGGCGGTGTGAACGGGTGGTGCGGGTCGGTAAACGAGCAGTGAAGAAAGAAAGGGGAATCGCCGTGATTATCGACATGATCGCTAATAAACTCTTTGCTGGTCTCGGCGATGTAGCTCGTAGGATAAAGTTCTTCCGGCATGGCAGTGCGCCACGCTTGAGGGGCCGTTATATGCGTGGCGGGAAGTGCATTCTGTTTTCCTCTTAGACTCTCAGCGTTGTCGTGCCGCTGCGCCAGCCAGCCAGTGTAATGGCCTTGCACATGGTCTGCATGTCCATTAGCAAAGCGCACAAAATCGTATCCGTAATAGGGCGTCGTTGGGCTCTGACGGTTTGGATTCTCCCGCCATAACGGCATCAACTCAGCCTCGTACTCAGGGCCTGTTTTGGCCGTATGGTATGCATCAGTAGAATGATTGGATCGATCTGGTTGCTTAGGAAATATGTCCCTCTGGTTGAGAGTATGTCCTGTGATGTTTTGAAAATGCGCTTTACCCACAAGACCTGTGCGGTAGGCCGACTCTCTCAACTGATCCACAAAGGTCACGGCATCGAGATCTAATGGGATACCGTTGTGTCGGGTTCCATTGGTGGTCGGCATCCTTCCTGTGAGAATGGCCACTCGATTGGGCATACAGATTGGGCAGGCCACGAAAAAATTGTTGAACTGCATGGCTCGGGAGGCAATCTCGTCAATAGCCGGTGTGTTGACTATAGCGTTGCCATAGCAGCCCAGATGATCGGCTCGTTGCTGATCGGTAGTGATAAATAGAAAGTTTGGTCGGGCAGACATGATGACTCAGGATTCGTTCTGTTCATCGTCTGAGTATTCTATGTACTCGAAATCATGTTCCGATTTAGATAAATTAAAGGAGTACATTTCTGAAAGAACATGTATGCGGAAATCCCTCTCAATAACTGCCTTCCAAGGGCGCACACAAATGTAGTGCGTCATACGTCTGCATGAACGACTCTTGGTCATAATCATACGAGCCAGTTCCCAGGCACGAGCAACAATTTGTTCACGTTCTACAACCTCGTTAACTACTCCAAGCCTTAGGCATTCCTGAGCATCGAAGCCCTGGCAAGTGAGCATGGCGTAGTTGCCACGTTTTATTCCCAAAATTTCTTGCAGACACATTCCCATTCCATCGCCGGGCACATGCCCTGAGTCCATCCCGTAGTGATCATCCTGCAGTACAAAGTCTGGGGTGCACAGGGTGATATCGCTCATCATGCACATTTCCCAGTGAATGCCTTTGCCGTTAATCGCAGCAATGGTTGGAATTTCAATATCGTTTACAAAGTTCTCAACAATTTTTAAGGTATCGGTGATTTGTACATCATACCGTTGGTCGTCGTCCGGTGAATTTTCAACTTCTTTAAAGCTCTCCACATCCCACTCATTAATCCACTGGTCTCCAGTGGATGTCAGAATCAAGACTTCATTTTCCTTATCATGGCCTATCACTGTCCAGAGTTCCGCCAGGGCGTGATGAAATTGATACGACCAATGCACCGGCCCACCCTTTGTGTGCATCTGTACTTCCAGAATTCCATTTTCGCGTTTGAATTTAAAAAACTCTTTAAAACGCTCAGAGTATTCCTCCAGCTTGGGTACTGGATAGTAAGAATTTATGGCCATGATGATCTCAAGATGTTACTGGTGACAGTGATTGGCAAAATCAGAAGTGCATTGCGTTTTTTAACTGGGAACACCGTATTTTCAAACACGTTGCCGCATTGCCGCCTGTGTCGTCAAATGGCATTTTACATAAGCGCCATAACCGATAATTATGACATTTACGTCGCGAGGGAAGGAACGCCGATCAAGAATTGGCGGAATCTACGGATGTATACTGCCGAAGTGCCATAGAAATCAGTACAAATTTTTAGCTATAAAACTTTACTAGGTCTACTGTGTTCGCCGCATACTAACTTGCTAACCTGCGTGGTGGCGTAAAACTCATAGGAGAACTCCTTTGGTCAGTGTGGTTACCGGGCGTTGCTACTGCGGTGCAAAACAACTGAGCTCGTCGCAAGAGCCCAAAGCAGTGGCCTATTGTCACTGCGATGACTGCCGTCGAGTGAGCGGTGCTCCAGTGGCAGCGTTTGCGGCTTTTGATGAGGCCGCTCTCACTGTGACCCCTAATGAAGGCAAACGCGTTGAGGTCAATGAAGGTGTGTCGCGCAGTTTCTGTGATGTCTGTGGCACGCCGTTGACTGGCCGATACGACTACTTACCGGGCACCGTGTACGTTGCGTTGGGGGTACTTGATCAAGCCGATCGACTCGCCCCAGAAATCCATTCACACGATGCTAATCGATATCCGTGGTTAAACATCAGAGACCAATGTCCACGCTATGCGGCCTCTGCCCGATCCGTGCTGAATAACGCCGAGTTCGATTAGTCATCCTTAAATTCGGTGCCGACGTCAAAACAGGTGCACTTAATTCGTCTGGGTAAACACCTAGCATGGGAAAATGGCTCCAGGATACTCAAAGCGCTGCGTTATCAGTGCCACAAATGACCGTGCGATTGTCGGGATTTATTCACCTCTTCATGGGTCCATTGGTCAGTGTTGGTTCAGCGGAGCTTGGAGTTGGGGGAGCGTCAAAAGCATGCTGCCCCATTGTTTCGAGGTGTCTGTTGGGTCACTAGCCTCATTTGACTGCCACTTACTCATTGGTGTTGCGATATAATGGGGAGTTTTCATACAGAAAAGCCGAATTTTAGAGACAGTAATGCAAATAAACGTTGAAACCACGCAAGGGCTTGGGCGCAAGATGACCGTTGCTCTGCCCTCGGAAGATATTGATTCGGCCGTTTCCGAGCGATTAACCTCCTTGCGTAAAACCGCCCGTATCAATGGCTTTCGTCCTGGTAAGGTGCCGATGCAGGTTGTAAGGAAGCGATTCGAACCCCAAGTTAGGTCCGAGATTCTGGGTAACCTGATCAATCGTTCGTTTTACGATGCAGTGCAGCAAGAAAACCTTCGACCGGCTGGACAACCCAACATTGAGCCAGACGAAAATAACGACGATGAAGGCGTAGGCTTTAGCTATGTCGCCACCTTCGAGGTCTACCCAGAATTCGATCCGGTATACAACGACACTATTTCAGTGAACCGACCGGTAGTGGAGATTCAGGAAAGCGACATTAATGAGATGCTTGAAACTCTGCGTAAGCAGCGTACTGAGTACGTGACGGTAGAACGAGCTGCCGCTGATGATGACCAAATTATTATCGATTTTGTCGGTCGAATAGAAGGCGAAGAGTTTGAAGGTGGCGCGGCTGAAAAAGCGCCTCTGGTTTTAGGTTCCGGGCAAATGATCGATGGGTTTGAGAGTCAGCTTGTCGGAGTGGTGGCTGGTGATAAAAAGACCATAGAAGTCACATTTCCGGCGGAGTATCAGGCCGAACACCTGGCCGGAAAACAGGCAGAATTTGATATAACCGTGCACGAAGTCAAGGAATCCAGCCTCCCGGAGCTGGATGAAGAACTTATTAAGAGTTTTGGTATTGAGGACGGTACGCTCGAGTCGCTCAAGGCCGATATACAAAAGAACATGAGCCGAGAGCTCAAACAGCGGGTTGAAGCTGAGGTCAAACAGCAAATAATGGACGGTTTGCTCGAATTAAACCCCGTAGATGTGCCTGATGCGCTGATTCAGGAGGAAATTGGGCGTCAAAAGGAACAGTTAATGCAGCAGATGCCTGCTGAGTCGGATTCTTCTATGTTGTCCGATGATCTGTTCCGTGACCAATCCTTGCGCAGAGTTCGTCTTGGCCTGGTGATCGGGGAGATTATCAAGCGGGATGAAATTAAGGCCGATGCTGCTGCGGTCAGGTCTCGAGTAGAGGAACTGGCGAGCACCTATGAGGATTCGCAGCAAGTTATTGACTACTATTACGGCAACCCTGAAATGTTGCAAAACGTCGAAGGTCTGGTTTTAGAGGAAGCAGTAACTCAGGCTGTCCTGGACAGCGCAAGTGTTACAGACATTCCCAAGACTTTTGATGAAATGATGAACCCACCGGCGCCGGCCACTGTCGATAAAGGTGATGGTTCAGATGATTGACTAGACAAAGAGACAGACGAATGAGCTTTGGTTTTACACAACCGTTAAATTCCAATCCTGCCGCTAGCGAGCAGGCTGCCGGCGGCTATATTCAGCCGTCCGTGTTTGAGCGCACCCCACAAGGAGAGCGTTACAGCGATATCTACACTCGCATGCTGCAGGAGCGCGTCGTGTTCCTGGTAGGGCAGGTTGAGGATTTCATGGCGAACTCGATTGCCGCCCAGCTGCTGTTTTTGGAGTCGGACAACCCAGACAAAGACATCTCTTTGTATATAAATTCTCCAGGAGGCTCTGTGACTGCGGGTATGGCCATTTATGACACCATGCAGTTCATCAAGGCTCCAGTGAGTACCCTGTGTATCGGTCAAGCAGCCAGTATGGGGGCCTTTCTGCTCGCCGCTGGTGCGCCCGGTAAGCGCTTCTGTTTGCCCAATTCAAGGGTCATGATCCACCAGCCATCAGCCGGTTTTCAGGGTCAGGCCACGGATATAGACATTCATGCCAGGGAAATTCTGTCGCTAAAAGAGCGTATGAACATGCTAATGGCCCAACATTGTGGTCAAACGGCAGAAAAAGTGGCCCAAGACACAGAGCGTGACAATTTTATGACTGCGCAAGATGCCGTCGATTATGGCCTTGTGGACCGTATTGTTCAGACTCGGACAGAAGAAGACGGTAAAGCCAGTGCCGGGAAGCCTGGCGATAACGAAAAATCAGACTCAGATTCAGCGGGCGCGTAGTTTCTGACGCAGGTCTTGCCCAGGTTGTGACTCGATCAGCATCCTCTGAAATGGTCATTCGGAGGTGCTTGAAAAGTCAGCCAAAACCCGGCAAGGTGACGCTGAATAAAGGATCAATTAATGAGCGACCAAGAAGATAAAAAAGACGACGGCAAACTGCTGTACTGCTCCTTTTGTGGCAAATCTCAGCATGAAGTCCGCAAATTAATCGCCGGCCCCTCGGTGTTCATCTGTGATGAATGCGTCGATTTGTGTAATGACATCATTACTGAAGAGATGCAGGACCAAAATGATGAAGATGGTGGTGCGCTACCAAAGCCGCATGAGATCAACGGTTTACTTGACGATTACGTTATCGGTCAGGCGTCTGCAAAAAAGATTCTGGCGGTCGCTGTCTACAACCACTACAAGCGTCTCGAATTCAAAGATAAGAAATCAGAAGTCGAATTAGCGAAAAGTAACATCCTGCTGATTGGCCCAACCGGTTCGGGTAAAACACTGCTGGCAGAAACTCTTGCACGCACGTTGAACGTTCCGTTTACGATGGCTGATGCGACCACGCTTACTGAAGCCGGTTACGTGGGCGAGGATGTTGAAAACATCATTCAAAAGCTGCTGCAGAAATGCGACTATGATGTTGAGAAAGCTCAAACGGGAATTGTTTACATCGATGAAATCGACAAGATCTCTCGTAAGTCTGACAACCCTTCGATTACTCGTGACGTGTCAGGTGAAGGTGTTCAGCAAGCTCTACTGAAACTCATAGAAGGTACGGTTGCCTCAGTGCCTCCACAAGGTGGTCGTAAGCACCCACAACAAGAATTCTTACAAGTTGATACTTCAAACATTTTGTTTATTTGCGGTGGTGCATTTGCTGGGTTGGAAAAAATCATTGAAAAACGCACAGCCAAAGGTGGTATTGGTTTTGGCGCAGAAGTTAAATCTAAAGATGATGGTAAAAACATTGGCCAGCTGATTGCCGATGTGGAAGCTCACGACTTAATTCAATTCGGACTCATACCTGAATTCGTTGGTCGTTTGCCAGTAGTGGCAACCTTAGAGGAGCTTGATGAGGAATCGTTGGTTCGTATTTTAATTGAACCAAAGAATGCCATCACTAAACAATACGAGCGTCTCTTGTCGTTGGAAGATGTGGATATTGAATTCCGTCAGGATGCCTTGCATGCTGTTGCGAAGCGATCTTTAGAGCGAAAGACGGGTGCACGAGGACTACGCACCATCTTAGAAAACGTACTTCTGGACACGATGTACGAATTGCCCCGTATTGAAAACGTCAAAAAAGTTATTCTCGATGCAGCCGTGGTACGAGGAGAGTCCAAGCCTTACTTGCTGCTGGAAGGTCAGGAAAAAGTCATGGAAGAAGAAAAATACCGACGAGCCGCCTCCGACGATTAGTCTGCTCATAAATTCTAAATTACTGTTCTACTAGGCCGTAATCCGTTTACGGCCTTGATTTTCTAATCTTCTGCACCGCCTACCCTCGTACAAGATGTGAGTCAGTCGATTTATCTTGTAATTCGCAAAATCGACAACACCTTACACTCTGTAGAAAAATTTTACTTGAGCCTACCGTGTCGTGCGGTATCCTCAATATTGTCCTAGTACCTTAGGAGAGATGTGACACGTGGCCGATTCTGAAACCAATACTGACCCAGCCGACAACCTTGGTGACAAGATCCCTGTCCTGCCATTGCGAGACGTTGTGGTCTATCCGCATATGGTTATTCCATTGTTTGTTGGGCGGGAAAAGTCCATAGAAGCATTGGATGCGGCGATGAGCAGCGGTAAGCGCATCATGCTATCGGCCCAAACCAGTGCTGCTGTGGATGAACCTAAGGCAGACGACATTCATCGCGTTGGCACAATTGCCGCCATCTTGCAACTGCTGAAGTTACCCGATGGCACCATCAAAGTGCTGGTTGAGGGGCAGCAGCGTGCCATCATAGAGACCTTAGACAGCGAGTCCCACTCGTTCTTTACAGCGCACTACAGCATCCCAGAAGTCGAAGAATCTGAACCAGCCAATGAGAAAGAAACTGAAGTGCTGGTTCGTTCGGTAACGAACATGTTCGATCAATACGTCAAAATGAACAAGAAAGTGCCGCCTGAGGTGTTGAGCTCTTTAACAGGCGTGGATGATCCTGACCGGCTTGCCGATATGATCGCCGCGCAAATGTCACTTCGCGTAGAAGAGAAGCAGAACATTTTAGAATTGGTTGACCCGCAGGAACGTTTGGAACATCTTCTGCATTTGATGGAATCCGAACTCGACCTGCTGCAGGTTGAAAAGCGGATTCGTGGGCGGGTTAAAACGCAAATGGAGAAAAGCCAGCGAGAATACTATTTGAATGAGCAGATGAAAGCCATTCAAAAAGAATTAGGCGATATGGACGATGTACCTAATGAACTCGAAGATCTGTCCAATAAAATTGAGAAGGTTGGGCTGTCGAAAGAAGCGCATAAAAAAGCTAATACAGAACTGAATAAACTGAAGATGATGTCAGCGATGTCGGCTGAGGCTACAGTTGTCCGAAACTACATCGATACATTGGTTAGCTTGCCTTGGAAAAAGAAGTCTAAATTAAAAAAATCGATTGAAGAGGCTGAAGAGATTCTTGAGAACGATCACTACGGATTAGAGAAAGTGAAGGAACGAATCCTCGAGTATCTCGCCGTACAGCAACGAACAAAGAAAGCCAAAGGGCCCATCCTCTGTCTGGTCGGACCACCGGGTGTGGGTAAAACCTCATTGGGCAAGTCCATAGCCCGTGCCACTGGGCGAAAATACTCGCGTATGGCGTTGGGTGGTGTTCGTGATGAGGCTGAGATTCGTGGCCATAGAAGGACTTATATTGGCTCTATGCCCGGAAAAATTGTGCAGAACCTCTCAAAGGTCGGTCGACGTAATCCGTTGATACTGCTAGATGAAATCGACAAGATGTCGATGGATTTTAGAGGCGATCCATCCTCTGCATTGTTGGAAGTATTGGACCCAGAGCAGAATCACACGTTTATCGATCATTATCTAGAAGTTGAGTACGACCTTTCGGATGTGATGTTTGTCGCCACTGCAAATACGATGAACATCCCTGAACCGTTGCTTGATCGTATGGAAGTCATTCGTTTGCCTGGGTATACCGAATTGGAAAAATCGGCCATTGCGCGTACCTATCTGTTACCGCGAAAAATGAAAGACAACGGTCTAAAGAAGAAAGAGCTCAGTGTGAGCGATGATGCCATCATGGATATCATTCGTCGCTACACACGCGAAGCGGGCGTTCGAAATCTGGAAAGAGAGATTTCTAAGGTGTGCCGAAAGGTGGTTCGTGAGGTGATGGAGTTAGAAACCGAACTTAAAAAAGCACCTGTGGAACAGAGTGCGGATTCTGCCTCTGAAGATCAGTCCGAATCGTCGATACCGAAGATTGAAGTCTCGATGGATAACCTGAATAAATACCTTGGCGTACCGCGTTTTCGTTTTGGTCAGGCGGACAAAGAAAATAAAATCGGCCAGGTTACTGGTCTTGCATGGACTCAAGTTGGTGGTGAGCTACTTACCATCGAATCAGCGGTGGTGGATGGAAAAGGAAAACTTTCTTATACCGGAAAGCTCGGTGACGTTATGCAAGAGTCCATACAGGCGGCCATGATGGTCGTTCGAAGTCGCGCCGACGCATTGGGAGTCGCGGCTGATTTTCATGAAAAGAATGATATGCACATTCATGTTCCTGAGGGGGCCACTCCAAAAGATGGTCCCAGCGCAGGTGTTGCAATGTGCACCGCCTTAGTTTCTGCACTCACCAATGTGCCGGTTCAGGCCAACGTGGCTATGACCGGCGAAATCACGTTGCGAGGAGAGGTCTTGCCCATTGGTGGTTTGAAAGAAAAACTGCTCGCCGCCCAGCGCGGTGGCATCGATACGGTATTGATCCCGATCGAGAATGAGAAGGATCTTTCTGAGATCAGCGACGAGATAAAATCTGGCTTGGACATTCGTCCGGTACAGTGGATCGATGAGGTGCTAGAAGTAGCCTTGGCAGGGTCTCCCGTGTCCACGACGCCAAAAACAGGTGAAGCCGTAAAAAACCAAGATGGTCAAAAACCGACCAGCGGTACGGGCGTTCAGCACCATTAAAGCCTAAAAATATAGAGATTTAACAGAATTTAGGCGTTGAGAGCCAAATGATGTCGGGCCTTGGAGGCCCGGCCAGCGGTTTTTGACCTACAATCAGGCTCAGTTCTACTATTTCAAAAACGATTACACGGGGACAGTGTTACATGAACAAGACTGAATTCATTGAAGCAGTTGCAACCAAAAGTGGCATGTCAAAAAATGAGGCCACTGGAGCAGTTGAAGCTGTGTTGGATTCGTTGACTGATGCGTTAAGAGGCGGCGATCAAGTCACGCTATTGGGCTTTGGCACTTTCCTTGTACGTAAGCGCGAAGCTCGCACCGGTCGCAACCCTAGAACGGGCGAGCCTTTGCAAATTGCGGCATCCAATATTCCAAGCTTTAAAGCTGGCAAAGCATTAAAAGAAGCTGTAAACTAGGCGGCTTGGCTTGGGTGCTTAGCTCAGCTGGTAGAGCATCGCCCTTACAAGGCGAGGGTCGGGGGTTCGATCCCCTCAGCACCCACCATCAGCGGAGCGGTAGTTCAGTTGGTTAGAATACCGGCCTGTCACGCCGGGGGTCGCGGGTTCGAGTCCCGTCCGCTCCGCCAATAATACGCAATTGGTGTTCTCGATTGCAGAAAGATAGGGTGCCTTGGCACCCTTTTTTCGTTATAAGAATGCCGTCATCGTTTGGTCTTTTGCGTTAATTGTTTGGAAGTCCATTTAGTTCCAGTTATTTCAGGTGAAACATGCTCCTCGACATTCGAGAAAAAGTCCGTAGTTCCAAGCCTCTTAAATACACACTGATCACCATCATCTGTATTCCATTTGTGTTGTTCGGTATCGGTTCTTATTTCAGCGGTCGTGCCGCGCCTCCGGTGGCAGAAATAAATGGTAATGAGGTCACTCAGTATCAGCTGGACGGAGCCATTGCTCAACAACGGCAGCAGCTAGCACAGATGTTTGGTGGTCGAATACCTGATGGTTTCGCCAATGAGGACATGCTCCGTGAACAAGCCTTGGATCAGCTGATAACCGCACAAGTGGTCAGAAGTGAGGTGGAAAAGCAGAAATTTGCTGTTAGTGACACCACGCTGGGTAAATCTATACGCGATATTGCGTTGTTTCAGGTGGACGGTCGTTTTGACAAAGAAACCTATGAAAATGAGTTGCGAGCACGAGGTTATAACTCGGCCAGTTTTGAGGAATCCCAGCGTGATAATACCGCTATCGCACAGTTCCGGTCTGGCATCGCCGGCACCAGCTTTAGCCTCCCGAGTGAACAGTCCCAGCTCGATGAACTGAGCCGCCAAACCCGCACGATAGACTTCATTCGTTACGACATTGAGTCGCAAAAAGAAGCGGTTGAGGTAACCGATGAACAAGTTCAAGCCTACTTTGACGACCATAAAGACGGGTATGAGTTTCCGCAGCGAGCCAAGATTGAGTACATCGAGCTTAGTGTGGAGAAGCTGGCAGAGAACATAGATGTCACAGAAGAAGATGCTCAAACCTATTTTGATGAAAACAAAGCGTTCTACGTGCGTGCTGAGCAGCGTGAAGCCTCACACATTTTGCTTGAACTGGATGATCGCAATGATGAAGATGCGGTAGCCGAAAGAACCACTAGGCTACTCGATATAAAGAAACGCATTGAAGACGGTGAAGACTTCGCTGCGTTGGCAGAAGAGTTTTCCGATGATGTCGGCTCTGCCGGTTCTGGCGGAGGCCTCGGTGTGATTTCTCCGGGTCAAATGGTGCCTGAATTTGAACAGGCTGTGTACGCGCTCGGCGCAGCGTCTGACATCAGTGAACCAGTGGTGACAGACTTTGGTGTACACCTGGTCAAGCTCGACAAGATTATTCCTGAAGCCGGCAAGTCGTTTGAAGAAGTGAAAGAAGAGGTTATGCAGACAATTAAACAGCGAGATGCAGACTCGGAATACTATGGATTGAGAGAGTTGCTTCTGGAATTGACGTTTGATAATCCGGAATCTCTCGAAGTCGCTAGTGAAGAAACTGGCTTGACGATTGAGACCACCGATTGGTTGGATTCAGAAACTGACTCTGGGCCTGTTTTGTCAAACCCACAAATATTGGCAACCGCGTTCAGTGATGATGTGCTCAATGTCGGAAACAATTCAGACCTTATAGCCATAGGTGACAAACACGAGATCGTTTTACGTGTGTTGGAACATGAAGGGCCGCGGCCAAAAACTCTGGATGATGTTAAAGATGAAGTGACCGACACTGTTCGCACTACATCCGCTGGGGAATTACTGGACGAGGCATTGGAGGAACACTTGGCAGCTCTGAAAACGGGAGAGCTCGTATCTGCATTGGCTGACGCTAATGAGTATGCATCGGCTACTGAGAATGAAGTGTTAGAGCGGCAGTCCACCGTACTTGATCGACCGATCATCAGTGAAATCTATGCACAGCCGAAACCTACCGACGAGGCCCCCATTATGGAATCTGCAACCTTGGCGAATGGCGATCGAGTGTTGTACGTGCTGAAGTCTGTCGGGGTGGCTGAGCAGGCGGAGGATGCTCCTCAGCCTACATTGGTCAATGCACAGCTTGGAGCGACTGAATACTCGGCGATGCTCGAGAGCCTGCGTGAAAAGGCGAAAATCGAACTATCGAATGTGTCTGAATAGTTCTGCACTATATCGCCGAACTTTTGCCTTGGCAGTTCGGTTTGTGTCATTTGTTTACATTATGCAGCTAACAAAATGGCAATGCACTGCCTCAATCCGATAGCATGGGCTCTGGTGCAATCACCACATTGGTGCGGTTGTTTCATCCCTAGAGAGTCAATAGATTTTTGGAGATTTAAGAGTCATGAGTTTTATTTCTGAGTTCAAAGAGTTTGCAATGAAGGGCAGCCTGATGGATATGGCTGTGGGCATCATCATCGGTGCGGCCATCGGCAAAATGGTAGGTGCTTTGGTTGATAACATCCTTATGCCGCTGATCGGTTTGCTTATGGGAGGAGTGGATTTTTCGTCATTGGCCATCACAGTGGGAGATGCCAACGTAGGGTATGGAGCCTTTATTCAGGCACTGATTGATTTTCTGATTATCGCTTTTGTTATTTTCATGATTTTGAAAGCAATCAACAGCATGAAAAAGGCCGAAGAAGAAGCTCCTGCGGAACCTGCAGAGGATGTTCTGCTTCTCAGAGAAATTCGAGACTCGCTGAACAAGTAATAAGAAAAATTTAAGTAGTAAAATATCAGGCCGGTTCTTAGGAACCGGCCTTTTTTTTGGAAAATTTGTCGTGTATCAAGAATGATGCTGAAATTAGGTCATGTCTTCCGGTACAGAAACGATATTGAAGCCACCGTCGACGTAGATGATCTGACCGGTGATACCCGATGCCAAAGGTGAACACAAAAATGCAGCCGTGTTGCCGACTTCCTCAATGGTTGTGTTCTCCCGCATGGGCGCCACAGATGACACGTGATTCAAGAGTTTCTTGAAATTGCCAATGCCGGCGGCTGCGAGAGTCTTTATGGGGCCCGCTGATATCGCGTTGACGCGCACACTCTGTGGGCCCAGCGATGATGCCATGAATCGCGTATTGGCTTCTAGGGAGGCTTTGGCCAAGCCCATAACATTGTAATTAGGCATCGATCGAACAGCACCCAGATAAGAAAGTGTCAGCAAAGCAGCGCCTGGCTGCAAATGAGGCCTGGCTGCCTTTGCCAACGCCGCAAAGCTGTAAGAGCTGATATCGTGGGCAATAGAGAAAGACTCACGTGTTACCGAATCCAGGTAGTCACCATCGAGCGCCTCCCTTGGCGCAAAAGCTACTGCATGTACCAAGGCATCTAACCCGTCGAACTGTTTCATCAATTCCGACATCATAGTGTCGATTTGTTCGTCGGTGGCGACATCGCAGGGCAGCACAATATCGGAATTGCATTCAGCCGCTAGATCAACGACACGATCCTTGAGTCTGTCGTTTTGGTAGGTGAACGCCAGTGTGGCACCTTCCCGATGCATGGCCTGAGCAATGCCCCACGCAATTGAACGCTTGCTTGCGACGCCGACGATTAGCGCTTTTTTTCCATCCAGCATTCCCATATCTCACTCCTGTTTTGTTTTCTTGCGTTAGCCTGCTAAGAGGTGAACGAGCAGTTCTTCGTAGATATCCGTAAGTTGATCCAGATCGCGGCAACTCACACACTCGTTCACTGCGTGTATCGTATCGTTTAAGGGTCCAAATTCAATAACCTGTGCACCGGTTGGTGCGATAAAGCGACCATCAGATACACCACCACTAGTTTCCAACGCCGCATCCATGCCGGTAATCTTTTTAATCGCGCTTCTCATCGCGTTGGTTAAAGAACCTGCTTCGGTGATGAATGGTTGAGCACTGGTTCGCCATTGTAAGTTGGCATCAAGATCGTGTTTCTCAATCAAGGCTTCAACTCGGGATTGAATGTCTGACACCGGCGATGCCGGATTAAAGCGCGCATTGAAATCCACCTTGGCCACACCAGGAATAACATTGGTTGCGCCAGTGCCGGCGTGCATGTTTGATATCTGAAGCGTCGTTGGCGGAAAGTGTTCATCACCTTCATCCCACTCTATGGCGACTAGGTCGGCTAAAAAACCCGCTGCCCGATGAATGGGATTTTCAGCCAGATGTGGATACGCCACATGGCCTTGCTTACCCTGAATTTCCAAGCGACAACCTAACGAACCTCGACGTCCGTTTTTAATAACATCGCCTAACTGATTCTCGCTCGTGGGTTCGCCCACCAAACAGTAGTCAATTTGCTCTTGGCGATTGACCAGTGTATCGACCACCTTGGCGGTGCCATCGATCGCTGGGCCTTCTTCATCGCTAGTCAGCAAAAACGCCAATGAACCTTTAAACGTTGGGTGAGCTTCAACAAACCGTTTTGCCGCAATAGTCATCGCAGCGACACTACCCTTCATATCAGCCGCGCCGCGTCCAATTAGCATATCGTCGCGCAGTTCGGCGGAAAAAGGTGGCACGCTCCATAGCGCTTCATCGCCGGTGGGTACGACATCAGTGTGACCAGCAAACACAAAAAGAGGTGTCTGATTACCGAGTCGGGCCCATAGATTAGTGACGTCTCCGAAGGGCATGTATTCTAATTGGAAGCCGAGCGCTTTTAATTTGTTGGCTATCAGCGGCTGACAGCCTTGATCGTCGGGTGTTACCGATGGTCTTCGTACCAATTCCTGGCAGAGAGCAACAGTGTCAGATAAATTATGGTTGCTTACAGATGTTTGCACAGCAGATCCGCCAGTTGCGTTTTCTGAGCGTCATCTAATGACGACTGAGTGACCTTGTCTTTTACATAGAAAGCATCTTCGATACGCTCCCCCAGGGTCACAATTTTAGCAGCCTGTACGGAGACATTGGACTCGAGGAAAATTCGTCCAATTCTTGCCAGTATCCCAGGTCTGTCGGCTGCAGTGATATGCACAACGGTGCAGTCTACTGCTCGATTTTCGTCGAATTCCACGACGGTGGCAAAATCAAAATGCTTAACACGCCGGTTTGGTGAAGTATCTGTTAGCGCTGGTAGCTGTTCAGGGGAACGTAGTTGCTCGTTTAGCATGGTAGTAATGGTGTTGATCCGGTTCGGATCTTCTATTCGAGAGCCATCAAGTTCAAGAACATGAAAAGTATCTAAGGCGTAGCCATCGGCGCTGGTGTTAATCGTTGCCGATAACACATCCAATTGTTGCTCCCCCAGGACACTGGTGATCAACGCAAACAGCGATTCATTGTCTGGGGTATAAATTAAAATTTCCGTCGCACCGCGAGCCATGCTTTGGTGAAAGACGATGGTCGAACCATCACCGTCAAATCCGCTGAGAATAGACCGAGTGTGGCGAGCGACTTCAACTGCTCGATATTGTCGCCAGATGTCATCACCGAGGTTTGTCCAGAATTCTTCTATGTGTTTTTTATCAATACCAGAATCTGCCAGTAGCGATAACGTTTGTGCCTGTCGCCTTTCAACAAACTCATCGTGTTCCGGGGCGCGCTCTAATCCTTGTTCTAGTATCTGTGCAGTGAATTGATACAACGATTGCAGCATGCTTTGTTTAAATGAATTCCATAATTCTGGATTAGTGGCCCGAATGTCGGCCACCGTTAGAAGATAGAGAAAATTTAAGCGTTCAAGGGAGCCAATATGTTGGGCGAACTCCAGTTGAACGGCTGGATCTTCGATGTCTTTACGTTGGGTGGTAATTGACATCAGCAAGTGATTTTGAACCACCCAGCTAATGAGGTTTGCACTGTCGGTGGATAGCCCATGTTGTAAACAAAACTCTAGCGCATCCACTGCACCCAGTTCACTGTGATCTCCACCACGACCCTTTGCAATGTCATGAAATAGTGCTGCAAGGTATAAATACTCTGGTTTCTCAATCTGCTCCATGACGAACGTGCAGTGCATGTATTCGTCTTTGTGCGCTGGAATTGCAAATCGACGAATGTTGCGTATGACTCTTGTCGTATGCTCATCGACTGTAAATGTGTGAAATAGATCGTATTGCATGCGTCCGACAATGGCATCAAACGCAGGTAAGTAGGCTGCCAACACCCCGTACCGATTCATCATACGAATCTTTCGTGTTAGTTTCGATGGATCGGTGAATATCTTTAGAAACAGCTCTTTGGATTTTGGGTCGCTGCGAAAACGATGATTAATCAACGGTAAGTGAGATCGGATCAACCGGACCGTGTTGGAGCGAACGTTGGAGGCTTCTTTGCATTGGCCGAAGATTAAAAATATTTCCAACAAAGCCGTAGGGTGATGCACAAACACCTGTTCATGAGTCACTTCAAGAAAACCATTGCGCACCTGGAAGCGCGAGTTTATCGATGTAGGCTCCGTTGCGGCGGTTATCCCTGATACTATGCCGCCGACACCCTGTAGTAAAATTTCATTAAGCCGCTGAAGCGTCATGACGCTTCGATAAAAGCGTTGCATCAACTGCTCTATGCAACGATTTTTGTCATCGTCCAAATAGCCAAATTCATGGGCAATGTCTCGCTGATGATCAAACAGCAATCGGTCTTCGCGACGATTCGCCATATGGTGTAACCAGTAGCGTATTTGCCAGAGTAGCTCTAAACCTTCCTGCAGCGTACCCAGCTCTTCCACGGTTAATAACTGGTGAGTGACCAGATCGGTCAGGTCGCGAGTTCCGAATTCGCGTTGGCACACCCAGGAAATCATTTGAATATCCCTTAAACCCCCGCGACTTTCTTTGATATTCGGCTCGAGGCGGTAGGCGTTAGACGAAAACTTTCTTCTTCGTTCAGATTGTTCATTCATTTTGGCAGCGAAGAAGGTCTTCGACGGCCACATTTCTGTGGGCGAGATTGCCGCCACCATTTGCTGATAGAGAGCGTCCTCTCCAGCCAGATACCGTGCTTCCATCAAATTGGTGATCACGGTAATGTCAGCAGCTGCTTGCTCTTTGCAATCCTTGACCGTGCGTACACTGTGACCAATATCCAAGCCTAGATCCCAGAGTGATGTGACAAATTCAGTCAGGCGTTGTTTGGTCTCCGGTGAAAGAGATTCTGGTATCAAGATGGCCAGGTCGATATCGGAAGCGGGTAGTAGCTCACCTCGCCCATATCCACCCACCGCCAGTAACGTTAAACCCTCGAACGCATTCTCTGGTTTAGTCCATAGTGCTTGTAACACCATGTCAACAAGTTCCGTTGACCAATCCAGAACTTGAGAAATTGGAGCTCCGTTTTTAAATTGCTGATGTACAGCGTCACGTCCCGCTTTGATAGCGTTGCGATAACTGCCAATCGCGTTGGGATCTTCTTCGATCGCCGGTTGTATAACCTCACTCAGAAACGCCGTCATCACAGCGTGGCATTCTCACCAAGAGTCAGTAATTCGAAGCCATCTTCTGTGACGTGAACGGTGTGTTCCCACTGCGCGGACAAGCTGCGATCTTTGGTGACTACTGTCCAACCGTCCGCCAACACTCGAGCATGCCGTTTGCCTTGGTTGATCATTGGCTCAATGGTGAAGGTCATGCCGGGTTCTAGCGTTATGCCAGTGCCGGGTTTACCAAAGTGCAGTACTTGCGGGTCTTCATGAAACGCCTTGCCGATGCCGTGACCGCAGTATTCCTGAACAACCGAATACCTCTGCTCTTCAACATAGGTTTGAATCGCATGGCCGACATCGCCCAGAGTCGCTCCGGGGCGCACCGCTTGGATGCCTCTGACCATGGCTTCGTAGGCTGCTTCACACAGTCGTTTTGCGTGGGGTTGAGGTGGGCCAACATAGAACATTCGGCTGGTGTCGCCAAAGAAGCCGTCCTTAACGACCGTAATATCTATATTCACGATATCGCCTTTTTTCAGCTTTTTGTCACTGGGTATTCCATGGCAGATCTGCTGATTGATCGAGGTGCAAATGGACTTAGGAAAGCCCTTGTAATTGAGTGGCGCTGGCGTTGCACCTTGGTGGTTGACAATGTGGTCATGGCAGATGGTGTTTAGCTCTTCGGTGGTGACGCCGGGTATCACGTGCTCTTCGATCAAATCGAGTACTTCAGAGGCCAGATGGCCTGCGATCCGCATCTTCTCGATCTCATTGGCACTTTTCAGGGAGATGGGCATTTTTTTACGGTGTTTAGGTTGTTCGGAGCGGGTGTAGTGTACCTTGCTGGCCCTTTTTGTGTTATAAAGTCGGGCTGAGCGGAGCCAAGGTTTTTATCCTTAGCATCGCCAATTCACACGCAGATCCACAATCACCTGGCCGGGTGCTCCTCACAGAGTCAGTCAGGGAGGTCTGCGGAGGCTAAACCCGACAATAGGATACCTAATCATGGCTAATGTCACTATGCGCCAGATGCTTGAAGCTGGCGTGCACTTTGGGCACCAAACCCGTTATTGGTCACCCAAGATGGCACCGTACATCTACGGTGAACGCAACAACATCCACATTTTTAACCTTGAGCACAGTTTACCCGCGCTTCAAGATGCGTCGAATTTTCTGGGCAAAATTGCTGCGAAAAACGGCCGCGTTTTGTTTGTCGGCACTAAGCGTGCGGCTCGTGATGCGGTTAAAGAAGCGGCGAACAATTGCAATATGCCTTACGTCAATCGGCGTTGGTCTGGTGGTTTGATGACCAATTTCAAAACGGTCAAGCAATCGGTCAAACGGTTGTTGGAACTCGAGGCGATGCAAGAAGATGGCAGCATGGAGCGACTCAGTAAAAAAGAAGCCTTAGGCCTACAGCGAGAATTGGAAAAACTCGAAAAAGGCATGGGCGGAATCAAGCATATGGAGCGTCTACCCGATGCGTTGTTTGTTGTGGATGTGGGCCATGAGCGCATAGCCGTATCGGAGGCTAATAAATTGGGTATCCCTGTGGTGGCAGTGGTCGATAGCAACAATACACCCGCGGGCATCGACTATGTAATCCCAGGCAATGATGACGCTATACGTGCTATCCAACTGTATGTGAATTCGGCGTCGGACGTAATCAGTGACGCCAAGCAAGCCGCTGGAAATGCTGACAGAACTGAGAGCGCTGCTGCTCCGGCTGCAGCTGCCGAGTCAGCACCGGCCGCGGACAGTTCGGCTGAAGCTGCACCAGAATCCAGCAGTGAGCCGGCGGCCGCATCGGCGGCTACTGATGAGGCTGCGGCCAAAGCCAGTGCTGATGCTGAAGCTCAAGCTCAAGCAAGTGCTGCAGCGGGTGCTGACGATGCAGCGGCAAAACCTGCGACTGAGTAACGCGCAATGACCAATGGTAGGGGTGAGCCCTACCGGATTGATGCGTCTCAGTGGGCCGGAATATAGGCGCCAAAAGCGCGATCCTTTGACATTGGAGAGACCCTTAAAATGACTATTACAGCGAGCATGGTGAAAGAACTCCGTGAGCGCACCGGCGTTGGTATGATGGAGTGCAAAAAAGCACTCACTGAAGCTAACGGTGACATGGAAGCAGCGGCAGACGCCCTTCGTATATCAGGCGCTGCCAAAGCCGATAAAAAATCCGGTAACACGGCCGCAGAAGGCGTCGTGGCTATTAGAGTGAGCGACGACGGTAAATCCTACGCGATGGTTGAGATTAATTCGCAAACCGACTTCGCTGCTAAAGCTGAGTCTTTTGCCGGGTTCACAGATGACGTGACGGCCAGTGTGCTGAGTGACAAACCCGCCAGCGTTGATGACATTGCCATTGGCGGTAAGCCTCTAGAGACCGTCCGTACTGAACTCATTGCAAAGATTGGTGAAAATATTTTGGTTCGCCGGTTTGTTTCTGAATCCAACCAAGGGGATCATTTGGGCGAATATTCTCATGGTGGCCGAATCGGTGTGATCTGTGAAGTTGCTGGTGGTGATGCTGGATTGGCCAAAGATGTGGCCATGCACATTGCTGCGAGTAAGCCTGTCTGTATTGATGAAACTGAAGTACCAGCAGAACTGCTGGAGAAAGAAAAGTCAATCCTAATGGCAGAGGCTGCAGATAGCGGTAAACCGGCTGACATCATTGAGAAAATGGTGCAAGGTAGAATGCGAAAATACCTTGCCGAAGTTACTTTGCTGGGACAGCCATTTGTAAAAGATCCAGAACAAACGGTTGGTCAACTATTAAAAGCCGCTGGGGCTACCGTGAAGCGCTTTCATCGTTATGAAGTCGGTGAAGGTATCGAAAAGAAAGAAGAGAACTTTGCTGAAGAGGTAATGGCGCAGGTTCGCGGCGAATAAGTTTGATCAGCCTGCAGCTTCGGCCATCAGCAGTGAGTAAAAAGCTAAACCAAAAAGCCGGGCAATGTCCCGGCTTTTTTTGAATTGTCAGACAGAAATTGGAAATACAAACTCATGAGTGCAATGCCAGCCTATAAGCGGATACTTCTCAAGCTCAGTGGTGAAGCACTTCTGGGTAGTGAGGATTATGGAATCGATCCAAAATACATCCGTCGACTGGCCTCTGAAGTGAAGTCAGTGAGTGATGCCGGTGTCCAAGTGGCGATGGTGATCGGCGGAGGCAACATATTTCGCGGTGCGGGGCTTGCTGAAGCGGGCATGGACAGAGTAACCGGTGATCACATGGGTATGCTGGCCACCGTTATAAATTGTTTATCTATGCAGGATGCGCTGGAAAACCAAGGCGCTTATTGTCGTGTCATGTCCGCTTTTCCGATCAACGCTGTCTGCGAAGACTACATCCGCAGACGGGCGGTGCGACACCTTGAAAAAGGGCGCATCGTGCTATTCGCCGCCGGCACTGGCAACCCGTTCTTTACCACAGATTCAGCGGCGAGTTTGCGTGCTGTGGAAGTGGGTGCGGATGTGATGATCAAAGGCACTAAAGTGGATGGCATTTTTGACAAAGATCCAGTGAAGCACAATGATGCCAAGCGTTACGAGCAAGTGAGTTTTTCTGAAGTTATTACCAAACAGCTTGGTGTAATGGATACGACGGCTATTGTGATGTGCCGTGATAATGATTTGCCGGTAAAAGTGTTTAATATGAATGAAGATGGCGCCCTAATGCGTTTGGTACAGGGCGAAAGTGTCGGTACTACCGTCAGTTGAGGACACCTCATGATTGATGACATTACGAAAGATGCCAAATCCCGCATGCAAAAGAGTGTGGATGCCTTAGAGAACGATCTGTCGCGTATGCGTACGGGCCGCGCACATCCGAGTCTGCTCGAACCGATTCGAGTGGATTACTACGGCGCAGAGACACCCTTGAGTCAAGTGGCCAACATCAACACGGAAGATTCACGCACGTTGACTGTCACCCCTTGGGAACAATCGATGGTTGCCGCTGTAGAAAAAGCGATCATCAACTCCGATTTGGGATTGAACCCAAATACGGCGGGTACGGCCATTCGAGTTCCAGTTCCGCCCATGACCGAAGAACGTCGGCGAGATATGGTTAAGCTTGTTAAAGGAGAGGCAGAAAATGCCCGCGTGGCTGTCCGTAATATTCGGCGAGATGCCAATAGTGATTTAAAAGATCTGGAAAAAGAGAAGGAAATTTCCAAAGACGAATTACGCAAGGCGGAAGAGGGAATTCAAAAAATTACCGATTCAGCGATCAGCTCAATCGATGACGTATTGCAGAAAAAAGAAGCTGAACTTATGGAAGTTTAGTGGACGATGCAGCCCGCACTCAGCCACGACACGTTGCCATCATCATGGATGGCAACGGTCGTTGGGCTCGTCAAAGAGGACGTCCTCGAGCAGCGGGACATCAAGCCGGCTTTAAAGTTACACGGGACATTGTTGAAGCCTGTGGTCGGCGTCAAATTGATGCTCTAACACTATTTGCGTTTTCATCTGAAAATTGGGCTCGTCCTGAAAAGGAGGTCGGATTTCTAATGGATCTGTTTCTCCGCGCCCTCAAGAGTGAAGTGGCCAAGCTGCGAGAGAACAATGTGCGGATTACCTTTATCGGAGAGCGAACCGCCTTTTCGAAAAAGCTTCAGGATGAAATGATCCAAGCAGAATCTGTAACGGCCGACAGGACCGGCTTAAAGCTCGCCATCGCAGTTAATTTTGGTGGTCGTTGGGACATCGTCAATGCTGCACAGCAACTCGCGACGAAGGTGCAAAGCGGTCATCTACAGCCTGCTGACATTAACAGCGAACTATTCGCCCAGCACGTCTCTCTGACTGATGTACCCGACCCGGATTTGTTTATCCGTACGGGTGGTGAGAAACGCATTAGCAACTACCTATTGTGGCATCTGGCCTATACCGAACTTTTTTTCACCGATGTTCTTTGGCCCGATTTCAATGATCAAGAGTTGGGCCATGCTCTTGATTTTTATAAAACCAGACAACGGCGATTTGGGCGCACGGGTGAACAGGTGAGTGGTAGCGATGCTTAAAGAGCGTGTCGTCACAGCGGTGATTATGCTCATCGTATTTCTAGGCGTGTTGTTCGCAGCACCAGCGAGTGTCTTTGCGTTGTTGGTCGCCATTATTGTGGGTATTGCTGCCTGGGAATGGAGTCGCCTTTGCGGGCTATCCAACTCTCTCGTAGAGATAGCCTACCCAACCATCGTGGGGCTTGTGGCGCTGATCGTTATGGATGCTGAACCGGCTGAATCGGCAATGCGATGGTTAATGCTGTTGGGTGTTTTGTGTTGGGGTGCCATGCTAGTAGCATTGGCTACGGTGCCTGTTTTACGCTCTGTAGTGTCGTTAGAAGCCTCTCGCATGGCTCTAGGTTTGGTCGTGTTACCCATTGCCGGTATAGCCATTTTTTATCTTCGGCATCTGGCTCCAGAGGCATCCGAGTGGTTACTTCTGTATGCGATGGCATTGGTTTGGGTCATGGATACGGGCGCGTACTTTGCCGGCAAACGATTTGGTCGGCGCAAACTGGCTCCGCTAATCAGCCCTGGTAAAACGTGGGAAGGGGTGTTCGGTGGTCTTGCGTGTACCGCAGTTTTGGTGGTGTTCGTTTTGCTCGTCACTCAATTGTCTGCCGGTGGCTTACTGCGCCTGCTTATTGCTTCAATAGCCTCTGCCGGGATATCTGTGGTGGGTGATTTGTATGAATCGCGCATGAAAAGAGCGTCCGGGTTCAAGGACAGCAGCAATCTTCTTCCCGGACATGGTGGTGTGCTTGATCGTATCGATGGATTGATCGTGTCATTGCCTGTTTTTGTGTTCTTCTGGGTTTGGATGTGAGTCGACCTCAGGGCGTAACACTACTCGGGTCAACTGGATCTGTCGGCTGCAGCACGCTTGATGTGTTGCTTCGGCATACGGAGAAGTTCTCCGTCTACGCACTCACTGCGAACCAGAATGCATCTTTGGTCATTGAACAAGCGTTGAGCTGTTCGCCTCGTTATGTGGTGATGACCGAATCGATCGCTGCTGAGCAGGTTCGAGACTCGCTGAAGCTCCAATTACCCGACACGGACGTGATATTTGGTGAAGAAGCTTTGGCCAAAGTAGCGTCAGATGACTCAGTTGACGTAGTCATGGCGGGGATTGTCGGCAGTGCCGGGCTCATTCCAACATTGGCCGCTGCTAAATCTGGCAAGCGTCTTTTACTGGCTAATAAAGAGTCGTTGGTCATGAGCGGAAAGCTACTGATGGATGCCGCGAAGGCGTCTGGCGCCCTCATCATGCCGATTGATAGTGAGCACAATGCGATTTTTCAGAGCCTGCCAGCGACCGATACTGGTGTCAGTATGACTGGTGTTGAAAAAATATTACTCACCGCTTCAGGTGGACCTTTCCGAAAGCTCACAACAAAAGAGCTGGCTGTTGTAACGCCGCAACAAGCTATAAAGCACCCAAATTGGTCGATGGGGACAAAAATATCTATCGATTCAGCGTCAATGATGAACAAGGGATTGGAGGTGATCGAAGCCTGTCATCTGTTCTCAGTCGACGTCGATATGATTGAGGTATTGGTTCACCCAGAGAGCATTGTGCACTCAATGGTGCGGTACACAGATGGTTCAGTAATTGCGCAATTAGGTCATCCTGACATGCGAATACCTATAGCCCACGCGCTATCGTGGCCAAGTCGGATTGCATCAGGCGTTCAGCCATTGGAGTTCACACAGCTCCAAGGCTTGCACTTTGAAGCGCCTGATCAAGAGCGATTTCCCGCCCTGTCATTGGCCATAGAAGCGCAGCGATTGGGAGGGACTGCACCGACGGTATTAAATGCTGCAAACGAAATCGCCGTTCAGGCGTTTATCGATTCAGCTGTCTCATTTTTACAACTATTCGATGTCGTTGAGGAAACTTTGCGTTACGTAAAAATTTCCCCGGCCGATGATTTGACCACTATTATTGAAGCAGACAAAGGCGCGCGTCTGGTGGCTCGAAATCTGGTCGACGGTAAACGCGCTTGATAATCCTTCTGCCAAGTTTTAACTATGTTTAGCAACGTAGCTATCAGTGCGCTCGCTTTTATCGTCGCACTTGGGCTTCTAATATCCATTCATGAGTTCGGCCACTTTTGGGTCGCCCGTCGTATGGGCGTGAAAGTGTTGCGCTACTCCATTGGCTTCGGTCGCACGTTGTGGAAACGGGTGGGCAAGGTCGACGATACTGAGTTTGTGATTGCCGCGATACCGTTGGGCGGCTACGTCAAAATGCTCGATGAGCGCGAAGCTGACGTTCCGGCAGCTGACCTACACCGTTCCTTCAACCAGAAATCGGTTTGGGCCCGCTCGGCCGTGATCATCGCCGGGCCATTGGCCAATATTCTCTTAGCCATTGCCGCTTACTGGTTGGTGATGATGCTCGGCATCAGCGGGGCAGCGCCTTTGTTGGGCAAGGTTACGCCAGGATCAATTGCGGATGAAGCGGGCTTTGAGTTTGAAGACAAGTTGCTGGCAGTCAATGGTCAGGAAACTCCGTCATGGGCAGATGCCCGCATAGCCTTGCTGGATGCCTCTTTGGATGCCAACGGGCCGTTGGAAATCGAAGTTCAATCCAATGATGGGAGCATATCGACCCGTGAACTTCCCGTTGATGGCGTCAACATGCTCGATGCTGTTGAAGAGGATCCTTTAGTCAAGCTCGGACTTCGTGGTTGGCGTCCTGATATCAAACCCATCGTGGGTTTTCTGTCAGAGGGTGGGGCAGCGGAAGCAGCCGGTTTCATACCTGGCGATACCATTATAAAAATTGACGACACCGACATCGACTCTTGGTACGACATGGTGTTTGTGATTCAAAACAGCGCAAACAAAGCCCTGCTTATACAAGTCAATCGCGGTGGAGAGTTGCTCGACTTAAATGTTACTCCCAACGGTGTGGATGTGGATGGCCGTACCGTGGGTCGACTCGGTGTCGGACAGGATCAAACGACGACTCCGGAATTTGCCAAGAGTATGGAACGAGCGCAAGTTGTAGTGCGTTACTCACCGCTCATCGCGCTGGGGAAAGCGGTCGAACGCACCTGGGATATGTCAGTACTCACGGTACGCATGATGGGCAAACTCATCACTGGGCAAGCCTCATTAAAAAATATTAGCGGCCCAGTCTCTATTGCTCAATACGCTGGACAGTCGGTGAGCGTTAGCTTTGAACACTACATTAATTTTATTGCACTGATCAGTTTGAGCATTGCCATCTTGAACTTGCTACCAATTCCAATACTCGATGGCGGGCATTTGCTGTTCTATCTGTTTGAGATCATACGAGGTAAGCCGCTACCCGAACGAGTGCAAATTCTGGGTCATCAAATTGGCCTATTCCTTTTGGGTTCTTTGATGTTACTTGCGTTCTATAATGATTTTTGGCGCCTAGTTCAATGATTCACCGGATACGAATATTCCGAGCCATAGCGGCTCTACTAACGTTGTGGGCGGCTGTATTTCATTTGCCGTTGTTGCACGCACAGTCTGATACAGACACATTTATAGTGGCTGACATCGTTGTGGAAGGAAATGAAAGCATCGATCTGGGCACCATCTTGACCTATTTACCCGTGCGCGAGCGTGATCGTTTTAATCCTTCTCGTGATAGTGCGCGAGCTCTTCGTGCACTCTACGACACTGGTCTATTTAGCGATGTCGTTATCAAACGTCGCGGAAATAATGTGCTGGTGGTGACGGTAGAGGAGAGACCGGCTATCGGCAGTATTGAAATCTCCGGTAACAAAAAAATACCCACCGATGAGTTGCAGAATTCGTTGCGTCAGGCCGATATCGCGCTCGGACGTGTGTATAACCGTTCGATCTTACAGACCGTGGAACGAGAACTTCGGCGTGTGTACTTCAGCGCTGGCAACTACGGTATGCAGATTGATGTTGATGTAGAAGAGCTAGAACGCAACCGGGTTGCGTTGAACATTGATATTGATGAGGGTGCTGTAGCAAAGATTCGCCACATAAATATAGTGGGAAACAAAGCGTTTGAAGAAAACCGCTTGTTGGCGTTATTACAATCTGATGAAGATCCATTTTGGCCGTTCAGTTCCGCCGATGAATATTCCCAAGTTAAGCTGGCGGCAGATATAGAAACACTGCGCTCGTTTTATCAAGACCGAGGATATATTCGATTCGATGTAGATTCCACGCAAGTGTCTATTTCCCCTGACAAGCGCGATATTTTTGTCGTCATTAACATTCGCGAGGGTGATCTTTACACCGTTCGCGATGTGGCGTTATCTGGGGATGTCGATGTTTCTGAGGAAGAGCTGCGGGCAAAAATAGATGTTCAGCCAGGTGATGTATTCGCACGAAAAGACATTGTGCGCAGTAACACCGCGATCACAGATAGGCTCGGACAAGATGGCTATGCGTTTGCTGAAGTAGATGTTATCCCTTCGATCAATGATGAGACTAAAGATGTGGGATTGACATTTGTGGTGAAGCCGGGGAAGCGGGTTTATGTACGCAGAATCAATTTTATTGGCCAATATAAAACCCGTGATGAAACCTTGCGACGGGAAATGCGACAGTTAGAAGGCAGTCGGTTTTCTCCTGCTTTGGTGAATCGTTCTCGTGTGCGTTTGCAACGCTTGCCCTACATTCAAAGTGTTAGCATCCGAACGCCCCGTGTACCCGGCTCGGATGATCAAGTAGATTTAGAAGTTACGGTCAAGGAAGGCCCGTCGGGTTCTTTCAGTGCAGGTTTCGGATATGGCACCGAGGGTGCTTCGGTGAATTTATCGTTTTCGCAAGAGAACCTATTTGGAACTGGGCAAAGTTTGCAGTTCTCTTTTGACAATTCAGATACCACTCGACAGTTGTCTTTATCCTTCCGAGATCCTTACTTTACCGATGATGGTATTAGCCGCACAGTACGAGCGTTTATTCGGGAGACCGACACTACCGAAGCTGATTCTCTTTCTCGTTACTTGAGTAGTACTCGTGGTGCTAATGTGAATTTCGGCGTGCCGCTGAGTGAATTTTCAACGATACGGTTAGGCGGTGGCTATGAGCGCACTGAAATTGGTACGACCGCCGGTACGCCAGATGATATCAATGCGTTCATTGACAGAGAGGGCGAAATCTTCGATGCGTTCCATCTGAATTTAGGCTTCTCTTACGACACGCGAAATCGAACGGTCTTTGCCACCGACGGATCGATCAATCGGTTCAATGCGGAAATTTCTGTACCGGGAAGCGATTACACTTACACCAAACTTGGGTACAACTTCGAGGTTTATCATCCGATTACCGAACGGTATACGTTTTCAACCACCATTCGAATCGACAGCGGTGCGGGCTACGGTGACTACAGCAGTTTGCCGTTTTTCAAGCGGTATTTTGCGGGTGGTATCCGAACTTTGAGAGGCTATCAGTCGGGTAGTTTGGGGCCTCAAGACTCGCTGGGCAATGCCGCAGGTGGGGATTTTCGAACCCTGGGCACAGTCGAGGTTATTTTTCCACCACCGTATGTCGAAGAGCCCGGGGCAACGCGTTTCAGCCTCTTCACCGATTTTGGGAACGTGTTCAAGAATCCGGATAGTTTCGATGTTGATGAATTTCGAGCGTCGTACGGGCTCGCATTTGTGTGGCTCAGTCCTGTAGGGCCATTGACATTTAGCCTCGCATACCCCTATAACGATAAGCCGGGCGATAAGGATGATCCCTTTCAATTCACGATTGGAACCATTTTTTAGTTGTTTTCGCCTGGGCAAAGCACAGGGTATGACCATTAATGATGAATAAAAGCGCTATTGCGAATTTTGCATCCATTGTCTGTCTTCTGGGGTTATTGCTGCCACAGGGGGTAATGGCGGACGACTCAGGCTCGATGTCCCGAGTTGGTTTTGTTGATATTCCCTATTTAATCGAAAAAGCACCTCAAACGTTGAAAGCAGAACAACGGTTGGAAGCTGAATTTGCACCACGGCAAAAAGAACTCGAAGAAGAACGCGCTCGGCTTACTGAGTTGATGGGTCGTTTGAATGACAGTACCGAATTGACTGAAGCGGAACGGTTGCAGCTTGATCGTGAAACTCGTGGGCTTGAGCGTCGAATTAAGCGTAACGAGCAAGATTTTCGTGAAGAGTTAAATATCCAAAAAAATAGTGAATTTAAGAATGTTCGAATTCTAGTGCTCGAAGCCATCGCCCAGTTTGGTAAGCAGCACGATTACGATTTGATCGTCAGCGACGGTGTTCTCTATGCGAATGAGCGTATTGATGTCACTGAACGAATTCTGGAAGCCCTAACAAAAGAAAACGCAGCAAACTAGGTTTTCTTTGTGAAACTGGGTGACCTTGCTACCTCCTTACGGGTATCGCTCCAGGGCGATCCCGACTATGAAATTCGTGCACTCGCCCCCATCGAACGCGCCAGGCCTGATGAACTGAGTTTTGTGGTTGGACGGCAGTTTCTGAATCAGCTTCGAGAGACTCAAGCAGGTGCCGTCATCATTCCAGAGAGTTTGATTAACGATGCGCCGTCGCAAGCACTGATTGCCGAAGACCCCTATGAATGTTATGCGCGTGCATCATGGCTCCTAGATCCAGAGCGGTTACCGCCACAGGGTGTTGATACGCTCGCATCGGTGCATCCGTCAGCGCAAATAGCGAACTCGGCATCCATCGGTCCATTTGTACAAATAGCGGCAAATGTCACCATTGGTGAGCGTGTTGTTGTCGATGCCTACTGTAGTGTTGGGGAAGGTTCCACCGTGAGTGAAGGCACTCGATTATTTCCACGCGTAACGATCTATCCCGGATGCCAACTCGGATGCGATTGCCGTGTGCAGAGCGGCGCGGTCATCGGTAGTGAAGGTTTTGGCTACGCCATGAGTAAAGAGGGTTGGCAGGGCATTCAGCAGGTCGGTGGCGTGCGCATTGGAAATCGCGTACACATCGGTGCCAACACCACCATAGATCGAGGTGCGATGGATGACACCGTCATCGAAGATGGTGTGATTTTAGACAACCAGATTCAGATTGCTCATAACGTTCAGATTGGGGAGAATACAGCCATCGCTGGCTGTGTCGGTATTGCCGGGAGCACGCGAATCGGCAGGCACTGTCAGATCGGAGGAGCTTGTAATATTGTTGGGCATCTAACCATTAGTGATGGGGTAATTTTGAACGCCGCATCATTAGTCACCCAATCAATCGATACACCGGGTCGGTACAGCTCGGGTACTCCGCTACAACCCAGTGCGCACTGGAAACGAACCTATGTTTCCATAGGTAAACTGGATGAACTCGTAAGAAGAATTCGCCGGTTGGAAAAGCATCAAGAGGATCAGTGAGTTGGAAGACGATGTTCGTGAAATACTAAAATACCTTCCTCATCGCTATCCATTTTTAATGGTTGATCGGGTATTGGAATTTGAAAAGAACAAATCGTTAACTGCCCTTAAAAACATCACTTACAATGAACCGATTTTCACCGGGCATTTTCCCCAGGCTCCCATATTTCCAGGCGTTCTCATTCTAGAAGCGCTAGCCCAGGCCAGTGCGTTGTTGGCGTTTAAAAGTAAAGGCGGATACCCTAATGAAAACACCCTGTATTTACTGGTGGGTATTGATGGGGCCCGTTTTAAGCGGCAAGTAGTTCCTGGAGATCAACTACACTTTTCTGTAGAGGTGCTCAAAGTCCGTCGCGGTATCTGGAAGTTTGATGCACGGGCTACTGTGGAGGGCGAACATGTGTGTAGTGCAGAAGTTGTGGTTGCTGAGAACGAGCTAAAAGATTGATACACCCAAGTGCCATTGTCGATGAATCCGCCATCGTCGCCGATGACGTCGAGGTTGGGCCATTTTCTATCGTGGGTGCAGACGTTACGCTTGAAAGTGGCTGTGTGATTGGTGCCCATGTGGTTCTCAAAGGCCCTACGAAAATCGGTGCCAGAACCCGAATCTATCCCTTTGCCTCTGTGGGTGAAGACCCACAAGATTTAAAATATGCTGGCGAGCGCACTAGCTTAGAGATCGGCGAAGACAATGTTATTCGCGAATATGCGACGATCAACCGAGGTACCGTTGGTGGTGGTGGTGTAACTCGTATTGGTAACCACAATTTACTGATGGCGTACATACATGTCGCTCATGATTGCCAGATTGGCAGTCATGTGGTGTTTTCCAATGGTGCGTCTCTGGCAGGGCATGTCACTGTCGGCGACTACGCCATACTCTCTGGCTTTGCGTTGGTTCATCAGTTCTGCACGGTCGGTGAGCATGCCTTCGTGGGTTTGAGTTCGGTCGCGAACCGGGATATCACCCCTTACACACTGGCGGTGGGAAACTACGCAACAGCTCGTGGGATCAATAAAAATGGCTTGCGGCGCCGAGGCTTTAGTGACGATACCATCAGTGCGTTACATCGAGCCTACGTTGCTCTGGTTCGTCAACGCGGTGATCGTGAGGAGGCTATTGCTTCCTTGGCCAGCGATGCTGCAGGTGTGCCAGAAGTGCAGCGCCTGATAGATTTCATCACCGCAAGCGAGCGCGGTATCGTTCGGTAAACCCTTTCTTGGACAATTACACCACTCGAAGATGGCTTTGATCGAGTGTACTATCGCAAGCCGGTTTGCACATCCGTTCGACGCATGGCAAATCTGTAGTGTGCGCCGATTGCGAGTAAATAACACATTCCTACCATAGCACTTAGCGCAACCACTCCGCCGACGTTGTACAACAGTAGAAGAAGGGGTGTTCCACAGAGATTACCAATGTTGCCGGCTTGTGCAAATGCTCCGTTGGCGAGCACCTGATCGGTAGTTTCAGTGTTTAATTGCGGAATGGCGGCAAAACTGGCACCTTGAACCAACCCTAGTGCGACAAACAATGCGATACAAACGACAAACTGTATATCTTGTAGAGGTAGTAGGAAGATGGGCACTAATGCTGCGACAAACCCTAGGCAGACAACCTTAACCGCTGACCAGACGCGTAGCAACAACGCACCAAGCGTCAATGATGTAATGATACTGGCAATGGGTAATCCAGATGCGGTAAGCCCTCGTAACTCTGGTGGCATGATGCTGGGTAAGACACCTAGCAGGGCTAAAAACGTCAAGGTATAAAACAACCAGCCAGCCGCCGGTGCTGCCATCGTGGGCGAACCCCACACGTGCTTATGTTGATTTAAAAGTCCCGTCCACGAAACTAAATTGGTATGGGTGACTGTATCTCGAGTTGTCGGTTTTGCTGCCGGTACAATCAATAGCACCAACAGCGCAATCAAGCCCATGAGTAGGCCATGAACCATAAACAGGGATGAAACGCCGTGCTTGGAAACAAAGGCTAGCCCCAGCCAGCCAGTTAACGCAAATGAAACTCCGAAGAACGTACCCCATAGGGTCATGGCAAGAGGCTGATATTGGCGTGAACTGTTCCAAGCAATGAGAGTGGGTGCTGACACAACGATAGCCAGATGGGATACGCCTTCTAAAATTCGGGTCAGTAAAAAAATATTCAGTGGCAGTTGAGTGAATTGAACTAGAGAAACCATAGCGCCAAGCACTAATCCGAAGAGTAGCACTCGTTTCAAATCTCTTCGCGCAGCCAGTGTGCCAACCACCAAACCGAAAATAGCGCCGATTAAACTCACAACCGACACCAAGAAACCGAGCACAATAGTGGCGTTCGGGTACATTGAGTCGAGCTCGGGAAGAAACAGGGTGATCTTTGAAAACTGGGCAGCCGCACCTAGGCCCGCGGCCCAGAGAATGAACACTCGCAACACGGCTATCTGGAGCATATCTATGTAGTGATTGAAAGGACGAGGGGCCGCCTCGCAACACGTTACTCTCACATCGAACGTTAAGCAAGTCAGGTCAGGGTAACACTTAAGTGGAAGTTATTGTCCGGATTGGCTTCTCCTAGAAGCACTAGAATAAATGCTTTCTAACAGCAAGAAAACTCTCTATCACGCCAGCATCGAATGAATGAGTTGCGCCACCCGTTTTGACGCTCCACCATCACCCATCGTGTCTTTCACCTTCTTAAGCTCAGTGCACATCTGCTGGTGATATTCAGGCTTTGAGAGGATGTTGAGTGTTTCAGAAGCGATCGCCTCTGGCGTCGCTGAGTGTTGTATGAACTCTTGAACGACTCTCTTGCCAGCGACAATATTCACCAGGGCGATATCGTCTATTTCAATCAAACGACTCATAATGGCATAGTTGAGTGGGCTGACGATGTAGACAACGCACATTGGTGTGCCTATCAAAGCCGTTTCCAGCGTGGCTGTTCCAGAGGCGGTGATTACCGAGTCGGCGGCTCGCATGGCGAGATACGATTGACCTGTCGACAGTACCACTGGAATGCCTGCATCGGCGATCTGTTGTTCAACGGATCCTATATCCAGCGACGGGGCACAAGGTAGAACAAATTGGCACGCCGGCAGTGCTTGTTGAATTTGTTTCGCGGCCTGTAGCATAACTGGCAAATGTTTTTCCAGTTCCCGATAGCGGCTGCCGGGCAGCAGTGCAACGGTGGGTGAAGATATTCCAAGTGAGAGTGCTTTCCTGGCTTCAGCCTTTGTTGACGCACACACAGCGTCATCGACCAGTGGATTGCCAACGAATGTCACCGGAATGCCAGCGTCGCGATAAAAAGGCACTTCAAATGGGAACAGCACTGCCATGTGGGTAATTTTTTTCCCGATGGTTTTTACACGACCTCGACGCCATGCCCACAACTGCGGGCTAATGTAAAACAGCACTGGAATACCGAGCTGGGTGGCGGTTTTAGCAAGCTTTAAATTGAAATCTGGATAATCGACGATAACCAACATATCGGGTCGGCGTTCTTTCAATGCCTTGCGCAGTCGATAGAGTCTTATGCGAAACCGATGATAGTTGCGTATCACATCGACCAGGCCAATAACTCCGAGGGTTCGGCTATCGACAATGAGTTCGGTACCGTTGGCTTCCAGCTGATGGCCGCCCATGCCAAAACTGTTATGGGAAACACCTAGTTTGGTCAGTTGCTGCAGCGCATGTGATGCATGCATGTCACCGGAGGTCTCTCCAGCTGAAACCATAAGTGTATACAACGTTAGCTGACCGAGAGAGCGTTCTTCACGACTGAGACGATTCGGTCAATGGATTCGCCGGAGAGTTCTGGATAAATCGGTAGTGAAAGACAGCGCTCACAGTAGTCTTCTGAAGTGGGACAATGCGCCTCAGCGTTCATCTGTTCGCGAATAGCCTTTTGTTTGTGCAAAGGAATGGGGTAGTAGATCGCCGATGCAATCTGTTCTTCGCTAAGCGCTTTTTGTATCGCAGCTCTTTGATCGGTAAGTAGCGTAAATTGGTGGAACACAGGAACAGATTC